>NZ_JAMYMZ010000068.1:0-23667 GCF_040318825.1 Mesorhizobium sp. M1006
CCCATCATCGACTCAATCTCCTCTTACGACGAAGATTGAATCAGTGCTTCAGGACTGCTGCAACCCGGACTTTTTCAACACTATCCACCCATTGCTGCCGCTTGGTCGGCTGAACGCTTCGGCAGATCTTAGGCCCAGAGCGGACGTTAACCCGGCGCAAGATTTGGTCGCGAACAGCGCGGCCACGTCCGCAGGAGCCACGAAAGGAACCAGATCGGCGCTCCGGGGCAGGGATTTGGAAAGTATCATTGCCTAAGTTTCTGGTACTTTGAGGAAGTTCGGATAGGTCATCTGCGGGACATTCAACCGCAACCGGCCGGCAGGCTTTTCGGCAAAGCTTCCCGCATCCCTCATTGCGGCAAGGATGAGCTCCAGCGCCGGTCCTGCCTGGCTCAAAACCTCTCGCCGGCTTCAGTCAGGCTCGTCGCCCTCGTGGTCCGCGTCAGAAGGGTCGCGCTAAGCCGCGCTTCCAGTTGCCTGATCATCTTGCTGATCGCCGACGGCGAGACCCGAAGTGTCTTGGCCGCGGCCGTGAAGTTGGCCGGCGCCGCTGGTTTCGCATGTTTCTTGGCGAACAGACGCCCGAAGCAGCGTTGGCCGCAGCCGACGATCCCGTCCCGGTCCCGGCCAAGAAACGCGAAAATCTATGCGAGGCCAATCTCTATGTCGCGGAGTTTTTACCGGCTCGACGGCCGTGACGATGAAGCCTTGCGGCGGTACCGGCTTGCGGAACGCGACTGCCCCCACGACTTCATCGAATATGTCGCAGCAGGCAATGCACTGCGCGCGCTCGGTGTGTCGCCATAGTGCGCCGCTGCGGATGATTCATTGTAGGCTCGAGCGCAACCTCGGCGCAAAGGCGACGGCAGGTTCGGTGCGTATTGTCGCTGCTGTCAATGCCGCAGGATCTTGCTCAGAAAAGCGCGGCTGCGGTCGGTCTTCGGGTTGGAGAAGAACTCATCCGGCGTGCCGCTCTCGACGATGGCGCCGGCGTCCATGAACACGACGCGCTGGGCGACCTTGCGGGCAAAGCCCATCTCGTGCGTCACCACCATCATGGTCATGCCTTCCTCCGCCACCGCGACCATGACGTCGAGCACTTCCGAGATCATCTCGGGATCGAGCGCCGAGGTCGGCTCGTCGAACAGCATGATCTTGGGGCGCATGCCGAGGCAGCGCGCGATCGCCACGCGCTGCTGCTGGCCACCAGACAGCTGCGCCGGATAGGCGTTCACCTTGTCGGCGAGGCCGACCTTGGCGAGCAATTCGCGCCCGGCCTTCTCGGCTTCAGCGCGCGGGATCTTGCGGACATGGATCGGCGCCAGGGTGACGTTCTCGAGCGCCGTCCTGTGCGGGTAGAGGTTGAACGACTGGAAGACGAAGCCGACCTCGGTGCGCAGCCGCGTCATGTTGGTGGCGGGGTCGCCGAGGCGCTGGCCGTCGACCGTCAGGTCGCCGTCGCGGATCGTCTCCAGCCCGTTGATGCAGCGGATCAGGGTGCTCTTGCCCGAGCCGCTCGGGCCGCAGACGACGACCACTTCGCGCGGCTCGACGCTCAGCGTGATATCCCTGAGCACGTTGAGCTGGCCGAACCATTTGTTGACGCCGCGAAAGTCGATCATGCCGGTTTTGGTCATATTGCCGGACCCTTGAGGTTCGATGTCACAACTGTACCTCGCCATGCGCCGCGCCCATGCGTTGCTCCAGCCGGCGGGCCAGCATGATCAGGGGGTAGCAGACGATGAAGTAACCGAGGCCGACGAGGAAGAAGACCAGCAGCCCATTGGGTACACGCTGCACCACCAGCCAGCCGACGCGGGTGAGGTCGGTGAGGCCTATGGCCGAGACGACCGAGGAATCCTTGATCAGCAGCACATATTGCCCGACCAGCGGCGGCAGCACGATGCGCATCGCCTGCGGCAGCACCACCTGGCGCATGCGCTGCCAGCGCGACAGGCCGGACGCCAGTGCTGCCTCGACCTGGCCGGTCGGCACCGAGCGGATGCCGGCGACGACGATCTCGCAGATGAAGCAGGCGGCCAGGTTGGTCAGCGCGATGATGCCGGCGGTGAAGGCGTCGAGCTCGATGCCGAGTTCCGGCAGGATGAAGAAGATCAGGAAGATCTGCACCAGGAACGGCGTGCCGCGGATCAGGTCGACCCAGGCGCCGATCGCGCCGCTGATCAGCCGGTTGCCGCCGGTGCGCAGGATGCCGAGGCCGAAGCCGAGCAGCGTGCCCAGCACCAGGCTGATCAGCGACAGCACCACGGTCATGCCGAGGCCGCGCAAGGCGAGGGGATAGCTGCCGGCGATGCTTTGCAGCTGCTGCCAGATCATGTCCGTGCCCCCGCCAGGCCGAGCCAGCGCCCGGAGAGCGCCGCCAGCCCCTTCAGCCCGTAATAGAGCAGGAGGTAGAAGGCGGCGATGGTGATGAAACCTTCCGCCGGCATGAAGCGGTCGGAGGCGAGCAATTGTCCGGCGCGCGTCAGCTCGGCAACCGAGATCAGCGACAACAGGGCGGAATCCTTGACCAGCACGATCGCCTGGCCGAGCAGCGGCGGGATCGTCACCTTGAACGCCTGCGGCAGGATGACGAGGCGCATGCGCTGGACATAGGTCATGCCCGAGGCGACGCCGGCCTCCACCTGGCCGCGCGGGATCGACAGGATGCCGGCGCGGATGATCTCGGCGACATAGGCGCCGCTGTTCAGCGACAGGGCCAAGATGCCGACGACGAACTCGGGCAGGACGAAGCCGAGCCGCGGCAGGCCGAAATAGAGGAAATAAAGCTGCGCCAGCAGCGGCGTGGCGCGCACCGCGTCGATATAGGCCTTGGCCGGGACGCGGAACAGCCGGCCGCGCTGCAGGTTCATGGCGGCGAGCACGATGCCGACGGCGAGCGCGCCGGCAAAGGAGAGGACAGACAGCCACACGGTCGTGACGAGGCCCTGCCCGAACAGGGGCAGATATTCGACGATGGTGCGGAAGCTGAAGTTTTCGAGCATTTTGGACGGTGAATGGTGAATAGTGAATAGGGAATAGTGAATAGGGAATTGGGAATAGGAGCAGCGAGTAGCGAGTAGGGAGTAGTGAGTAGCGAGTAGCGAGTAGCTCTTCTCTACTCTCTACTCTCTACTCCCTACCCCCTACTCCCTACTCCCTACTCCCTACTCCCTACTCACCATTCACCATTCACCATTCACTCTACTTAGTGATCCTTCTTCCAGGCGTCGGAATTGACCCAGTAATCGAGGTTCTTCTGCAGGCGGCCGTCGAGGCTGACCTGGTCGAGGAACAGGTTCATCCAGACCAGCAGGTCCTGCTCGTCATAGCGCGTGGCGAAGGCCAGCGGCTCCTTCGACAGCATGTCCGGCATGATGATGAAGCTGCCGGCGGGGTAAGCGGTCGACTGGCCCTTGACCGCCGAGACGTCGTTGACGCCGCAATCGGCCTGGCCGTTGTTGACGGCGTCGAGCAGCAGCGGGCCGCCGCCCTTGTAGCTCTTGATATCGGCGTCGGGGAAGGCGGCCTTGGCTTCCTTCTCGCCGGTGGCGCCGAGCAGCACGGCGATCTTGGTGCCCTTGGCCTTGCAGTCCTCGGTGGATTTGAAGGCGGTCCCAGCCTTGGTGAAGACTGTGCTGCCCGTGTACATGTAAGGCTTGGTGAAGGCGACCTTCATGCCACGCGCCAGTGTCGGGGTCATGTCGGCGACCAGAAGATCGGCCTTGCCCGACAGCAGCGCCGGGATCAGGCCGTCCCAGTCGAAGTCGAGGAAGGTGATCTTGACGCCCATTTCCTTGGCCATCAGTTCGGCGAGTTCGACCGAACTGCCGGTGCGTTCGCCGGCAGCACCCACCAGCGAGAAGGGCGGTCCTTGCGTCTGCACGGCGACGCGCAACTCTCCGCGCTTGGTGATCTCGTCGAGCGTTCCCGCACTGGCGGCAGCGGTAAGGCCAGCGAGCGCAAGGCCGGCGATGAAAAGCTTGGCAATCTTCATTTGGGCATTCCTCCTTGTTTCGTTTGTTGTTCCACTTGTTGTTTCACCCTATCGAGGTGCTTTTTGAGCGGCAGCGCCGTTGCCGGCGGCGACCACCGTTCGAAAATCCTTCAGTCCCAGCTCACCGTTTCGGCAACCTTGATGCCGCGCCTGGCGAGCTCATCGAGGAAACGGCCATCGGGAACATGCAGCAGCGGGTTGAGCAGGCCGGGCGTGGCGATCTCGCGCCGTGCCAGCATCTGCGCCACGATGCTGGCGGGATAGCCGACGCCGAGGCTCATGCCGAACAGGCCGGAGGCGAGGTCGCGTTCGATGACCAGCTCCGAGGTCACCGTCTTGCGGCGGCCGCCTTCGCTGCCGACAAAGACGTTGCGCATGACGCAAAGGTCCTTTTCGTCCGCGCCATATTGCAGTTGCGGGGCAAGCAGCCGGCCGAGGAATTCGCGTGGGCTGACGCCGGTGCCGGGCACCTTGTCCTCAGAGAGAAAGCCGAGCTGCTTCAGCGGCGCCCAGAACGCTGACCAGCCGGGCCAGCGAAGCGAATAGCGGCCGGAGCGCTGCAGCCCCTTGGCGGCGGCGAGCATGCCGGCATAATGCGGCGCGTCGCCATTGGGGAAGGCTTCGAGCCTGCCCAGTCCCGCCACCTCGATCTCGTGGATGAAACGATTGTCGTGCTGGCGGGCGGCCGGCACATCGACCCGTTTGCCGTCCTCGACCAGCACGCTGTCGCGGTTCTGGCTGACCAGAACCATGTCGAAATTCCAGCTCACCTTGTAGCGCAGCGGCTCGACCACCGCCTTCGGCTCGGGAATGCCGCCGCAGTAGGAATCGATCGCGGTGATGGTGTCGAACTGGCTGGCGGCGCGCGCGTAGAGCACCAGGTCGATGCCGGGGTCGAGCCCGCATTCGGTCACGATCGACACGCCGGCCTTTTCGGCCTCGGGAGCGAGATCGGCGATGGCCTTGCCGTAATTGGTGGTGACCAGCGGCGTGCGCGTCGCGATCGCCGCCTGCACCGCGTCGCGCATCAGCGGCTGCGGCAACAGGTCGATGACCGCATCGACGTCCTTCATCACATCGGCCAGCACCGGACCGATCGCGCCCTCCGGCACGACAAAACGCACCCTGGCAAGGTCTGTCAGGCCGCCAAGCCGCGCAGCGCCGTCGGTTGCCGTGTCGACACAGACCACTTGCTCGACGCCGTCGCTGGCAACGAGATCGGCGATCGCCGCCCGGCCTTGCAGGCCGAGGCCGCCGAGAACCGCGATCTTCATGCCATTTCCTTCCGCGTCTCGTCCGACCAGCAGCCTTCCGGCAGGCTGACCCATTTGTTGCAGGACGCCATGACGACGAAGGTCTCGCTGCGCACGACTTCGCCCGGCTCGCCGGCGCCGGGGATCAGCTCGCTGGTGACGCGGTAGAGATCGGCGACATCACCGGCCACGGTCACGTCGACGATGATGTCGAAGCGCCCGGTGACGACGGCGGCCGAGTTCACGAAAGGCAGTTCGGAGATGCGCTGCGCCAGTTCCCGGGCGCGGCCGCGTCCCTGCGCATTGATGCCGACGATGGCCGAGATCAGCTCAGGGCGTTCGGTCAGGTTGAGCAGCCCGACGATCTTGAGCAGGTTGCGGTCGAGCAGGTTGCGCAGCCGCATGCGCACCGTCGGCACCGAGATCGCCATCTTCTCAGCGAGGCGGTTGACGCCAAGCTGCGCATCTTGCGACAGCAGCTTGACCAGTCGCCGGTCGGTCTGATCGAGATGTTCCCGCAAACGCTCAGGCTTTCATAAAAGGAAAGAAACGATTGGATTTTCTTTCAGATATGAAAATACCTTATGAGAGATTTTTAACAACGGCAAGAGCCATGTCATCCGCCATGGCTCTGTGCCTGTCGGCAATTTTCGTCGATGTCGCCACATTTTGTTCTTGCTTTGTGCCGGCAGCTATGCTACTAATTTGGGTATGGTGCCAATTTGGCTCCAACGACCCGTCCTCCCGAGGCGGGTTTTTGTTTCCGGATCTTTTGAAGGTTCAGCGCCGCCGGTCTAAGATTGGCGGGACACCGTGGTTCCGCGGAGCGCAGCCGCAACTCATGCCTTCACGTGACGGGCGGAAAGGCTCATCCGCGAAATGGCCAAAATCGGCTTTTCAACAAAACTGTAGCTGGCCAGGGAGATGGCAATGCAGGCGGTGACAATAACCATGCCAGCAAGCCATGGTGATACGCTGACGCTTGCAACGACAGGAGCGGTCGCAAGCAGCACGATAGGATGCGTCAGATAGAGAGAGTAGGAGGCATCGCCCAACCTTGCCAGCAGGCGAGGAGCAAAAAGCCGGAAGTAGCTTTCCAGGCTGATGCAACCGGCGACAAGGATCAAGGCCGGGATTCCCTGAGCAAGGGTTCGCGGCAAGTTGAAGCCAAGTACCATCACCAGCATGGACACGATGGCGAACACGAGCGCCGAGACACCCAGGACGGTAGGCAAACGCGCCAGTCTGCCGACCAGGTGGCCGAGCGCCATGCCGGCAAGGAACTCAAACAGGATTGGCGTGGTATAGAAAAACAGCACAGTGTCGGCGGCGGGTTTGAAGACGATGCGCGCCGCTACGGCGATTGCAAAGACAACGCCGACCATGGCCATTTGCGTCAGCGTGCCGAAACGCATAGTCGCCGCGAACAGAATGTAAAACAGGATTTCCAGATTGAGCGTCCAACCCACGCCAAGCACCGGTTGGACATAGCCTGTGACCGTATCGAGATAGGCTATGAAAAGCAGGCTATTGGTGATCTGCTCAAGAAACACTGCACGACCGGCAAACAACCAAAGTGCGGCGACCATAAGGAAGGTCATAACCCAATAGAACGGAACGACGCGCGTGAAGCGCTGCATCAAAAAAGCACGGTGGTCGGCGCGTCTGTTCTCTGTCGAGAGAACCATTACAAAACCACTAATGACGAAAAACAGGTCGACGCCGCTGTTTAGAACGGGAATACGCAGATCGAGCATGCCCAGCGCGGCCGGAAGATGATAGATAACAACCATGAGAGCTGCCAGCCGCCGCAGTACCTGTATCGATGTATACTGTTGAATCCGACGCGGCGCAGCGTGATCATTCTGTGGAATGATGTTCATCAAAAAATGGTCCCCGGTGCAGGAGAGCATTAACATACGTGATCGTTGATGTGCCGATTAATTGTTGGTTTAATTAACACGTAAAGTTTTAGATAAGTTTTATTGATATAGCGTGCCGCCACACTTATGCTCGGCCGACTTTGGCCTGCCTCGTTGCCAAACTTGGCATCTCCCCAGTGAAGAGGAGATTGGCCGTTCCCGCGCTAACGGCTGGACTCGAAGATAGCGACGGCTGCCGCTGTCAGCGCAGCGTTACTAGATGCTACTGTTCCATCAGGGAGCTCCTTGCCGTCTTCCAGTCCGACGCGCGTCGACCAACGGCGTTCCGCCGCCCGGTGCACGAAAGGCCAGACCGTGGCGTCGGCGCCGTGCAGCAGGATTGCCCGGCGCATTCCGGCGCCGTCGAGCACGGCGGCGATATCGTCGCTGATCTCCAGCGCAGCGTCCGGCTCCTGCTCGGAGATTTCGATCAGGATCCGCAGCACGCGTTTGCCATGGTCGAGGCTCACCAGGCGTTCGGCGTCGGCGACGGAGGCAAGCCCCGCCTCGATGCCAATGCCGCGTTGGCGCAGACGCTCCATGATAGCGGGCGCGGCGTCTTCGCTGAGATTGACCGAGGCATAGTCGGGCAGCTCGCTCCAAGCGGCGATCGCGGCCAGCGTCCGCTCGTCGTCATTCTCAATCCAGGCGCCGGTCGACACGCCGATCAGCGTTCCAGGGCAGGCGCGACGAAGCGCTAGCACAGTCTGGTCCATCGCCGCCGGAGCCAGGCTTTCGCGACCGTCCAGCCCGCGGGCATGGACATGCAGTTCGGCCGCACCGGCGGCGACGCAGGTCGCACCGTCGCGCGCCATGGCTTCGGGATCAAGCGGCAGTCGCGGGTGAAAATCGGCGCTGCGCGCGCCATTGATGCAGGTCTGGACGATCATGCCGGGGGCAGTCCGGTTGCGGTTGCTGCCAGTCTAGCGCGGGCCAGTGAAAACCGGAATCGCGCTGGCGAAGGCTCCTGACATATGGACGTGGCACAGCCTGGATCAGTCGGGCAGTGTGTCTCTATCGCCTTGTTCGCCAACGATCTTCTCGGCAAAAGAGACGGTCGTTTGCAGAGTTATGGCGGCACGCCCAGATCGTGCAGCGCACTCATGGCGGCTCGGTATTCGACGAAATCCCTGGGACAATCGCTAGCGGCGAGCCGGTAAAGCCGTAAGGCTTCCTCGCTATGCCCTTGGAGCCGGCTAAGCTCGGCCGTGTAGAAATTCGTTTCGCAGACTTGTCCGGTTCTCTGAGCCAGGCCCACAGCACCGGCATCCGAAAGTGCTTCGGCGGACGTCTTTTCACCCAGCAGCATGCTGACCAGCGGTGCCGGCCACTTCGTCATGTCGAGCTTGCTTTTCGCCTCCTTCAAGTGGCTCGCCGCGCCGTTGCGCCGCGCCGCGATATCAAGCCAGATGGCAAAGTAGGCATTGTCGGGGGTGAGAGAGGCCGCCTGCTCGAAATCCGTCTGCGCCATCGCCGTCGCGCCGGAATAGAGATACAGGACGCCCCGGCCAGCATAGGTGGAGGCGTCTTTCGGATCGAGGTTGATTGCTTCGCCATAATCGGCGATAGCGCGGCTGTATTGGTCCTTTGCCGTCCAGGCGACGCCTCGGTTTTGGTAGCTCTTGACAAGTCTCGGATCGAGGCTGATCGCGCGGTCGTAGTCGGCGATGGCACGGTCGAACTCGCCTTTCCTGCTCCAGGCGAACCCTCGGTCGTTGTAGGCGATGGCCTTTGTCGGGTCGAGCGTAACGGTCTGGCTGTAATCGGCGATCGCCCGGTCATTGTCGCCTTTTTCTAGCCATGCCTCGCCGCGTTTGTAGTAGGCGGGCATCAGTTTCGGATCGAGGCTAATCGCCTTATCGAAATCGGCGATGGCCTTCTCGGCATCACCCTTGGCAATCCACGTTATGCCCCGGTTGAAAAATGCAGAAGGATCTTTTGGATCGAGGCTGATGGCCTTGTCGAAATCGGCGAGGGCGCCGTCATTGTCGCTCTTTCCCGCACGCGCGATTCCACGATTGGAATAGGAAAAGGTATTTTTCGGGTTGAGGCCGAGCGCTTTGTCGTAGTCGGCGATGGCACGGTCGAACTCGCCCTTTGCCGCCCACACCAGTCCTCGGTTGTTGTAGGCATCGATGTTCCCGGGGTCGGAGCTGATTGCCTGGTCGTAATCGGCCATAGCACGGTCATTGTCCCCTTTGGCGAACCAGGCTATTCCCCGATTGTAGTAAGCGCTTGAGTATTTTGGATCGAGGTTGATGGCTTGTCCGTAATCTTTGAAGGCGCGGTTGACGTCGCCTTTGCGCGCCCAGACCATCCCCCGGTTGTTGAAAGTCTCGGCACGCTTCGGATCAAGATCGATCGCTATGTTGTAGTCGGCGAGGGCGTGGTCATTATCGCCCTTCTTGAACCACACTAAACCCCGAGCGTTGAAAGCGTAGGTATCTTTCTGGTCAAGACTGATCGCCTTGTCGAGATTGGCCATCGCGTCGTCGAAATCGCCCCTGTCGATATCTATCATGCCCCGATGCAGATAGGCGTCGGTCTGACCCGGGTCGATGGTAATCGCCTGGTTGAGGTCGGCCAGCGCACGGTCCCTATCGCCCCGGTCCGCCAGAGCTGCACCTCGATTGGCGTATGCGTCGGCGTATTTCGGATCGAGGCGGATCGCCTGGTCAAAATCAGCGATGGCCTTGTCGGCTTCGCCCTTTCGCCACAAGGACATGCCACGGTTGTTGAAGGGCATCGCGCCTTTCGGATCGAGACCGATGGCCCGGTTGGAGTCCTCAATGGCGTGATCGTCCTCCCCCTTCTTGTACCAGGCCTCGCTACGTTTGACGTAGATTTTCGGATTTGTCGGATCGAGCCTGATCGCCTGGGTGTAATCGGCAATGGCACTGTCCGCATCGCCCCTTGCAAGCGAGGCGATGCCTCTGTTGAAATAGGCATTGCCAAGGTTCGGATCGAAGGTGATCGCCTGGCTGTAATCGGCGATGGCACGATCGATGTCGCCCTTGTTTGCTCGGGCCAGACCCCGGTTTGAATAAGAGATGGCGTGTTTCGGATCGAGTCTGATCGCCTGGTCGTAGTCGGCGATGGCGCCGTCGAAATCGCCTTTCGCCGCCCATGCTATCCCCCGGTTGTTGTAGGCGTCGACATATTTCGGATCGAGCGCGATGGCCTGACCATAGTCGGCGATGCCGCCATCGGCGTCACCTGCGTCGGATCGGGCCGCGCCTCGCGCGTAGTATGCGACGGCGAGTTTTGGATCGATGCCAATCGCCTTGCCATAATCGGCTATGGCGCGGTCATGGTCCCCCCGGTTGGCCCAAGTGACGCCTCGGCTGTAATAGGCTGGTGCAAATGTCGGATCGAGGCTGATGGACGTGTCGAAGTCCGCCAGCGCCTGGTCATGGTCGCCCTTGTTCGACCAGGCGAGGCCTCTGTTGTAGTAGACGCTAGCATCCTTCGGATCGATCGCGACGACCTTATTGTAGTCGGTGATGGCATCGTCAAAATCGCCGCCCGTCAGCCGGGCGTTGCCGCGCCGGTAGTAGGCATGTGCGTTTTTCGGATCGAGGCTGATCACCTTGTCATAGTCGGCCAGCGCGCGCTCCGCATCGCCCTTGTTGGTCCAGGCATCGGCGCGGCCGTTCAGGGAACTGGCGTCGTTTGGGTTGAGCCTGATGGCCTGGTCGAAATCGGCTATCGCGCGGTCGTCGTCGCCCTTGCTTGACCAGATCAGCCCGCGATTGTGGTAGCTTTTGCCGTCTCCGGGACTGAGACTGATTGCCCTGTCATAGTCGGCCAAAGCCCGGTCGTTCTCGCCCTTGAAGGTCCAGGCGACGCCGCGGTTGTAGTAGGCGTCGCTATATTTAGGGTCCAGGCTGATCGCCTTGTCCAGATCGGCGATGCCCTTGTCGTAGTCGCCCTTGAAGACCCAGCTGATGCCCCGGTTATAGTAGCCGCTGGCGACGGTCGGTGCGATGCCGATGAACGCGCTGTAGTCGGCGATCGCGCGGTCATAGTCGCCTCGTTCCGTCAGGGCATTGCCGCGCTTGAAATAGGCAATACCGCGGTTTTCGAGGGGCTCTGTCGCATCCTCGATCATGCGCGTGCAGGCGGCGATCCGCACCGCCGGATCGACCTCATCGTCGCTGACGCAGTCGCTGCTGGCGGACAAGGCCGGGAGCGCCGAGACCAGCATGACGACGAGGCAAACGAGGAATTGCCGGACTGCCCCGTCCCTTTGTCGAACCCGTCCGATCAAATCGCCCCTCATCGCGGCAAGCCCCGCTGCATTGTATTCAACGAAATCCCCGAGACAATCGCTAACGAGTTCACCCGGCAAGAAACGGGTGGTCCGCGCGCGCCGTTTCACCCATCTCAATGACACAGAAGCCACAGGAGGCGAAACCATGACCATCCATTCGATAGGCGCGAAAGCGGCGGTGAAATCGGCGGAGGTGCGCGTTGCCGGATATGACTGGCGGACGCTGGCCGATGAGCTGAGCGGCTATGGTTGCGCGGTGATGGAAAAGCTGCTGACGCCGCAGGAGTGCCGGCATATCGCCGGACTTTATTCGGACGAGAGCCATTTCCGCAGCCATGTCCATATGGCGCGGCATGGCTTCGGCAAGGGCGAGTACCGCTATTTCCGCTATCCCTTGCCCGACTTGATCGGCGGCTTGCGCACCGCGCTCTATCCGCGCCTGGCCGCGGTCGCCAATGACTGGAACGAGCGCATGGGTATCGCGCAGCGCTATCCCGACGAACACGCCGCGTTCCTCGAGCAATGCCACGAGCAGGGCCAGACGCGGCCGACGCCGCTCCTGCTGCAATATGTTCCCGGCGACTTCAACTGCCTGCACCAGGATCTCTACGGCGATCTGGCCTTCCCACTGCAGGTGGCGATCCTGTTGTCGGAACCAGGCAAGGATTTCACCGGCGGCGAGTTCGTGCTGACCGAGCAGCGTCCGCGCATGCAGAGCCGCGCCGAGGTGGTGTCGCTGCGCCGGGGCGACGCGGTCGCCTTCGCGGTCCACAATCGACCGGTCCAGGGCACACGAGGCAATTACCGGGTCAATCTCAGGCACGGCGTCAGCCGGCTCCGTTCCGGCATGCGCCACACTGTCGGTATCATCTTCCACGACGCCAAGTAACCGGGCCGCCCGGTCGAGGCCCGGCGGCGATTACCTCGAAAAATCGCTGCGCACGATACCGTGGCGCTGGAGCTTGTCGTAGAAAGTCTTGCGCGGAATCCCCAGCGCCTCGATCGTGCGCCTGACGTCGCCCTCGTTGCGGCCAAGCGTCTCGCGGATGATGTCGGCCTCGTAGCGCTCCAGCCGCTCCGGCAGCTTCATGGCGGTGTTCGACTGGGTCGGGGCAGGGGGTTGTGCTTCGGCGCCTTCCTCCAACCCAAGCACGAACCGCTCGGCGAAATGCGCCAGTTCGCGCACATTGCCCGGCCAGTCATGGTCGCTGAGATGGCGATGCACCGAAGCCGGCACTGCCGGCACCTGGCGGTGGAAACGGGCGGCGGCGCGCTCGGCGAAATAGAAGAACAGCAGGGCGACATCGTCGCGGCGCTCGCGCAGCGGCGGGATCGAGATCGTCACCACGTTGAGCCGATAATAGAGATCCTCGCGGAAAGCGCCGCGCTGGCGCGGATCACCGAGATCGACCTTGGCGGCGGCGACGACGCGCAGATCGACCGGGCGCACCTCGTTGGTGCCGAGCGGGGTGACCTCGCGCATTTCCAGCACGCGCAGCATCTGCACCTGCGTCGACACCGGCATGCTTTCGATCTCGTCGAGGAACAGCGTGCCGCCGCTGGCGTGCTCGATGCGGCCGATCCGTTTCTTCTGCGCGCCGGTGAAGGCGCCGGCCTCATGGCCGAACAACTCGCTCTCGATGACGGTCTCCGGCAGCGTGCCGCAATTCAGCGCGACGAAATTGCCCTTGGCGCGGCGGCTCCAGCGATGCAGAAGGCTTGCCACCACCTCCTTGCCGGAGCCTGTCTCGCCGGTCACCAGCACATCGACGTCGGTGTCGGCGATCTGGCGTAGTGTGCGGCGCAGCCTGTCCATCGCCGGCGTCTGGCCGATCAGCGGCAGGCCGTCCTGCGCCTCTCCGGCCGCCTCGCGCAAGGCGCGGTTCTCCATCACCAGGCGGCGCTTTTCCGCTGCGCGGCGCACGCTCTGTACCAGCCGGTCGGCGGCGAAGGGCTTGGTGATGAAGTCGTAGGCGCCGTCCTTGATCGCCTTGACGGCCATGGCGATGTCGCCGTGGCCGGTGACGAGGATGACGGGAATGTCGGCATCCAGCCGCAGGATGCGGTTGAAAAGCTGCAAGCCGTCGATCTGGGGCATGCGGATATCCGACACCACGACGCCGGTAAAACCGGCGTCGAGCCCGGCCAGCGCCTCGGCCGCCACCGCAAAGGCCGAGACCGAGAAGCCGGCAAGCTCCAGCGTCTGCACGGTGGCCTTGAGGAGATCGCGGTCGTCGTCGATCAGGATCACCGGCGCGGCATTGTCGTTCGTCATGATGGCTTACGCTGCTGTCTGGAGATGAATGGTGAAGCGGGTGCCGCTGTCGTCGCTCGAAACTTCGATGCGGCCGCCATAATCGGCGACGATGTCCTTCGAGATGACGAGGCCAAGGCCAAGGCCTTTTTCCTTGGAGGTGTTGAACGGCGTGAACAGCGATTTGAGGATCGCGGGTGGAATGCCCGGTCCGTTATCGGACACGCCGACCGTCACACCGTCCGCGGTCTCCTCGACCGACACCTGCACACGAGCGTCGTCGCGGCCGTCGAGTGCTTCGAGCGCGTTCTGGAAGAGGTTGATCAGCACCTGTTCGAGCCGCACCCGATTGCCCATGACCTTGAGGCTCGGCGGCGGCAGGTCGATGGCCAATGCGTCGAGCCGGCCGGCAAAGCGGCTTCTCAACAGCATGACGGCGCCTTCGATAACACCACGTAATTCGACAGGCTCGGCGGCGGTGCGGCCCTTGCGGGCAAATGCCTTCAACTCCTCGGTGATTGAGCCGATGCGTTCCGTAAGGGCTGCGATAGCGCCGAGGTTTTCCTCGGCCGGCCCGGTCTGCTTGCGGTCGAGGAAGGTGCGGGCATTGTCGGCATAGGCGCGTATGGTGGCGACCGGCTGGTTGATCTCATGGGCGACGCCGGCAGCGACCTGGCCGAGGATGGCGAGGCGGTTGGCCTGGACCAGATCCTGCTGCACGATTTGGAGCTTGGCTTCCGTGCTGCGGTGGCCTGTTATCTCGGCCTGCAGCCGGTCGCGGGCGCGGCTCAAATCCTCGGTCCGTTCGACGACGCGGCGTTCGAGTTCGGTGCGGGCCGCCTGTTCGGCGGCAATCCGCATCTGCGCCGACTGCCGGCGCCACAACAGATACGCGGCAAGGCCGAGCAGCGGGACGACGACGCCGAGCGCAAGAAGCCGCATTTCGCGGACGGCGGCGGCGATCGGCGCTTCAGCCGGAATCAGATAGTCGAGCCGCCAGGGGGTCGAAGGAACCGTCGTGGAAAGGCTGAGATACTCCGCGTCGCTGCCGCCGGGCGTCACCGCGTGGACGATCGACACATCCGGGCTGAGCGCCCGCGGGTGCTTGATCGGCAACGGCACAAGCGGCGCGTCGCCGAACTGTTGGCTGTCGCGGATCGCGGCTTGCTTAGGTGCGGCCAGCGGTGCGGTTGTCATGAAACGCCAGGACGGCACGCTGGTGATCAGCACGACGCCGTTCTCGTCGCTGACATAAGCCGGGCGGTTCGCCTCACGCCAGTCGGCTTCGAGCTGGTCGAACTCCATCTTGACGACGACGACGCCGAGCGGTGCGTCTGTGTCGCCGACGCGCCGCGAAATGTAGAGGCCGGGGCGCTTGCTGACATTGCCGAGCGCAAAATACTCGGCGGTTCCGGCCTGCATCGCGCCGGAGAAATAGTCGCGGAAACGGTAGTCATTGCCGACGAAGCTGATCGGCTCGCGCCAGTTGCTGGAGGCGACCGCCAGTCCATCGGTGCCGACGACATAGAGTACCGACGCCTTGGTGCCGGAGACCAGCCCCTCGAGCTTGCGGTTCAGCACATCGATTGCCGCGGCATTTTTCTGCGACAGCGCGTCACGCACTTGCTGGTCTGCGGACAAAAGCAGCGGCAGGGCGCGCGGGCTTTCGAGCACCGCGCGCAGCAGCGCGACCTTCAGATTGGCGTCGGTACGCCCCTGCGCCGCCAGGGTCCCGATCTCGGCGGTGCGGCCGTAAAGGCCGGCGCCGTAGAGCGCTGCCGTGACGATCAAAAGCGCGATGGCCGCAAACAGCAGCCAGGCTCGGCGCGCCCGCCTGGCGAGTTGCTCGGGCGTCGAAGACAAGGCACCGGCGGGGCGTTGCAGCATCGCCCATTTGTGCATGAATTCGCACAAAGCACAATTCGACCTATGCGGAGATTCGCACCTATCCATGCGTCCAGCACAGCGGACGTTTGCGAATGCTCAACAAAATCAATGATGAAAAGCTCTTCTGCGTATCTGGCACGACTGTTGCAAACACGAATTCAGCAGTCGCGAGGCTGCTGGTCTCAAAACAACTGCCCCGGGGAGTCGAGCTTTCGATCGGGGCGCCATGGAGGACGTTATGCAGACAGCAATCGCTGCCGCCGAGCCGCGCGGCAAACTTCCCTTATACCGGCATCTTTATGTGCAGGTGCTGGCGGCGATCGCCGCCGGCGTGCTGCTCGGCCATTTCTATCCCGAAACCGGCGAGGCGATGAAGCCGTTCGGCGATGCCTTCATCAAGCTGGTGAAGATGGTGATCGCGCCGGTGATCTTCCTGACGGTGGCGACCGGCATCGCCGGTGTTTCCGACCTGCAGAAGGTCGGCCGCGTCGCCGGCAAGGCGATGATCTATTTCCTGGTGTTCTCGACGCTGGCGCTGGTCGTCGGCCTGGTCGTCTCCAATGTCGTCCAGCCCGGCGCCGGCATGCACATCAATCCAGCGACGCTCGATACCGCCAAGGTGGCGGCGTATGCCGAGAAGGCGCACGACACAACCATCGTCGGGTTCCTGATGAACATCATCCCTGACACCATCACCGGCGCCTTCGCGCAGGGCGACATCCTGCAGGTGCTGTTCTTCTCGGTGCTGTTCGGCGTCGCCCTGGCGTTGGTCGGCGATCGCGGCCGTCCGGTTGTCGATTTCCTGCAGGCGCTGACCACGCCGATCTTCCGCCTCGTCGCCATCCTGATGAAGGCCGCACCGATCGGCGCGTTTGGCGCCATGGCCTTCACGATCGGCAAATACGGCATCGGCTCGATCGCCAATCTCGCCATGCTGATCGGCACGTTCTACTTGACCGCGCTGCTGTTCGTGCTGGTGGTGCTCGGCGCGGTTGCCCGCTACAACGGCTTCTCGATCCTGGCGCTGATCCGCTACATCAAGGAAGAGCTGCTGCTGGTGCTCGGCACCTCGTCCTCGGAAGCGGCATTGCCAGGCCTCATGGCCAAGATGGAGCGCGCCGGCTGCAACCGCTCGGTGGTCGGTCTGGTTATCCCGACCGGCTATTCCTTCAACCTCGACGGCACCAACATCTACATGACGCTGGCGGCGCTGTTCATCGCGCAGGCGACCGACACGCCACTCACCTACGGCGACCAGATCCTGCTGCTCGCCGTCGCCATGCTGAGCTCCAAGGGTGCCGCCGGCATCACCGGCGCTGGCTTCATCACCCTGGCGGCGACGCTTTCGGTCGTCCCCACGGTGCCGGTCGCCGGCATGGCGCTGATCCTCGGCGTCGACCGCTTCATGTCGGAGTGCCGGGCGCTGACCAACTTCATCGGCAATGCGGTAGCGACGGTCGTGGTGGCACGCTGGGAGGGAGAACTCGACCAGACGAAGTTTGCCGCCGCCATGGCCGGCGACTTGCCGGAGGAAGTCGACCTGTCGCTGCCGGGTTTGCAGGGCGCCTGACTGTTTAGGCTGCATGGTCATAAGCCCCGGAGGCGGTTCACCGGCTCCGGGGCAAAAGGGCCGGCGGTCGCGGCATGCCGCCTGAAACGCAACCTGAAGTGGCCCTATTTTCGACGCGGGGCTTGTTCCAGCCGCATTTGCAGGCCAGTATCCGCCATGCCTTCAGGGCACCCGTCCGCTTCGCTCCCGACCTGATTGCGAGGCGAGACATTTCCGTCGGGCTCGGTTGCGACATCACCTTGGCCGAACGTCGGAGCTTTTGCTGCCGACCGCGTTCTGACTATGGCGGCAGCCCTCGAAGGCAATGGCGGCCTCACTGCGAAGTCGCAAGCGAAACGTGACCCGTCTCCTGGTGGAAAGCGCAAGCTTTTCTGAGGGGAACTCGTCGCGCCTGAAGAGGGGCACTTGAAGAGGGGCAGGCCCATGAGGGCCTTTGCCGAACCAAAGCAAGATGCGAGGTCAAACGCGATGCGGCCTGTCATTCCGGTATCCATCATCATCCCGAACTACAACTATGCGCGGTTCCTCAAACGCAGCATCGACAGCGCCCTCGAGCAAGACTACGCCGATGTCGAAGTCATCGTCGTCGACGATGCATCGCAGGACAATTCCACGACAATCATGGAATCCTATCGCGATGAGATACTCGCATGCCCGCGAGCGCAAAATGGCGGACACGCGGCGGCATTCAACACCGGCTTCGCGGCGAGCTCGGGCAAGATCGTCCTGTTCCTCGACGCCGACGATTATCTTTATCCAACCGCCGTCTCTACCATTGTCGAAACCTGGGACGAGGCAACCGCCCAGGTCCAGTCCAGACTGCATATCGTCGACGAGGGGCAACGCATCAAGGATGTCTTTCCGCCGCCCGAACTGGCTTTCGACAGCGGCGACGTCATGCCGAAACTCCTGCACAAGGGCCGCTATCAGACGACCGTGACCAGCGGGCTCGCCTTTGACCGCGCAACGCTCGAATCGATCATGCCGATACCGGAGCCGGAGTTCCGCCAGGGCGCCGACGGCTATCTGGCAACGCTGGCGCCGATGTACGGGCATGTCCAATCGATCGACGAATGCCTCGGCGCCTACCGGATCCATGGCGCCAACCATTCAGTCTTCGGTGAAAAGCTCGCCGAGCGGGCACGCTGGCGGGTAACTCACGATTTCCGCCGCATGCAGGCGCTGTCGGACCAGGCTTCCGGGATCGGCCTGACCATCGTGCCGTCGAATGCCGTCCGCCACGATCCGGTCCACCTGGAAGAGCGGCTGGCATCGCTTTGCGCGGACAGAGACCGACATCCCGTGGCCGACGATTCCCGGCTGGCGCTCGGGGCGGCCGGCGCCGTCGCCAGCCTCGAAATGACCGCATCCCTGCGGCGGCGTGCAATCCTTGCCGCCTGGTTCCTGTCGGTCGGAGTGTTGCCGCGGAAAATGGCGACCGCGGTGCTGTCGTGGAAGCTTGATGCGTCGTCGAGGCCGGCATTTTTGAGCCGCCTGTCCAAGAGAATCCGCCATGCCATGGGTTAGTGGGTGGCGCTGTGCCACAACTCCGCCAGGTTTTTGGGAGGTCTGGCAACCCGGGTAGATTTCGAACAATATCATTATGGGTACGTGGCGCCCCAAGCGAAAGGACAACCAGCCCATGACCTCTTATGAGCCGATGCGTCCGATGGAGCGCTGCCCATCCCACCCTGGAGCGCTGCTTGACGACATTATCCCGGCAACCGGAAAGACCAAGGTGGAGATCGCCAATCTGCTCGGAATCTCGCGCCAGCAGCTTTATGACATCATCCGCGAAAAGAAGCCGGTGTCGCCGGCTGTCGCTGCCCGTCTTGGAAAGATGTTCGGCGACGGCGCCGCGATCTGGCTCAGGATGCAGGCCGCCTATGATGCGTGGCACGCGGAACGCGAGGTTGACGTCAGCGCCATTCCAAGGCTGCATGCTGCCTGAGATGCAATAGATCGGCCGAACCACCGAGGCTCTCACAAATCGATCACGGTCCCGCCTGCCTGGACCGGTCCTGCGGTTCGACGGCTCGCTCGACCAGGACATGCGCTTCCCGCGCGGCCTCGATGAACGCGTTCCTGGCGGCTTCGGTCCAGCGATCGTCGCTCATGGCGCGGCGGCATGTGCGCAGTGCCACCCCGTGTTTGGCGCTGCCGGTGTCACGCCAGTGGGCTTCCAGCAATGCGACAGCCTGCCGTGCGTTGGAAATGTTGCGGATATCTCCCACGATGCCGACCGCAACCGCAACCGGCTTGGCAAACCATCCCTGGTTCATGGCGGGGCCTTCGACCTGTTGAACCATCTATAACGAAAATCGTAGCCCAAGGTTTCATTCGCGCCAGTCACCTCGGCGTGAGGCGGCGTCTACAGCGCTGCGCGCAGCCTGACCACGACGCTTCGCGCCACAAGCACCAGCACGGTGATGACGATCAGGATCACCGAGAGCGCTGCGATCGCCGGGTCGATGTTGTCGCGCAGGCCCATCCACATTAGCCGCGGCAGCGTGATGGCGTTGACCGAGGTGATAAACAGGGTGACGCCGATCTCTTCCCAGGACAGCACGAAGGACAACAACGCCGCGGTGACGATGCCGAACTTGATATTGGGCATGATGATGCGGGTGGCGCGCTCCCACACGGTGGCGCCGAGGCCGCGGGCGGCGAGGTCGATGCGGCGGTCGAGCTGGCTGAGCGACACCAGGATCAGCACCGTGGCGAAGGGCACCGTCATCACCGCATGCGCCATGGCGACACCCAGCCAGGTGTCATAGCCGAAGAATGAGCTGACGCCAGAGATCGAGGTCAGCAGGAAGTAGAGCGTGATTGCCGAGACCACCGGCGGCACCACCATCGGCAGCAGCACGAAACCGACCAATGCTGCCGTGAAGCGCGGCTGGAACATCCAGATGCCGAGGCTGAAGCAGAGCGCCAGCACGGTGGAAAAGGCGCTGCTGACGATGCCGATCCTGATCGAGAGCAGGATCGAACTGATCCAGCGCGGATCCTCGATCAGCGCCCGGTAATGGCGCAGCGACAATTCGCCCGACGGCATCGCCAGCATGCGGCTCGGCGTCAGCGACACCGGGATGACGGCGAGCAGCGGCAGCAGCAGGAACAGCGCGACGAGGGCGGCGAGGACCAGCGAGACGGGACCGGGGCGGTAGGTCGGCATCGCGCTACACCAGTTGCTTGGGTCTGATATAGCGGAACAGCAGCGCCATCAGCGCGCCGACAAACAGCACCAGCACGACACTGATTGCGGCGCCCAGGCCCCAGTCCGGGCTCTGGAAGATGCGAAGGTAGATCAGCTCGGCGATCATCACGCTACGGCCGCCGCCGAGGATCGCCGGCGTGACGAAGAAGCCGAGCGAAAAGACGAAGACGATCAGCGCCGAGCCGATGATGCCGGAGCTGGTCATCGGCACGAATACCGACCAAAAGGTGCGCATACGGCTGGAGCCGAGGCCGCGCGCCGCCAGCAGCACACGGTCGTCGAGGCTGCGCATCGATGAGGCCAGCGGAAACACGGCGAAGGGAATGAGGAAATGCGTCATGCCGACGATAACGCCGAACTCGTTGCGCACCAGCGCCAGCGGCTCTGAGATGAAGCCGACCGCCTGCAGCCAGGTGTTGATCAGGCCGCGATTGGACAAAAGCGCCACCCAGCCGAAGGCGCGCGTCAGCACCGAGATCCAGAACGGCACCAGGATGCAGAACTCGGCCACGACGCGCTGCACCGGCGTGCCGCGTACCCAGACAACGGTGATGGCGTAGGCGGCGACAACCGAAACGATCGTCACGATCGCCGCGATACGCAGCGTGCGGATGAAGACCGACTGCACCAACTGATCCGTGAGCAGCGCATTGTACTGCCCCAGCCCCGGCGTGGGCAGGGTGAAGCTCCATTTAACCACGCCAAGGAATGGCCAGGCATAGGCCAGCACAAGAAAGAGGAGCAGCGGCGCCATCAACAGCGCCGCGCCCATCCTGTCGGAGAGGTATGCTCTCATCCGGTTATCCCGGCTTGTCAGGCGGAGATGATCTTCGTGTATTCGTCGAGTGCCGCCCCGTAGTTCTTGGCGTACCAATCCATGTCGAGCGGGATCTGCTTCTTCATGTTCTCGGGATCGACCGGATTGATGCGCCTCTTGTCGGCGGGTATCAGCGCATCGGTGGCCGGGTTGGCCGGACCCTGACCGAGCTTTTCGAACATGATGAGTTCCTTCTCCGGGTCCTGGGTGCTGGCGATGAACTTCATCGCCGCGTCCTTGCCGCCGGGATTGCCCTTGAGCACGGCGAGCGCGCCGGGCGAGATCAGGCCCTGGTCCCAGATGAACTTGATCTTGCCGCCGGAATCCTGCTCGATGAGCGAAGCCCGGGTCGACCAGACGATCGCCATCGAGGCCTCGCCATTGAGCAGCACGCTCTGGCTTTCGGCGCCGCCACCCCAATAGGCGACGACGTTTTCCTTGAAGGCGGCGATCTTGTCATGCGCGCGCTTGAGGTCGAGCGGGTAGAGCGATGCCGGTGCGATGCCGTCGGCGAGCAGTGCCGCTTCCCAGCTCGACACGCCCCATTTGTAGAGCGAGCGCTTGCCGGGGAATTTTGCCACGTCGAAGAAGTCGGCCATGCCGGTTGGTGCCTGGCTGCCGTATTTCTCGGCATCATAGGCGATGACATAGGAGAAGAAATAGGTCGAGGCAGCGTACTCCCAGCCGAATCCCGGCCGCATCTTCTTCTTGTCGACGACCGCATAGTCGATCGGCTCGAGCATGCCTTGGGCGCCGAGAGTGATGGCCGAGAACGGATCGACGTCGACCAGGTCCCAGGTCGGGGCGCCGCTCTTGAACTGCGCCGCGATCGCGCCTTCGGTCGGGCCGGAGCCGTCCATCTTAACGACAATGCCGGTTTCCTTGGTGAAGGCCTGGCCGTAAGCCGCGTCATAGGCGGTAATGGCGTCGCCGCCCCAGTTGACGAGCACCAGTTCCTTAGCCGCGGCAAAGGCGCCGGTCGAGCGCAGCAGCATCGGCGTGCCGGCCAGCACCAGTGCGGCCAGCTGCGTAAACTGCCGGCGCGAGATCTCGCCGCGCACTGCCCTGGCGGATAGCGCCTCGATGGAATTTTTCTTGGTTTGGTTTGTCATGTCAGTTCCCCTTTTTTGTCGTTAATATTTCCTGAAAGTCAGCTTGGCGAATTCGCCGCGCCGATCGTCATTGTCCTCCGTTCGGAAGGAGGAAGCCTTTCTCCGCCGGCCAGGTCAGCCAGACGGAATTGCCCTTGCTGAGCGCGGAAGCGGCGACCTCGTTCGGCACAGAGATCGTCACCTTGGCGCCTTGCCGCGTCGTCAGATCGAGCCGCGTCGCAGCGCCGAGATAGGTCGAGGCGACGGCAGTCGCGGCAATGCCGTTCTCGCCTGTCGCGGCTTCGCGGGCGATCGACATGTATTCGGGCCGGATCGCCAGGATGGCGTCGCCCCGGACCTTCTCGGCCTTGCAGCGCATGCTGATCGCGCGGTCTTCGCAGAGGCCCGTCGAGCCATTGTTGGCCGGGCGTACGCCCTTCAGCGGCAGCATGTTGATCTCGCCCAGGAACTCGGCGACGAAGCGGTTGTCCGGCCGGTCGTAGACCTCGTCCGGCGCGCCGACCTGCAGCAATTTGCCGTGGTTGAAGATGGCGACGCGAGATGACAACGCCAGCGCCTCGCTCTGGTCATGGGTGACGAAGACGAAGGTGGTGCCGGTCTCCTGGTGCAACCGCTTCATCTCGGCCTGCATCTGGCCGCGCAGGCCCTTGTCGAGTGCTGAAAACGGCTCATCGAGCAAAAGTACGCCCGGCTCGAACACCAGCGCCCGCGCCAGTGCGACCCGCTGCTGCTGGCCACCGGACAATTGCGACGGCAGTTTCTTTTCGTGGCCCTTGAGCCCGACGCGCTCGATCATTTCGCCGACGCGGCGTTTGATCTCGGCCGCCGGTTTCTTTCGCACCTTGAGCGGAAAGGCGATGTTGGCCTCGACGCTCATATGCGGGAACAGCGCATAGCCCTGGAACACCATGCCGGCGGCACGCTGCTCGGCCGGCCGCTCGGTGATGTCGACGCCGTCGCTGTAAAGGCGACCGTCGGTCGGCTGAATGAAGCCGGCAAGGATCATCAGGAAGGTGGTCTTGCCGGAACCGGAGGGGCCGAGCAGGGTGAGGAACTCGCCACGGCCGATATCGAGCGTCAGATCGTCCAGCGCACGGAACGAGCCGAAGCTCTTGCCGATCCCGATTGCCTTGATCTCTGCGGCCCGGCCGGGTTGCTGCATCCTGCCCTTTCCTTAGCGTAGCCGAAATCGTAGGCAGGGCGGCGGCTCACCGCAACCGAATAGTTTTCGCCTGATCGGCAAATTTGATTCATCTATGCGCCAATCTCCCCTCGAGGGGCAGGGCTATCGCATATGAGTGATGGCATTGATGAGATAGTCGTCGTTCCAGGCGCATTTCTTGATGCGATGGCTGATGGGAA
>NZ_JAMYMZ010000069.1:0-23376 GCF_040318825.1 Mesorhizobium sp. M1006
GAGTCGGCTGGCGGCGGCATGCCGGGCGGCATGGGCGGCGGCGGCATGGGCGGCATGGGCGGCATGGATTTCTAATCCAGCCAATCTCGCAAGCTTACGAAAAGGGCGGCAGCGATGCCGCCCTTTTTCGTTGATGTGGCGGAGATTGAGAGGCCGTCCGATCCCAAGTAAGCAGGCGCGTATCCCGCAGGACGCGTCTGTTCGGCTACCATGCCCTTGCTTCCAAGCGTCGCGGCAGCGCAGAACATGAATCGTCGAGCTGCAGCCTTGGCCCTTTTGGCGGAACGCCGCGCCGCCTTCGATGCGATGAAGGCATAAACGTCAATGCACCGCGGCAGTGGCACTCTTGGCCGGCAATGCCCCCTCAATCAGCGCCGCGACCTCATCGGCTACCGCCAGCACCGGGGCGCGGTCGTGGGTGGCGCGTGCGATCACCATCAGTCCTTCAAGCGATGATTCGACCAGCAATGCCAGCGCGTGCGCGCGTCGCTCGGGCACCCCTGCCCTGACGAAGGCCGCCCTGAGCAAGCCTATCCATTGCTCGAAGGCGGACCGGCACAATTCGGCCAGTTCCGGCATGTCGATCGGCGAGTCCAAGACCACGGGTGCGATCGGGCAACCGAGCGTGAACCGATTGTCTTCCAGCATGCGCGCGACCGACTGGTAGATGTGGTGGACAGCCACCGCCGGGTCCTTTTCGGCAGCGAGCGCGGCGTCCAGCCTCTGCGTCACATCGGCGACGCTGTCGCGCGTCACCTCGATGACCAGCTGATCCTTGCCGCCCGGAAAGTGAAAGTAGAGCGAACCTCTCGGTGTGCCTGAGGCGCTCAAAATATCGTTGAGCGACGTGCCATGGTAGCCGCGCTGCCTCAGCAGCAGCCCCGTCGTCTCGAGTATGCGGGTGCGGGTGTCGTTCGCCATGTCAACCTCTGTCAGGAGCAACCATTATAGGCCTTGCCTCGAATATGACAATCGGTCTACATAATATGTAGATCAGTCTACATATACGAGAGGCAAATGCGCAGTTATCGTCTTGAAGGAACCTGCGGGACCAAGTGCCTGGTGATGCGCGACGAGGCGCAGCCGACGCCGAAGCCGCACGAGATCGTCGTGCGTGTCCGCGCCACCGCGCTCAACCGCCGCGATACGATGATCCTCAACGGCACCTACCCGCTGGCGCCGCGCCAAGGCGTTATCCCACTGAGCGACGGCGCCGGCGAAGTCGTTGCCGTCGGCGAGGCCGTCACCCGCTTTGCCGTCGGCGACCGCGTCACCGGCAGTTATTTTGCGCGCTGGATCGATGGCCGCATCAATGCCGGTCTGATCGACCAGCTCGGCTGCACGCTGGACGGGATGCTGGCCGAATACGCCGTGCTCGACGAGCAATGGGCGGTGCGGCTTCCCGATCATCTCGACTGGCATCAAGCGGCGACACTAACCTGCGCCGGCCTGACCGCCTGGAATGCCGTGACGGCGGCCGAAATGCCGAAGCCCGGCCAATGGGTTCTTGTCATCGGTTCAGGTGGCGTCGCGCTATTTGCGCTGCAATTCGCCAAGCTGCTCGGCTGCCGTGTCGTGGCAGTCAGCTCGCGCAACGAGAAGCTGGACCGGCTGCGGGCGCTGGGCGCCGACCTCGTCGTCTCGACCGCCGACATGCCGGAATGGGGTGCTGCGGTGCGCGAGCAGACCGGCGGCATCGACCTCGTCGTCGAGACCGGCGGCCCGCCGACCTTCGCGCAATCGATGATCGCCTGCGCGCTTTACGGGCGCATCGTGCTTCTCACCATACAGGATGCGAAAGGCGGGACGGTGCAGATCCCCGGCCCGGTCTACCAGCGCAGCCTCGCCACCATCAGCCGCCTGTTCGTCGGCAATCGCACCAACCTCGAAGCCATGCTGCGCGCCATCTCGGTGCATCGCCTCAGGCCTGTCATCGACAAGGTGTTCGCCTTCGACGAGGCCAACGACGCCTACCGCTATTTCCAGCAAGGCGACGTCTTCGGGAAAGTGGTCGTCGACAGCGCCTGACTGGTCCGCCCCAAAATCTGATCGACCCTCAAATCAAAGGAGAGACACAATGACCATTCGTGAAGCAAAGGCCCAATGGCAGGGATCGTTGAAGGAAGGTTCGGGCCGGCTGAAGCTCGGCAGCGGCGTCTTCGAAGGCGCCTACTCGTTCCCGTCGCGTTTCGAGAACGGTCCCGGCACCAACCCCGAGGAATTGATTGGGGCGGCGCATGCCGGCTGCTTCTCGATGGCGCTGAGCACCGTCCTCGGCCGCGAAGGTTACACTCCCGCACGCATCCACACGATCGCCAAAGCGCATCTCGGCGCCACCGCGGCCGGACCGACGCTGACCCGCATCGAGCTGGAGACCGAGGCAAGCGTCGCCGGGTTGGCGGCGGGGGAGTTCGAGCGGCTGGCGCAGACGGCCAAGGAGAGCTGCCTCGTGTCGCGGGCGCTGGCCGGCGTCGCAGTGATCACGCTCAAGGCCCGCCTCATCGAAACCGCTACCGATCACTGAAGGGAAGGAATATCCAATGACACAGGAACTCGTCATCGACATCGCCGCCGCCAAACGCTCCGCCGAAACGGCCGAGATCATGCGGCGCTACAACGACGTCTTCCAGCGCCACGACCCGTCGGCGCTCGACGATCTGGTGGCGGAAGATTGCGTGATCGAAAACACCACGCCGGCCCCGGACGGCGCCCGCCGCATCGGCAAGGGCGCCTGCGTCGAACTGTGGTCGGCGATCGCAACCGAACCCGGCACGCGCTTCGACATTGAAGAAACTTTCGTCGCCGGCGATCGGGCGACGATCCGCTGGCGCTACTGGATGGGCGACGGCAATTCGCTGCGCGGCGTCAACCTGATGCGCGTGGCGGACGGGCAGATTGTCGAGGCCATGGGCTATGTGAAGGGATAGATTTGCGCTGCCCGCGACCTTCCTGTCTACCGGTCCGCCAGCGCCAGTTTGGCGCCGAGCATGACAAAGGCTCCGGCGAAGGTACGGCGCATCCAGGTCAGCACCTTTGGCCGCGACACGACATGGCTGCGGATTGACGCCGCGAAAACGCCGTAGCCGACAAAGACCACGAAGGTGAGCAGCATGAAGATGCTGCTGAGTTCCAGCATCTTCGACAGCGCATGCGGTTCGGTGGTGCTGACGAATTGCGGCAGGAAGGCAAAGAAGAAGATCGACAGTTTTGGGTTGAGGATGTTGATGAGGATGCCCGAAGTGATCACTTTGCCGGCCGAGCGCGGCGCAACATTTTCTTCGACGCTCAGGCCACCCTTCTCCTTCAGCGTGTTCCAGGCCATGTAGAGCAGGTAGGCGACGCCGAGATATTTCAGCGTCTCGAAGGCGACGGCACTGGTGTGCAGCAGCGCCGCGAGGCCGGTGATGGCGGCCGCCATGTGCGGAATGATGCCGAGCGTGCAGCCGAAAGCGGCAATGATGCTGGCGCGCGCACCACGCGAGAGCCCGGCGCTCAGCGTATAGAGAACGCCGGTACCGGGCGAAGCCACGACAATCAGCGACGTCAATAGAAATTCGATGCTCACGGATGGTCTCCCGGTGCTGGCCCTGCCGCCGGCAGCGTAATCAGCGAAACGTGCGGGCACAAGCCAACCTGAGAGCCTATGCGCATTCAGATCATGCTGTTGGCGTGCAGCTTGCTATCGGCAATAGGCTGCCGAACTTCCCAGTGTTCGACCAGCTTGCTGTCCTTCAGCCTGAAAATGTCGACAATGGCCAGGCCCTCCTCCTCCGGTTCGCGTTTTGCGTGCATGTGCACGATGACGAAATCCCCTTCGGCAAAAATCCGCTTCACCTCTCCCCTTACGAGGGGAAATGACTGTTTGAGCTGCTGCAGATAGGCTTTGAAGCCGTCCGCACCATCCGCAATGTTCGGATTGTGTTGGATGTAGCGTTCGCCAAAATGCATCGAAGCAGCTTCGATGTTGCCCTGGTTTACCGCTTTGTCGATGAAGTCCAGGACGATCGTCTTGTTGGTCTCGAGCGAATTATGGATCTTGGCTGGAACTGGATTTGATGGTTCGTCACGCATGTTTTTGCTCCTTCAGGTGCCTGCTTCTGCCCGGTGTGGACGGGAGCGTCCGCAGGCCGATATTGCCAACATGATCAGCCACACTTGTGAGATGGTCGACACGCTATTCGCCTAGATTCTTATCCAATCGTCTAATATCGTCATCTGGTTCATTGTCGGAGGATGGTTCTCATGGACGCCTTGTCCGAAGTTCTTGCTTCGCTGAGATTTGGCAGCGCCATGATCGGCAGCGCGACCCTGCATCGGCCCTGGGGCATTTCAGTCGATCCGACAAGGAATGCCGCCATCCACGTCATACAGAACGGCGAATGCTGGCTGCGGTTAGCCGGTGAAAGGGAGCCGATCCGCTTAGGCGAGGGAGATGTCATCCTTGTCGCGAGCGGTATCGGGCATACCCTTTGCAATCCGGCGGATGCACCGACGGCATCGATATCCGCCGTCCTTTCCGCAAATCGGAGCGGACTGGAACCGAAAAGCGAGAGCGACGCGACAACTCTTCTTTGTGCGAGATATTCACTCGACGGCGTCGGGCCATACCCGATGGTTTCGCTGCTTCCTCCGCTGATCCATTTGACCCGAAATCAGATTGGCACCAGCGAGCCGCTGCGGCTTGCCCTGGAACTTCTGCAGGTCGAAGCGAAAGGCGATCTCGGCGGCCACGACATTGTCGCCCCACGCCTTCTCGACAGCACGTTGATCTTCTTGTTGCGTGCCTGGATCGAACATCAGCCACTCGGAACAGGGGAATGGTTTGGCGCCTTGCGCGACAAAGGCATTGCGCAGGCTTTGCGCCTGATCCACGAGCGGCCGGGCAATCCCTGGACCATCGCTTCCCTTGCCAGCGGCGCAGCACAATCGCGGGCCACCTTCGCGCGTCGCTTCGCTCAACTGGTAGGACAGCCGCCGCTGTCCTATGTGACCCGGTGGCGGATGAACCTTGCCGCCAGGGCTCTGCGGGAAACGAACCAGAACATTGGCGAGATCGGGCGCGCCGTCGGATATGAATCGGTGCCGTCGTTCTCGCAGGCATTCAAACGATTGACCGGACGATCGCCCGGCCTCTACCGCAGCGACTTTCGCGCATCTGATTGACGAAATTCAAACTGAGACGCCAGCCCGAGGGCCGTCATTACAGCGTCGGCAGACCGTGAGCCCGACGCGCGATCAGGCAGTCGTCATCGCCCGGCATGCAGGCGCGGCAGACGTCGGGGCGGATGTCGTAGATGCCGCAGGCCGTTGACTTGCCGACCTCGCCGCACAGTGCCGAACAGCGCGCGCCGTCGCAGCGCATGCCGGCTTCGTCGGCAGCCACGTATTTTTGCGGGATAAGGTCGAGCTGCGCGTCATCCTCGGTGGAGAAGCGCGGCCATCTGGACGAGTAGGCGCAGCAGGCGCCACAGGTCTGGCAATCGAAGGCAATCGGAGCGGCGCCCTCTTGTGGCGACGAAAACTCCTCTGCGACCGCCAGGGCAAGCAGCCTTGGCGCAGATTTCCGGTCGGCATTTTGCTGCAAGGGCGCTATTTCTTCTTGGGCTTGCGCGGCGGTGCTTCCGCCGGCGACCTGAACAGATCAGTGCCCGCTTCGGCGGCTTCGCCGGTTTTTGGCGCGGCGGCCGGCTTGGCCGGCTTCACGGCGGCAGCAGGCGCTGCCGGCTGGCCCTTGGCGGAAAACTTGATTGCCATATCAATCCTCGTCAGAGAAACGCGATGATGGCGCATTCGGATTGCGAAGGCGGCCGATAAGCGCCGAAACGGCCGTGATGTTCATTTCTTCGGGCGACCAGTTCCTGGCTTCCTCGATGTGCCGGGGCGCCAGCTCGCGATGCGTGCTGCCGCTGTAGGCAGCATCCGGATAGGTCACGCGCTCGTGCGTCTTGGCGTTTTCCCGGACATATTCGATCAGATAATTGGGGCATTCGGCGCGGCCGCGCACGCCGAGCCGCACCTGGGCATCGCCGTGGACACGCCGGCAGCGCTCAAGCTTTTCGAGCACGCGCCGGACATATTCGACCGGCTTGTCTAGTTCACCCACGACATCGGCGATGGTCGAATCTGCGGCGATCGCCTTTTGAGGCACGCGTTTGGTGGCCATCAGCGTTTGCCTGCGCGTTTTGGCGAGGCTGCGAGCGCAACCGCCGCCGCCATGTCGTCGGCTTCCTTCTCCAGGCGCAATTCGCGCAGCCGCGCGGTCTTGGCTTCGCGGGCCTGGCTGACGGCATCCCGTTCGGAATTGATGCGGTCGAGCGACATCGACTGGGTCCGCGTCTTGCTGAAAATGGATTCGGCCTGGTCGCGGGGTTTTTTTGAAGTTGCGGTCAAGGTCTTTCTCCCGGTTCGGAGCACGCCGCCGAAAAGTGGCGAGACTGGTCTTTCGGCCAGGATCCCGCACAAAGCAATACGGCAGCCGGTTTCAAATTGCTGGAACGTCCTTAGAGACCGTTTGGAAATTCTACTCTGACGGCCATCTGATGGGGTTTTCTGCGCTTCCGGTGCTCACGGACCCAAATGTCCGCTGCGCTCCGGTTCTCGAAACCACCACCATATGACTCGCCGGAGCGAATTTCGAAACAGCCTCTTAGCACGTCCGGGCCGTCGAGCAGCGCTCTTTCGGCGGTCGAAGCGCAAAAATGAAAAAGGCCAGGCACCGCCTGACCTTCCATGAGAGCGCCCGCGCATCCCGAGAGACGCGCAAAGAAACGTTCTTCTCAATGCACATGATCCGCTCCGAGATTTAACATCCCGCGATCATGCCATTCACCGGTGCCAGTACATCCGTGGTCACCGGTGAGGCTTAATTCCGTTTTAGGCCGCCTTCAACTGGTCGGCGGACATCTTGCCCGACTTGTTGTCGCGGACCATCTCGTAGCCAAGCTTCTGGCCCTCGACGATGTCGCGCATTCCGGCGCGCTCGACGGCTGAGATGTGGACGAAAACGTCGGCAGAACCGTCGTCAGGCTGAATAAAACCAAAACCCTTGGTGGCGTTGAACCATTTAACTGTGCCTGTGCTCATAACGAACCCTTTCCATGGCAAATATTCGTTCGCCGTCATGCGGATGCACAACAACGTTTGTCTCGATTTTGATGGGGGAAGTTCGCCAAAGGCGCGCCTAAGCACGCGGATAACAAAAGTCGGTCAAACAAATATCGACAAAATTCTTATAGACTTCTTTGCGCCTTATGTCAATTTTTTTGATTTGTCACACTCGCCGAGGGCGCCACGACTGCCCGTGCAGGCATATTGGAGAGCGAAAGCCGGGCGAGCCGAAGCCACTTAGCCGGGAACCATTTTGGCGCCGGAGCATTTTCTTCGGTGTCGAAAGCTGTTCTCGAAAGAGCGATCTTGAGAAAAGGCGGACGACAAACAGGACGCCCCCCGCGCAGATAAAAGGCACGAGGGGCGTTCCTGTGTGATGCGACCATTCGCGCCGCTGCCCCTGCTCCTCACAGCATGCCGCGGCTGAGCCCGCCATCCACCGGCAACGCCACGCCGGTGACATAGGCGGCGGCGGCGCTGGCCAGGAATGCGGCAACGGCGCCGAATTCGGCGGGCGTGCCGTAGCGCTTTGCCGGGATTTCGGCCTGACTCTCGGCGGCGATCACAGCAGCGTCGACACCCCTGTCGGCGGCGTCCATGGCGTCGAACTGTTTCGTCCGGTCCGTCGCAAAACGGCCCGGCAGCAACAGGTTGACCGTGACGCCGTCCGCCGCCACTTCGCCGGCCAACGTCTTGGCCCAGCCGGCGAGCGACGCACGCAGCGCGTTCGAAGCGGTAAGCCCGGGGATCGGCTCGCGGACGGACGTGGAGGAAACGGCGATGATGCGTCCCCAGCGCCGTGCCCGCATGCCTGGCAGGAAAGAAATGGCGATGCGCATCTGGCTCAGGACCATGCTGGTGAACTGCTTCTCCCAGACGCTCGCATCGAAGACGCTGGCCGCGAAGGGTGGCGGGCCGCCGCCATTGAGCAGGACGATGTCGATCCGCTGATGCTCGCCCTCGACGGCACGGATCAGCCGGGAGACGCTGTCGTTGTCGGAGAGGTCGGCGCTGAAGGTCGAGCAGATGTGGCCTGCGGGCTCGATTGCGCGTCGCGCCGCATCCAGGGTCGCCTCCTCTCGTCCGACCAGGATGATCTCGGCGCCTTTCGCCGCGAGCGCTTCGGCAACGCCGAAACCGAGGCCCTTGCCTCCGCCGAGGACAAGCGCCTTCCGCCCCTCAAGATTTGCGCTAATCAACCCAAGTCTCCTCCTGGTTTTTGTTTCACTGCGCAGCCTCGGGATCAGGCCCGAGGCCATGCTTTGGGCGTGCATCAGCGTACATGCACAATGGCGTCGGCTTCGACCGGAACATTGGCCGGCAAGCCGGCCATGCCGAGCGAGCAGCGGGCATGCTCGCCACGCTCGCCGAAAACGTGGAGCAGAAATTCGGATGCTCCGTTGCCGACCTCCGAATAGGCCGCAAAGCCGGCCGCCGCGTTCACATAGACGGTCAGCTTGGCGAATTTCACGACGCGGTCGAGATTGCCGTCCAATTCCTTGTCCAGCCAATAGACGATGTTGGCCGCGCAGAGCCGGGCGGCGTTCCGGGCCGCGGGCAGATCGATCTGTGCGCCGACCTGGCCGATCGCAGCGATCTCCTGCCCGATCTCGGGGATCTGACCGGAGACATAGACGATGTCGGCGACCCGAGCCGTCGGCGAGAACGGCAAAGCAGGCCGATCGAGCGACGGCCAGGCGACACCGAACTCCTCAAATCTTCTTCTGTAGGGCAAGGTGGCTGCTCCTGTTTTCATTCGTGCGAGCGGACCTTGAATTCAGATCGGGCTTTCGGATAGCCTGATAGTGCTGACACAGCTATCAGGAATTCTTATGACCGGAGATATCGACGTCCGGCTGCTGCGCGCCTTCGTCACCGTGGCCGATACGGGAACGGTGAGCCGGGCCGCCGATCGGCTTGCCCGCACGCAGGCGGCGGTGAGCATGCAGCTTCAGCGCCTCGAAGGTGAAGTCGGCGCCGAGCTGCTGCGCCGCTCGCCGCGCGGCGTGACGCTGACCGAGGCCGGCGAGATCCTGCTCGCCTTCGCCCGCAAGGCCATCGCGATCGGTGACGATGCCAGGCGCGAGATAGAAGGCCGCAGGCTGGTCGGCCGTGTCCGGCTGGGCATCGTCGAGGATTTGGCGATAACGCGGCTGCCGTTGATCATCGCCGAATTCCGCCGCCGGCATCCTTCCGTGGAGATCGAGCTGACGTCGGCCAGCAGCAGCGATCTCAGCAAGTCGCTGGGCGAAGGAAGATGCGACATCGTCATGGCCGATCCGGCGCGCTTCACAATGGCGCCGCGAGGCCATGTGTCACGACAGCTGGTCTGGGCGGCAAGCCGCATGATCGAGATCGATGACGAGGTCGAGCTTCCGCTGATCATCTTCGAAGGCGCCTGCTCCTGGCAGGACAGGATGCTGGCTTCGCTCGCCGAGGCCGGGATCGGCTGGAAGATCGGCTGCCGCGTGTCGACCTTCGCGACACTGATCTCGGCGCTGAGGGCTGGGCTCGGCATCGGCCTTCTGCTGCAGGAAGGACTACCGCCCGACTGCCAAAGCCTCAACGGACGCTTCAACCTGCCGCCGGCGCCGACGGCGGATTTCGGCGTCTATCTCGCGAGGGACCCGTCGCGGCTGGTCGAGGAGTGTGGCGATTTCCTGCGAGCGGGATTCGAAGCGTAGCGAAACGATCCGACGTCATTCACCGCTCCTGGTCGGTCGGGCGGATGACGATCTCGTTGACGTTGACATGTGCCGGCTGGCACACGGCGTAGAGAATGGCCGCGGCGATGTCCTCGGCGGTCAGCGCCTCCATGGCGGCGAGCCGCTTGTCCAGATCGGCCTTGAACGCCGGATTGGTGATGTGGTCGCCGAGCTCTGTGCGCACCAGGCCGGGCTCGATGACGGTGACGCGAACCTTGTCGGCGTAGACTTCGCGGCGCAGCGATTCGGAAAAGCCGACGACACCGAACTTGGTTGCCGCGTAGCCGCTGGCGCCCGGATTGGCGACACGGCCGGCGACCGACGAGACATTGACGATGTGACCCTTGGCGGCCCTCAGATGCGGCAGCGCCGCCTTGGTGACGCCCATCAGCGCCAGCAGGTTGAGCTCGACCATGTGGCGCCAGTCGTCGAGCACCGCCTCGGCGGCGGGCGACAGAAGCATCACCCCGGCATTGTTGACGAGGATGTCGAGGCGGCTCCATTCGGCGACAACCTTGTCGACCATGGCGGTGACATCGTCGTTGCTGGTGACGTCGGCCTCGATGCGGAGCGCCGTGCCGCCGGCCTTTTCGATACGCGCGGCCACCGCTTCGAGACGATCGGCGCGGCGTGCGGCAATCGCCACCTTGGCCCCGGCGGCTGCGAGCGCCACAGCCGTTGCCTCGCCGATGCCCGAGGAGGCGCCGGTGACGAGTGCGACCTTGCCGGCCAGTGCGGAAGAAACAGATGTCATTGTGAAGTCTCCAAGGCCCCAGCCCGATCTTCAGATAGGCCGCGGGCCGCGAAGTGGAAGACCAGCTTGCCGGTTGCTCGGCTCTATTCGTCTGGGCCGGGCTCCGGCCAAGGCTCTTTCGCCGCCTCGGCATACCAGTGGCGCATCGCCGGTATCGAAAGCACGGCGTCGACATAGGCGCGGGTGTCGGGCGCCAGCGTGCCACCGTAGGTGTCGAAGCGGGTGACGACCGGCGCGTACATGGCGTCGGCCACGGTGAAACGGCCAAACAGGAACGGGCCGCCTTTGCCGTATTTTCCGCGGCATTCGCGCCATAGCCCTTCGATGCGCGCCCGTTGTGCCTCACCTTCGGCGTCGAGCGGCTTGTGGCCTTTTGGCCGGCGCAAATTCATCGGCCAGCCATAGCGGACCTCGCGAAAGCCCGAATGCATCTCTGTCGCCGCCGAGCGGGCCAGCGCACGGGCGCCGATGTCGGCCGGCCAAAGCTCTTTCCCGGGAAACAGCTCGGCGAGATATTCAAGGATGGCAAGGGTTTCCCAGACGATCCGGACCTCGCCATTCGGCAGCCGATGGTTCAGCACCGGCACCTGGCCGGTCGGCGATATCCTGGCCAGATTGGCCGCGGTCTCGGGCGTGCGCAGGCGCACAAAACCCTCCTCGAACGGGATCTCCAGGTGCTTCATCGCCAGCCATGGCCGCAGTGACCAGGACGAGAAGCATTTGTTGCCGATGAAGAGCGTGAATTCAGCCATTGTCCCTCCGGCCCTGTCTATTCGGGCGTTCTGGTGCACCCTATTCTGTCGGCTTTGCGGCCGGAAGCTATCCCAATCGACGGGCAGAACCCGGAACCTAAGCGATCCGCGACCGTTTCTCCAGGCGAACGGTTCAGGAGATGCGAGATGGTGAACAAGGATCACGTTGCCGGCGTTGCCAAGCAAGCCAAGGGCGCCGTCAAGCAGGCCGCCGGCAAGACCACCGGCGACAGGCGCTCCGAGGCCGAAGGCGATGTCGACAAGGCCACCGGCAAGATGCAGAAAGCCTATGGCGACGTGAAGGACAAGGTGAAGAAGGCGCTCTGATCCTGCCTCGTTGGGGCAGCGAAGAAAGGCGGCGGGTGCCGCCTTTTTCATGCTCGCTCAACTTCAGAATGTAAGGCTTTTGATGAAGGCGTTGGTGAAAGTGACCTCGCCGTGGTTGCCGGTGGCCTCGCCCAGAACCACTTCCATGCTATTGCTGGTCACCCGCGCCAGCGCGAAACCGCCCATGAAGGCCGCCTTCGGCTTGAACAGATCGAGCCCGTCACGGCGATAGATCATCGGCGTCGCGTGCTGGTGGCCGTGAAAAATGCCGACGACATTATAGCCCTTCAGCGCAGCCAGCAGCGCCTGCCTGTCCGCCTCGCTCCACCAATGCGGTGGACCCGTGCCGCCATCGTCGAACGTTCTTTTGCCGGCGTTCCATCTTTCGATCGAAAAATCGTCCCAGCCATAGTGCTGGAAAAGGATGACGGGGCGCCCATCACCGGCATAGGTCGCCAGATCCTGCTTCAGCCATGGCAGGCTGCTGGCGGAGACATGGGCGGTATCGCCGGCGAAGCGGTGCGTCTGGACAAGATGCAGGCCGCCCCAATCCCACGAATAACAGTCGGTCGCGACATCGAAGGCAGTGGCCGGCACCGGCGGCTTGAAGAACACACCGGGGCGGTGGTTGACCTCGACGTAGTCGCGCATTTCGCGGCGGTACCAGTCGACATGCGAGCGCGGGCCGTTCTGGTCGAGGTCGTGGTTGCCGAGGCCGACATAGACCGGCATGTGCACGCGATCGGGGCCGACGCCTTGCTGGTAGCGCTGGCTGAACTGAAGCAGCTGCGTGCCCTCGCTGGGCTGGGTGATCTGGCCGCCGCCATCATCGGTGATGTCGCCGCCAACGACGAGGCCGAGCGGCGTGCCGATTCTGCCTTTTGAGCGCAGGCCGGTGGTGACGCCATCGACTTCGGCCGGCCATTGTCTGTCGCCGATGCCATTGAGTGCGGCGACGTTGCGCAGCAAGGCGTCGTCGGTCTTGCCTTGCTGCTCGCAATGCGGGCTCAACCCGCTGGCCATGCGGCAGGCATGGACGTCGGCAATGAACAGGAAAGTGGCGTCGATGGGCGGGATGCGCTGCCCGGTCTGGCCGAAGGCCGGGCGCGAAACGGCGCCGGCCGCGGCAACGGCCGCTGCCTTCATCAGGAACCTGCGCCGGGAAACCGGCCGGGCGGAAATGCGATGCATCATGCGCTAAAATTCAGCACGACGCGGACCGGCAGTCCAGTTGCTCGTAAAGTATGTCGACACGTTCTCCCAGGTCTGGCATTGCTTTCGGTATTCAACTTGCGCGGGCAGAGAGGACGCCATGAAAACTGCATCCATCGGCATGACAATGGCCATTCTGGCGGTGACGAGCGCAGCGCATGGCGCCGGGTGCATCGACGCCAAATCGGCCAAGGCCGGCTTCATTCTCGAAAGGCCCGGCATCCGTAGCGAATTTCGTCCGGCGGCGGGCGGAATGGTTGCCGTGGCCAATAAATACCAGTCCCAATCGCCGCAGTCGCAGTACCTGTTCGGCGGGCTGATCGAGGTGTTTCGCGACAGCAGCACGGGGCAGCTGGCGATGATCCCGTTTTCCGATCTCAGGAAGGTGTTCCCGCTGAAGGCGGGTGCCAAGAGCAAGATCGTATTTGCCCGTCTCGCACCGAACAAGCCGCCGAAGGGCACCGAGACGCTGGAGATCAACGTCAAGGACAAGGAGACGTTCAGCCTGGGTGATTGCAAATACTCCGTGCTCGCGGTCAAGCAGACGATCAGGAGCGAGGCCGGCGAGACGCGGGACGAGTTCACCGCGCTTTACGCACCCGACCTGCAGGCAGTTGTGGCCAGGCGCTATGACGAGGGCACTAGCGCCGAAAGCGTGGTAGGCTACGAGCTGATCAAGCCGCTGCCGAATTAAGAGCTCGGCCTCCCGCCTCGGTCGCGATATCAGCGACTGCGGCCTTTGTCCTGCCAGCGTTAAAGCGCTCTGTGCAGTATCCTGCGACGTCGCCTCGTGACTCCCTGTTCCAATGCCATCAGGCAATCGCGCAACACGCTTGCGTCCTGCGCGGTCTTGGCCATCGACATCGCGCCGGAATAGGTGGCGACAGCCAGCGCCGCGAAGCGCTGCGGATCGATGCCCTGCTCCCGGCCCGCCTGCTGGTCGGCCCTGATCTTGTCGACGATCGCCTGACGCCAGGCCGAAAAAATGCTGGCAAGGGCAATGCGGAAATCCGGATCGGCAAGCGACAGTTCATGCGCCAGGTTGTTGAGCGGGCAGCCGCGCACGAAACCCTGCCGCTCCAGCTCCGCCGCGACGGCCGCGAACACGGAGCGCACGCCCTCGCGCGCTGAGGGAGCCATCCGCACCGGCGCGATCCATGTCTCTTCGACCGCGGCGGCGACCCGCTCCTCGATCACTGCGAGCGCCAGCGCCTTCTTGGTCGCGAAATGGTGGTGCAGCGCGCCGCCGGTGACGCCCGCCGTCGCCATCAGGTCGCCCATGCTGGACGCATGATAGCCGCGTGCCTGAAACGCCTCCTCGGCGACATCGAGCACCTTTTTGCGCATGCCTTGGGGGTCGTTGGTGCGTTTTTGAGGCCGCGACCTTGGGCGAGCGGATATCTCTGCTGACATCTTCACACGATAGCAGATTGACAAAACAGGACAACCGGTCTGTTTTGTAAAACAGGATGACTGTCCTGTTTTGGAGATCGCGCAATGAACCCGCCTTTGAACGCCCTACCTAATCCCGATCTGCTCGCCTCGCCCGTCGTCGAACTCAGGCAATACACGTTGAAACCCGGCCGGCGCGAGACGCTGATCGGCATCTTCGACAGTCACCTGATCGAGGGCCAGGAAAGCGCGGGGATGACCATCATCGGCCAGTTCCGCGATCTCGACCGGCCGGATATGTTCGTCTGGCTGCGCGGCTTCGACGGTATGGAAGCGCGGAAAAACGCTCTGACCGCCTTCTATGACGGGCCGGTCTGGGCTGCCTGGCGCGACGCCGCCAACGCCACGATGATCTCATCCGACGACGTGCTGCTGCTGAAGCCGGCCTGGCCGGGCGCGAGCCTAGACCTCTCGGGATCGAAACGATTACCCCAGGCGGACCTCGAAAAACCGAGCGCAGGCAGCGATTTGCAGGCAATTGTTGTCATCAGGATTCATCATTTGCAACCGAGCCTGGAAGCCCGTTTCGCCAACGACTTCCAGACCGCGGCCCTTCCGGTGCTCGCCGCATTTGGCGCACGGCCGCTTGCCTTCGTTACCGAACATGCCGAAAACAGCTTTCCGCGGCTGCCGGTGCGGGCCGGCGAAAACGTCTTCATCAGCATCACCGGTTTCGACAGCACCGAAGCGCATGCCCGCCGTGAGGCAGCCTTGGCTGCATCCCCGGAGTGGCAAGTGTTCGAGCAGTCCGCGCAGCGGGATTTGGCCAGGCCCGTGGAGGTTCTGCGCCTGGCGCCGACGGCGCGGTCGCTGCTCGGACAGCCAACGCCGTTGAAAGCCACTTATGTGCGCTGAACCCCTGTCTGGTTCACGCCTGAAAATGCCTGCCATGGATCACTTGGTAACGCGTGGTCCATGCGGTTGCCTGCTCCAGGTCAAGGCAAACGCGCAGCAGCCGGTGATCCTCGTTCTTGCGGCCAATGAGCTGGATGCCAATCGGCAGGCCGTCCTTCGACTGGAAAAGCGGCAGGCTGGCGGCCGGTTGGCCGGTGACGTTGAAGATTTCTGTGAAAGGCGCAAAGCCGTAGGCCCGCCTCGCCCAAGCCTCGTAATCAAAGACAGCACCATCGCCATGGATGGCGCCAAGCCGGGGCGTAAGCTCGGCCGTCGTCGGTGTCATGATCAGGTCGAACCCATCGAACGCCATCGCCATCGCCAGCGAAGCGCTGTGCACATGGTCCTGCGCCCTGAAATAATCGGCGGCCGAGGATCGCCGAAAACAGTCGAGCGCGTGACGAGTCAGGCTTTCGATTTCGCCGGCCCCCGGCATCCGCCCGATCTCGTCGGCGCGATCGTCAACCAGCCGCGCGACCTCCGACATCCAGAAGATGCTCCAGTCCGCTTCGGCGCTGGCTTCCCGCGGGAAACGCGCCTCTGTGACCTCGTGCCCCCTGTCCTCGAGGAGGATCATGGCTTCCTGAAATTTTGCCCCGATCTCGGACGCGACGGGCGTGCCGTCCGGCCGGTGCGCCAGGCACGCGACGCGCAGACGCGCACCGGGCGAAGACAGCCAGTCCAGGTAGGACGGCACCGATTTGGACACGGAGTAAGGCGCTCCTTGTTCTGGACCGGCAGTCATGTCCAGCATGGCGGCGCTGTCGCGAACGGTGCGGGACAGCACGTTCTCGGCGTAGAGCCCGGCGCCGACCTGACCTCGACCAGGCCCGACAGGCGTGAGCCCGCGCGAGGGCTTCATGCCGAACACGCCGCAACAGGCAGCCGGCACCCGGATCGATCCGCCGATATCGGAACCGTGGGCGACCGGCACCATGCCGCTCGCCACCGCGGCAGCAGCTCCGCCGCTTGAGCCGCCCGCCGTCAGCGAAGGATCCCAGGGGTTCGAGGTCGGGCCGCGAAAGCTGGGTTCGGTGACGAAGTCGTTGGCAAATTCAGGCGTGTTTGTCTTGCCCAGCAAGATCAGACCGGCGGCCCGCCAGCGCCGGACGATCTCGCTGTCGGGCTTCGGCGCGGCATCCTTGAAGTAGAGCGACGAGTGCGTCGTCGGCCACTCCCGTACATTGACGCCGGTGTCCTTGACCAGAAAAGGAATGCCGGCGAGTGCCGCCTGCCGGTTGCAGCTTGCGGCAACGGAAAGCGCCCGGTCCGCATCGATCAGCGTCACGGCATTGAGGGCGGGATTGATGCTTTCGATCGCTTCGATAGCCGCCTCGACGACCTCGACGGCTGATAATTCGCCAGAGCGAACATGCCCGGCCAGGGCGACGGCATCCAACGCCACGTATTCGGAAAGATTCATGACTGCTCTCAGCCCGGACTACCGGTCGCTTCGGCTGTCGGCTGGGGTCCAGCTTTGGTACCGACCTTGAAATACCGGCCGATGGCTGCCGCGACCAATGCCGGATCCTCCCAGTGCGGGTTGTGTCCGCATCGCACCGCGCTTACGAACGCGGCGCTAGGGATTTCTTCGAGGAGCCGCCGTTGGTGCGTTTCGTCGAAGAGAAGGTCGCGCCCGCCAGCAATGACAAGCGCCGGCAGGCGCAGCATGCGCGCCTTGTCGGTCAGATCGATGCGCCGAACCTGCTCCAGGATTGCGCGCCAGAGTGCCGCCGGCATGGCTGACGCCTCCTCCGCAGTCATGGTCAGGAATTCCGCTGGAACCTCGGCCTCGCAGGCATGCCAATAGTCATAGAACGGATCGGCCGGCGATATCGGGTCTCGAAGTGCCCGCACACCAATGGTCATCGGGTGATCCTCACCGATCTGCGGCCGCAGCGTTCCGGCCATCAGCACCAGGCCGCCGATCATCTCGGCGTAGCGCGCGGCTGCCTCGATCGCCACCATACTGCCCAGGGAATGCCCGACCAGAACCGGCCGCTCGAGCCGCAATCGCTCGATCAAACTCGCCACATCTTCCGCGAAATCCGCCGGGGCGAAGCCGCGCGTCCCGGCCGGCGAGGCGCCATGCCCGCGCAGGTCTGGAATGACAAGCCGGCGCCCGGCGAGATGCGGCGCCAGCAAGGAGAAGCTGCGGCTCGTGTCGGAGAAGCCGTGCACCAGCACCAGCGCGGGCTCCTGCCCGGCGATTTCGACGCAGGCCGTTTCAGTGCGGCCGGCACCGACCTTGCGCTTGCGGCCGTTCCAGCCCGCCTGATCGGCCGATATCACAGGCCGAGCTGCTGCTTGACTGCGTCGAGCGCGGGCTTGCCATCGAATGTGGTGACACCGGCAAGCCAGGCGCCGAGCCTATCCGGATTCTCCTTGAGGGCCTTCAGGCCGGCTTCCTCCGGCTTCATGCCGTCATTGATGAGATAGCCCATGCCGAGATTTTCGAAATCGATATCGAAGGCGAGGTTCTTCAGCAACTGCCCGACATTCGGGCATTGCTGCAGATAGCCCTTGCGCACCTGCGTCGTCACCGTCGCGGCGCCGAAGTTCGGACCGTAGAACTTGTCGCCGCCGCTCAGATATTTGAAGTCGTACATCGTGTTCATTGGATGCGGCGCCCAGCCCTGGAAGACGATGAAGCGCTTTTCCTTGATCTCGTAGCCGACCTCGGAAAGCATGCCGGCTTCACTCGATTCGACGACCTGCCAGCCATCGAGGCCGAGCGACTTATCGGCGATGGCGTCCATCATCAGCTGGTTCGAGCCCGGCTCGATGCCGTACATCTTCCTGCCGAATTTGTCGGCGAACTTTTGCAGGTCGGCAAAATCCTTGACGCCGGCCTCCCACACGTAAGTCGGCACGGCAAAGGTGTATTTGGCGCCGACGAGATTGACGCGCACATCGTCTACCGAGCCGTCCTTCTTATAGGGCTCGTAGTAGGTGATCATCGCCGGATCCCAATAGCCAAGGAACACGTCCAAATCATTGTTCTTCAAGGATTCATAGATGACGTTGATGCCCAGAAGCGAGCTTGCCGGCTTGTAGCCGAGCGCATCGAGCAAGACGCTGGTGACGCCGGTGGTGAAGGCAAGGTCGTTCCATCCAGGCTCGGCCATGCGCACGACCTCGCATTGCTCAGGTTCAGCCGCAAAGGCCGGCCGGATCGCCAGCAGGACGCAGAGCGAGGCGCCTATTCCAAGGCTACGAAGCATTTCGGTTCTCCTCATTTCACCAACGACGTTGACCACTCGGTTTTTATATTGTCCCAACGGTCAATCATTGATCTCGGCGGACAAAAATGTCAACGTCGGTTTTCGATGCAGGATCCCGGCCCGTGAAACTCAAGCGTCTCAGCGACATACGCCGCAAGGAGCTGCGGCAAGCCGCCTTTGCCGTGCTTCAGCGCGAAGGCATAGCTGGCGCGACCATAGAAAAAGTGGCGGCACAGGCCGGTGCGTCGAAGGGCATCGTGCTGCACTATTTCAACAGCAAGCGGGAGCTGTTCGAGCATGCCATGCGCGAATCGAACCTGGTGCTGCGGCATGCGGTGGTCGAGCGGCTGAGACAGGCGCGCACGCCAATGCAACGGATAGAGGCCATCATCGAAGGCAATTTCGAGCCGCATCTCTTCCAGCCGTCCCTCTGCCACGCTTGGCTTTCGCTTTGCGCGGAGGTGCCGCGCGACGAAAAGCTTGCCCGCATCCAGAAGGTGATCCATGCGCGCATGCGCTCCAACCTGCTATCTGGCCTGCGCGGTCTGGCGCCGGCACGCGATGCTGACGAGATCGCTTTCGGCGTCACCGCCCTGATCGACGGGCTGTGGTTGCGGCTTGGCCTGCAGCCAGGCAGCGTCACGCGTGAACAGGCCATTCATCAGGTCAAGGATTTCGTCGCTACGCGGCTGGCTGTTCGGCGCGGTGCAGCCGCTGCCGAATAGACAGGCGCATCAGCCGAAAGTTCATATTGTAGGATAGGCCGGCGGCTTGACCACAATTGGTGACGGCGCTGTTCTGCTTATCAGACAAGACGGCAATACGCGGGAGTGTTGGATGAGACTAGGCGGCAAACGGGCACTGGTCACCGGCGGCTCGGACGGGATCGGGCTGGCAATCGCCGAGGCGTTTTTGCGCGAAGGCGCGGACGTGCTGATCGTCGGCCGCGACGGCAAAAAACTCGACGCCGCCCGCAAGCAGCTCGGGGATAATGTCGACACGCTGTCGGCCGACCTGTCGACCAGCCCCGGCATCGATGCCGTGGTCGAGCATGCCAGGCGCGGCCCACCTGTCGATATCCTCGTCAACAATGCCGGCGTAGCGTTCCTTGTGCCGTTCGAGACCGTCAGCGAGGACCAGTTCCAGCAGTCATTCGCGCTCAACGTCACGGCGGTATTCTTTCTCACCCAACGGCTGTTGCCGCATCTCGCGCCGGGTGCGGCTTCGGTGATCAACATCTCGTCCTATTTCGCGCACAAGATGATCCCGAAGCGGCCGTCCAGCCTCTATTCGCTGTCGAAGGGCGCGCTCAATTCGCTGACCAAGTCGCTCGCCTTCGAGCTCGGGCCGCGCGGCATAAGGGTCAACGCGATCGCGCCCGGCACGGTCGACACAGCGATGCGGCGCAGGTCGATCGAAAACCTGCCTGAGGCCGCGCAAGCCGAGCTCAAGGCCTATGTCGAGCGCAGCTATCCGCTCGGCCGCATCGGCCGGACCAGCGACCTTGCCGGCATCGCGGTCTATCTCGCCAGCGACGAAGCGGCATGGACCAGCGGCGGAATCTTCGCCGTGGATGGAGGATACACGGCGGGGTAAGGTTGTTGCGATCTCCCCCCTCGAGGGGGAGATGGCCGGCAGGCCAGAGGGGGTCGTCTCGCGTGGAACACCAGCCTGTTCCGTCCGCTATGGGAGTTGCGTCAAGACCTACCGCCCCCCCTCTGTCGCCTTCGGCGACATCTCCCCCTCAAGTGGGGAGATTGCCAGCACCTTCAACCGATTTGCATTCCCGTCACCCGCAATCTCCGCTTGAAGGCATTTGTGCAACGCGATACGCCGTTTGCAAATTGCAAACCGGAGAGACTTCGTGAGCGCGCCAGAGACCAGAACCGAAACCGACACGTTCGGTCCCATCGAGGTCGCCGCCGACCGCTATTGGGGCGCGCAGGCGCAGCGTTCGCTTGCCAATTTCAAGATCGGCTGGGAGAAACAGCCGGCGTCGATCGTGCGGGCGCTGGGCATCGTCAAGCGGGCGGCAGCGGAGGCCAATATGGAGCTGAAGCGGCTCGATCCGGCGATCGGCAAGGCCATCGTCGAGGCCTCGCAGGAGGTCATCGACGGCAAGCTGAACGAGCATTTCCCGCTGGTCGTCTGGCAGACAGGCTCAGGCACCCAGTCCAACATGAACGCCAATGAGGTGATTTCCAACCGGGCGATCGAGCTTTTGGGCGGCGTCATGGGATCGAAGAAGCCGGTGCATCCCAACGACCACGTCAACATGAGCCAGTCGTCGAACGACACCTATCCGACGGCCATGCACATCGCCTGCGCCGAGCGCATCACTCACGACCTGCTACCGGCGCTAAGACATTTGCATACGGCACTCGAGGCCAAGACCAGGGCTTTCGCCCACATCGTCAAGATCGGCCGTACCCACACGCAGGACGCGACGCCGCTGACGCTCGGCCAGGAATTCTCGGGCTACGCGGCGCAGGTCGCCTCGTCGGTCAAGCGCATCGAGATGACCCTGCCCGGCCTGCAGGAGCTAGCACAGGGCGGCACCGCGGTCGGCACCGGCCTCAATGCGCCGGTCGGTTTTGCCGAAAAGGTGGCGGCGCGCATCGCCGCGATCACCGGCATCGATTTCGTCACCGCGCCGAACAAGTTCGAGGCGCTGGCCGCCCATGATTCCATGGTCTTCTCGCACGGCGCCATCAATGCCTGCGCGGCGGCGCTGTTCAAGATCGCCAACGACATCCGCCTGCTCGGCTCCGGCCCGCGTTCGGGCCTCGGCGAATTGTCGCTGCCGGAAAACGAACCGGGCTCCTCGATCATGCCGGGCAAGGTCAATCCGACCCAATGCGAGGCGATGACGCAGGTTTGCGTGCAGGTGTTCGGCAACAATGCGGCGATCAGCTTCGCCGGCAGTCAGGGCCATTTCGAGCTCAACGTATACAATCCGCTGATGGCCTATTGTTTCCTGCAATCGGTACAGCTGCTGGCCGACGCTTCCGTGTCGTTCACCGACAATTGCGTCGTCGGCATCGAGGCCCGCGAAGACAACATCAAGGCAGCACTCGACCGTTCGCTGATGCTGGTGACGGCGCTTGCGCCGACGATCGGCTACGACAACGCCGCCAAGATCGCCAAGGCGGCGCACAAGAACGGCACCACGCTGCGCCAGGAAGCGCTGGCCACCGGGCTGGTCAGCGAAGCCGATTATGAGCGGCTGGTGCGGCCGGAGGACATGACGCATCCAGGCTAGGGCGTTGATATGCCTGGATCTCAACACCCATGTTGATCGCGAAAACGTTACCTTGGTGAACAATCCGTAACCAATCTGGCATCTTTGGTGAACAGTCGGCCTGCGCTAACTAGACGGGTATCCCAAGCCGTTTGGCCAAATCCTTCTGGAGAGTTACGCATGTCCACCAACACGTCCGCCAATACTTCGTTTGCCGGTTCCGGCACCGCCGCCGGCGCCTCGGGCACGATCCTGCTCGGCCGCATCCTGCTTTCGGTCATCTTCCTGCTTTCGGGTTTCGGCAAGCTGACGGCGATTGCCGGCACCGCCGGCTATTTCGGCAGCCTTGGCCTGCCGCTGCCGATGGTGACCGCCATTGTCGTCGGCCTTATCGAACTGCTTGGCGGCCTGGCCATCCTCGTCGGCTTCCAGACCCGGATCGTCGGCTGGGTAATGGCGATTTTCACCGTCGCCACCGCGCTGGTCGCCCACACCGGCTGGGCCGATCAGATGCAGATGATCAATTTCATGAAGAACCTCGGCATTGCCGGCGGCTTCCTCGTGCTCGCCTCCTCGGGCCCAGGCGCGTATTCGATCGACGCCAAGCGCGGCTGAAGCAGTCCAGCATTTCCTGAACAAAAGGGGCGCGGAATTTTCCGCGCCCCTTTTTCGTTGTCGTTTGTGCCTGTCGGTCCGCTGACCGGAATTCTGCTAGGATCGGGCTCTTGGCCACCCGGCCGACAACGGAGGTTACCATGCCCCGCAATGCGCTGCTTTTGCTTTCCCGACTGCTGTTCGCCGCACTGTTCGTGCCGTCCGGCTTCCACGCGCTGACCGACATTGCCGGCACGACCGGCTATTTCGCCGGCCTTGGCCTGCCGCTGCCGACGCTGGCTGCCTGGGGCACCGGGCTGTTCGAACTGATCGCCGGGCTGCTCATCCTCGTCGGCTTCAAGACGCCGATCGTGGCGCTGCTGCTTGCTGCCTTCTGCATCGCGGCGGGCTTCATCGGCCACTATGGCCAGGGCGGCGACGATCCGATGTTGACCTCCATGCATTCGCAGATGCTGATGAAGGACATCGCGATATCAGGCGGTTTTCTGGCGCTGGCAATGGCCGGCGCCGGGGCATACTCGATCGACAGCAGAATGCTTGGAGCCCGCGCCTGAGCGCCACCCGCACCTGTCTACTTGGTGTCTAGGAAGACGAAATTTGCGAGGCGACTTATATTGACGGGCACCGACGCAAAACCGCGGAACCCCATCTCCCCCACTCCCACATACAGACAGAGCTCTTTCTTTTTTACCGCCATTGCCACCCACTCGGATCCAAAATCGTTTGGGTCCTTGACGTAATTTCGAAGATTGCTGTCAATGGCGACGTACACATAACCATCTGATTGAATCAGTTCTTTTCTCTTAAGATACGGCAACAGATCGACTCGACCAAAAATGGGCTTGATCGATCCGCCAATGGTCTGAGCCCTGTCGGAAAGAGCTTGGTCAATACCCCTTGAACATGGCTCGAGCCTCGAAAACAAATCGCTCTTCGACAGCGATTTCATAAATTTGAGAACGTCCGTGCTTGGCTTGAATACAAAGTAATTTACGCGCTCCCCGTTCTGGCAGGGGAATCGCATATGGCGATTTTGGGGTTGAGTTTGGGCTGAGAAAGGATTCTTTGGAGAGGCAGTTGAGCGAAGGAGCGA
>NZ_JAMYMZ010000070.1:0-22681 GCF_040318825.1 Mesorhizobium sp. M1006
CTTGATCACACGCGCGCCGATACGGGTCTTCTCTCGCAGCTTGAACGAGGGCTGAAAGAGATTGCCGTGCAGCCGCACTGCGTCATAGAGACGAACAAGCGCCACCGTGGCTTCCGCAACCACGAACCTGCCATAGCCGACCAGGCGACGGATCGTTCTTGCGTTAAGGACGGCAGCGGGTGAACTCGATGGCGGCATCCAGACAGTAATCGCGTATCGTCTCGTTCAGGAACACGCTGCCCACCAGCGATGTCTCGAACCTCGCGAAGAGCGCGATCAATCGTGGCCGCGCTTATCGCCAATAACCGGGTGTGGATCTCTGCTGTTAGATGAAGATGCCCATGACGCTCCATCGCCTCCACCAGAATCGGAATCAGCGTCTTCAGACGCTTGCCGCAGATGCGGTCCGAAGCCTCCCAGAGCACGACCAACGCTTCACGGCGGCACCATCGTAAATACGACGTTCGAGCCGAGGCCCCGAACGAGCCGCCGGCGAACCGTTGCGAAGCAGCCGCTTTGCGTGCTTGCGGTGAAAGCCACTCACGGCAACAAACTCATCCAGAATCCGCGCCTTTTCGGCATGCAGCCTTCAATATAGCGCTGCCTTACCGCACCCACCAATTCATCGCGAGTCGCCATGCTTACACGCCTCATCTGATCTGCTCCTGCCACACCATCGCCGGGAGCAGATCAGATGAGGCAACGACTTACTATTCAGGAGGAATTCAGACGAGGAATGCGCCTTGACCCGCATCGCTTAACGCTGGTCCGCAGCCGAAATCGACATGCTCATCCCCTGGAACTTCAAGCCAGACGCCATCAGCTAACCGCTTACGGCTCGATCATCTGCCGAGGAAACATGGCGACGACTGCCTGCAGGAGCTGCGTTGGCTGTACGACCGGCGCGATCTCGCCGAGGCCAAGGCCGTTCTCGCCGCATGGCTTGCCAAATGGTCGGAGCGCTATCCGCGGCTGACGACATGGGTGAAGGAGACCATCGAGCGCACGCTGACCTTCTTTTACCTGCCGCGCCAGCACCACAAGCACCCAAGCACCTGAAGTCCACCAACATGCTCGAACGTCTCAACGAGGAAATCGCCGGCGCACATATGTCGTGCGCATCTTTCCCAACGCCCAAAGCTGGCTGCGCATGGTCAGGGCGCTGGCTGTCGAAAGCAACGAAATTTGGATGGAGGCCAACCGCTACATCAACATGGATGATGTGCGCGAGCACAAGAAGCTCGCTCTGCGCCAAGCCGCATGACCACTACCATGGCCGCCCCTTTTTTTGCAGAACTTGACGCACACATCCGGTCAGGAAAACCAGAGTCAAGTAGAGAACCTAGGCGAGCTCGCTTTGCTGATTTGGATCTGATCCGCGCATCACCATACTGGCCCGCGGCACTGCCGTTACTATGCGCTATTGGTCAATTTTTTGTGACGGGATTACGGGCAGGATCACACAGGATTCAAGCCCTGGCTGGTGAAAGACGCGCTGGTGCGCAACTGTCGGCTCAGTCTCCTGGAATGGGTTTGCAGTCCCACCATTCAGATTGCGATCGTACTGCGTGAACCACGAACTCATGACTTCGATACCTATTCGGTGGCCTGGAAGGAACCGATTGCCGGTTGCGTCCATTGAGAACTCGAAGAGGGTTGGCTCGTGCGGCTCTAGGAGGCGAGGGCTAGCGAGGGACTCGCGAAATCGGGCACGCAGGACGCCACGAGTCAGGAACCTAGCCGAACCATCGGGATAGAGGTCAACAAGACGGACATGCCAGTCTGTATCCCGTGCCGATGATGACGCATACAGTCTCATAGTCACCCAACCGACAACATCCAACGGAGCCGCGAGCACTTCACTCGTATAACACAGGACGCCCTCGCATCCTCGAATCGCTCGGTCATCCACGGGCCCTGCTTCCAAGCGCCACAGCATGCGAGGCGATTCACGAGGGTCGTAAACGTAGGAATCTGCTTCCTCGGCGCTCGTTGGAGGGCTCCACGAAAGCTGTCCGTCGCTCAGAGAATCATCATTCTGCGTGGCTCGGAGGTACAAGGGCGTGTACTCAGTGGTTACGAGTGGCCAATCGTCCATCGCCCACCACTCGTTGGCGCCCGCAACAAACACCCTTACTGATGGCTCCTGGCTCAATTGATTCTGTTTGCCTTTGAGCCAATGATCGTAGAACTGCAGGATGTAGTCATCGAGGCTCACCACAGCTGACGGGCCAAAATCAACTCCTGACAGCGTGGCCGTCTTGTTTACTCGGTGTGCCCATGGCCCGATGACCAATCGTTGTCCGCGCCTAGCACTCTCGGTGAGTCCTTGATCGCGCATTCGCTCAAAATTAAGTGGAGAGCCGGGAAAGTTCATGTCCCACCAACCCGTAATGCTAAGCGCTGGAACGGCCATTCGTTCATAGCGTTCGTAGGAGCCGGCGGCCCAGAAGCTGTCATAAGTTGGATGTTCAAGCCACTCCCGCCACCAGTCTATTGATGCTCCGGCCATCTCCGGAAGGCAGCTGGAAGGGATGGCCTCGAAATACTCCTGCTGTTGCGACCATATCTCACTGAAGTCGGTGACTTGCCAGCTGCGATCTCCCATACCGACAGCCCATTCTCCGAATGATATGAGCAGCGCACCATTGAAGATTGGCTCATTCCGCCACAGCGACCCCGGCGGCGAGACGATAGGAACTATGGCGCGCAGATGTGGTGGTGCCTCACATGCGGCGTACCACTGCGTTTGACCGACATACGACGTACCATGCATGCCCACATTTCCATCGCACCACTCCTGTCGAGCGATCCATTCGATGGTATCGTAGCCGTCGATGGCCTCGTTGAAGTACGGCTTGAATTTCCCGCCGGAGTTGAAGCGGCCTCGAACATCGACTACGACGACGACGTAGCCGTTCTCAACAAGTTTCCGCTAGAACTCCGCACTCCAAGAGCGCTGTTTTGTCTTGTCATATGGCGTTCTGATCAGAATCGCAGGCGAAGTACCTCCAAGCGCTCCGTCCGCACAGATCAAGTCAGCAGCCAACTCGACCCCATCGCGCATCGGGATACGCAGATTGTGCACCGTTCTTATGGTCACTGTCTCGGAACTTTGGGGCGACGCTGCCGGCCACCTGAAATCCACGAATGATCCGTCGCTCAGCGCTTAAGCTATCCACTGATTCTTCCAATTCATCCATCCTTCAGGGGGCTCGACTTGGGCACAGCCATCACTTCGGGAAACACGCGTAGGACGTTGGCGCCTTGGCGACACACAGCGCTGTTCATTCATCATTTTCGGTCTCAGTCCGGCGATTTTTCAACATCGTCAGCATTAGGTTTTATTCAGGTTTTATTCCCAACGATTGAAAATGCTTCGTCCATACCTATTTGGGCATTGAAAGCATAATGTCGGCTAGCGTAGCCACGATATGTTGACAGAAGCTCGGGCAGAGAAATTCGTCGGTGCAGCTTCCCCGAACATAAGCCCCAAACCTCCTCATCAACTTCGACGGTCTAAGCTTGGCTGCTTAAGTCGCATGAATTTTGGCCGAGTGGTACGAAATTTCAATTATTGGACGTTAGGTCAAATACTGTTTGCATATACCTACCATCTAGACGTGAGATGGACGCTGAGACTTGCAATGGCCTGATGTGATGGACGACCTGCCCCAGGCAGGATCGCTCGGCCCGATCTTAGTTTGTGAGGTCACACAAGCGACAGCGTCGACCGTGAACAATCCGGTCCTAAGCGGCGACCTGTTTTTCCCGGGGTTGAAGCACAGCGATCAAGAGCGACAAAAGCGCCTTCAGCCACCTGAGCAGGAGGGAGAAGTTGTAGCCCGCGGCGGCCAGGATGGCGTTGATCGCGTCGCCCGTGGGCGAAGTAATTGCGGCCCATCCTGTGTTCGCTTTTGATATGGCCGATCACCGGCTCGACCGCGGATCGTCGTCGCATCTGGCGTTTGATGGCCGGCGTCACGCGACGCTTCTGGCCTGCAGTGAAGACCCTAAACCTATGACTTTGCGGCGCGTTGTGGCCGCGGTAGCCGGCGTCGGCGAGGATGCGCTCGATCTCGGCGCCGATGGTGTCTTCCATCGCGGGAATGACCGTTCCCAGCGTGTGCCCGTCATAGGGGTTGCCGGGAAGGGCCATGGCGAGTAGGGCAAACTGGCCGCCCTTCGAGCGCTTCAGCGTGGTGGCGATGGAGACTTTGACGCCGAATTCGTAGGGCGCGTGCGCCTTCCCCTTGCCGATGCACTCGACCTCATGGGCGTGCAAGCTGTAGATCTTGCGGCCCGCGCTGACGCTGCCTCTGTTCGAGAACGGTCGAGGCCTGGTAGAGCGGCCACTTGAAGATCGTGTCCAGCTCCGCATCGTCGGCGATCTGGCGCTTGATGTCGCGGATGATCCGCCCGAGATAGGTCTTCAGTTTGCGCAAGGCCTTGCCGGCCCTCTTGAACTGCTTGGCGTGCGCATAGCGCTGATTGATCAGCGCCAGCTTACCGACCCGGACATAGCTCTGGCGCAGGTCGAGCCCCACTCTTTTCGCCAGCCGCACCAGCCGCTCGCGGGCGCGATGGATGAGCTTGGCGTCGGTCGGGAACATCACATTCTTGGGCTGCACCGTTGTATCGACGATGACCCGCCGCGTGTCCTGCGGCTTCATCGCTCCGGTCTTCACCGCCACCGCCAGGCTTTCCTTCAGCAGGGCCGTGATCCGCTCCTCGCCCATGCGCTGACGCCAGCGCGTCATCGACGAGCGTCGAATGGCAGTCATGTTGGAAGAACTCCTCGCCGCACAGGTATTGGAAATAGGGGTTCTCGATCCAGCGCTCGCACAGCGCCTCATCCGACAGGTCCAAGGTGTGCTTGAGGATCGCCAGCCCGGCCATCAGCCGCGTCGGCAAGGGCGGCATGCCCGGTCCGTCGGAATAGACCGCGCCGAAACGCTCTTCCAGCACCGACCAGTCGATGGCCTGCGTCAACCGCACCAGTTCGTGCTTCATGTTGAGAATCTGATCAAGGCGGGCGCGGAACAGATCCTGTTCTCCCCTCTCGCGCCGCTCGCGTGGTTTGCCCATCCCCTGGCTCTCCGATTCACCGCGATGAGGGCAGTGAATCACGCTTCGCCGGGCAGGAAAACCACAAACTGGAATTGCAAGGAAACGACCCCCAAATAGGCCGTTTCCTGCAATCTCGAAGTCAACACCGCAGCCGTTATCTACGAAATATCAGTGGCTTCCGAATTCTTCACGGCCGACGACCGCTGTCCCGTGGAACCCAGCGTGCCACTGGGTCTGGGACAGCGTCAGAGTACCTCTTAAGTTGACGTGCTCCCCTGAATATCCCCGTTTATGAGTTAGCCCTGTTCACGTTGTGATCCTTGACGGATCGGGTTGCATATTCAAGCGGGGTGCGCCCGTCGAGGCTCGTGTGTGGCGATTCTCATTGTAGTCGATCCTCCATTCTTCGATGGTGTTGGGGGCGTGCCGATAGCTGGTGAAGAGCCGTTCGTTGAGGCACTCATCGCGTAGCCGACCATTGAAGCTTTCCACGAAGCCATTCTGCATCGGCTTGCCCGGTGCGATGTAGTGCCATTCGACATGCCGATCCTCCTGCCAAGCCAAAATGGCGTTCGAGGTCAACTCGGTGCCGTTGTCCGACACGATCATGCAGGGGTAGCCGCGATGCCCGGCGATGATTTCGAGTTCGCGGGCGACACGCTCACCCGAGATCGAGTTGTCGACGACCGTGGCCAGACACTCCCGGCTGAAGTCGTCGATGACGCACAGGATCCGGAAGCGGCGACCATCGGTCAGCGTGTCGGAGACGAAGTGGAGGCTCCAGCGCTGGTTGGCGTCCTGCGGTATCGCCAGCGGCGCCCTGGTGCCCAAGGCCCGCTTGCGACCGCCGCGCTTGCGTACCGTCAGCCGCCCCTCGCGATAAAGGCGATAGAGCTTCTTCCAGTTCACCGCCACACCTTCGCGCTTCCAGCCGACGGTAGCCGAAGCGCCGGCGTTCGCCGGCCAGTTCTCGCAGCCGCTTGCGCAAACCGTTATCATCCGGTCGGGACGGACGGTAGCGGTAGACCCGCGGCTCCATGCCGACGAGCCCGCAGGCGCGACGCTGCGAATAGCCTTGTTCTCGATCGCCCAAGTCACGGCAGTCCTCCTCGACCCGGGCGTTAGAAGTTTCCTCGACGAACTCATCGAGGATGAGGCGCTTATCGCTTCGGCTCCCCGATCGATACCGCCCGACAATTGCTTCCACCAATTCCGACCGTGTCGCCATGCTGATCCGCCTTGCCATTCATCCTCCGAATCGGGATGACAACACCTGACCATCCCATTCGGAACAGCGACACTATTGGTAACATTTTGCTTGAGGCAATGCGCCCCCTTCACTGGTCTGCTGTTTCGTTGGGTTCAAGGGTCGGTCCGGTCTTCTGCAGAAGGCCGGACCGACGCTTTTCGCGGAGACGGTAGCTGTCGCCGCGGACGGTGATCACCGTAGAGTGGTGAAGCAGGCGGTCCAGGATCGCCGTGGCCACAACGGGCTCGCCAAAAACACTTCCCCATTCGCCCGCGGAGCGGTTGGAGGTGATCAGGATCGATCCCTTTTCGTAGCGCCGTGACACGAGTTGGAAGAACAGGTGGGCGGCATTGGCCTCGAAGGGCAGATTCGTCGATGATGAGCAGTTTCGGCCGCGACAGGATCGCCAACTGCTTGTCGAGCGAGCCGTCGCTGTGGGCCTCGGCCAGCGTCGCCACCAACGTAGCAGCGGTGATGAACTGCACATTGTAATTCTGGCGGATTGCCTCGCGGCCGAGGGCCACGGCCAGATGGGTCTTGCCCGTGCCGGGTGGGCCGAGGAACAAAAGCGTGTCGCCGTGCGCAATCCAGCGGCAGGTGGCGAGTTCCCTGATCTGCCCCTGATCGAGCGATGCCTGGGCGTCGAAGTCGAAGCCGTCCAGTTCGCGCACGAAGGGGAACTGGGCGATCTTGCTTGACATGGAGATGCGCCGCTCGTCGCGCCGGGCGATCTCGCGCGACACGTTGAATCTTACCTCGCGCGTCACTGCGTCGTGATGCTCAACCAGCGCCTTTGCAAATCGATCAGAACTTCCGTCGGCACGCCCCAAACCGCAGGAAGATGCCCTTTGCTCATGCCGGGCTTTTCGAGGTCGAACGCAAGAGCCTGACTCGAAACTCGGCTACGCGCGACGCGGAACTGGCCTTCGGCGCGGCGAGCTCATTGTCACGGCCCCGGTCGGCTTCGTGAAGGTCGGCGACAGGCTTGAGAAGGATCCCGATCGCCGTGTCCAGGACGCCATCATTCTCGTCTTCGACAAGGTGGCCGAACTCGGCAGCGCCCGGCAGGCCCTGCTCTGGTTCCTCGAGCATGGGCTGGACTTGCCAGCCAAGCGCAACAACGGTGACGTGGTCTGGCGTCGGCCAATTATGCGACCATCCACCGGATGATCGAGAACCCGATCTACGGCGGCGCCTACGGCAGAATCTGCCTCAGCAACAACGCGGCCGAAAGAGCGCTGCGTGGCATTGCTCTGGGAAGGCGTCGATGAAGCGGGCGAAGTCGGCCCAGCGCCTGAGCATATGATTGGCTTCGAGACCGCAACTGGACCTTCGCCGGTTCCCAGCGCGGCGCCGACCGCGCCGCCGTTATGCTTACCCTCATCACCACGGCACGCCTCAACGACGTCGACCCGTAAGCCTGGCTCGCCGATGTCCGCCCGCATTGCCGATCTTCCCACCTCGCGCCTGGGCGAAGCCGACAAGGCCGCCGATCAGCAGGCCGCCTGACCTTCACGCATCGCCATTATGGAGCCCGCCGCGCCCACGCGCGCCCAGTTCCGGTTGTTCCTGCATGCCGGCGCCTACTGGATGATGTTGGGCCTGCGCGCCGCGATGCCGAAGCGCTCAAGCTTTGCCGTCGCCCATTCGACACGCTGCGTTTGCGCCTCATCAAGATCGCCGCGCGGGTGGTCGAGATGAAGACGCAAATCCGCTTGCATCTGCCGACATCCTGCCCCCACCAGCGCGCATCCTGCGCATCGTCCTCGATCGCATCCCGCGGCTCGTGACATATCCGACGGGGCGCCCACGCCCCGAAAAACAAACCCGCCGACCGCAACCCGCAAACCCCCGCCTTCCATCACGACGGCTCACCGCCGGCGCTCGAACAGGGTTGGTACAAGGCACTGCAACGGCGAACAGATCGCCGCTTCAGGCCGCCGAAAACTCATCGCTGTGCATCAAGGCGGTTAGAGAACTGCAGAGAGATGTCAGTCAATCACTAGCAGCTTACGGGGAACGCTAGACAAGCATTTCGATTCTCCAGTCTCCGTATCACAGTCCAGTCATGAAGTGGAATGTCATGCCGGGACGCAACTCCGTTTTGTCACCCTCCCCAAAGCTTGCTGAATTTTCGCCCCACAATGGCGGATAGCCGAGGCCTATCGAATAGCCAGCACGGCCAGTCTTGACCAAGCCGTAGCGAGCCAACGCAGCAACGTAAGCCATATAGATGTCCTCGCAGCAATTCCCGGGCACGGCCCTTTCGAGGCCAGCCTGTATTCCGTCAAGAACTGCCTTCTCAGCCTCCAGTTTCTTTTGAGTAGGTTTTCCAAGGTAATAAGTCCGGGCCAGCGCGCAGTGGTACCGCTTATGAGCACCAGCAAGCTCAAAGAAGATGCTCTCGTCGGGTCGGATCGGGCTGTCGCTCCACGTGAGGTGAGGAGCCGAAGCATCGGCGCCGGCGCCGATACTTGGCACGGCGGCCGGATAGTCTCCCCAATATGGTCCCACGCCCCGCGTGCCAGCATGGGTAAGCTCGGCAACTACATCTGACTGCTTTCTCCCAGGCCGCAGCACTTCGGAGATGCGCTGAAACATCGAATCAACGATCTTACCAGCGCCGCGCATGTATTCAATTTCTTGTGGGGATTTTACAATACGTTGCCAATTGATCACTCGATCAGCTCGTTTGAACTTTGCGTTAGGCAACGACGCTGAAAAGGCCTCGAAAGCTGCGGCGGAAAGATAGTAGTTGTCTTTTCAACACCGACAATCGCCGAGCCGTACCCTTCGTCAGCGATGACCTGACCAAGAACCGTCATAGGATGTACTGTATCGGACTGGACGTAATGGTCTTCGTACCACCTGATCCGATCCTCGCCGATATACGCGGTCCGTCGACAACCGTTAGCATCCATGCCGCGACCGAACCAGAGGGGATCTTTGTCCTTGGTTACAACCACGCATTGGGGAACGTAAAACGCATCGCCATCGTAGCCGGTAAGCCAAGCCATGTTGGAGGGATCCGTAACGACCAGCAAGTCGACGCCTGCCATTTCCATTGCATTTCGAGCCTTTTCAAGCCGCGTTCTGTATTCAATTCAAATCGCAGCGTTTGGGCGCTCATGATGGATTTTCCATGACGTTTTCTGACGGCGGTTGATGGTGTAGCGATCTAGTTAGTTGCTCATGGACGACTCTCACATAGAGCATCGCAGGTTCCAAACCGATGACTACGCAGTGTACGCCGCCCAGAAGTTTGCAAAGCGCGGCAAAACCGCCCCCGCGGCCCGCCGTGTAATCATCGGCTTGGACTGGCCTGGCTGGCCGACGTGCTCGCGCGCATCGACGGTTCCGGTCGCGAGCTCAGCTGGCTGAGCCTCCCCCTCGGCAGAACTCGAGTGGCGGCAAAGAGCGCCATGGGCCGGATGTCAAAGCAGGGCAACTGCTACATCCGGCCCTTGGCGCGACTGGCATACTTCGCTACGCGCGAGCAAAGTGCCGGATGAGTCTGTTTACCGCCTCGCTCTGGTCGTGGTGTGCGGGATGCCTCGCGATGTGATGGCGAGACCGGTCAGGCCGGGAACAGGGACAACCCGTCGAATGTCCGAGGCATCATAGCCTGATAAGCAGATTGGGACCCAGTTCGCCGACCCCATCAGGGCCAGCAGTCTCGAATGGCTGCATCAACAGGCCGGACAGAAGACTGCACCCGACCAACGCGCCATAACGTCGATTTACCTTTTGCATCGCGGGAGCCACCCACAGAGGACATTCAGGGCAAGGTCAGCCGATGCGGCGACGAACTCGCCCGCACGGCCCTCTATGAGGCGGCGCATTCGCTGCTTGGTCTCAGCAAGAAATGGTCGAGCCTCAGGGCATGGGGCATGAATGTCGCCAAACGTCGGTTGCCCGCAAGCTCGCCGTCATCCTGCATCGCATGTGGAGCGATGCAACCGCGTTCCGCTTTGGCAAGGAAGTCGGCGGCCCCGCGTCGGCATGAAATAGGACAACAGATAAACGAAGAGGAACATACAGACAGTGATTTACCCGAGAGGGTGATCCGGATCGTTCCCGTGGGGACGATGGGCAAGGCGATCTCGTTGGCAGGCTAGATCCTGGATAGATTCTCCCAAGGTCGCTCAACAGATTGAGACGCCTCGCCCTCCTGACCCCATCATGCGGCGGCCCGGCGCCGACCGCGAAGAGAAGCGAGTGACCCACGGGGCGACATCGTCCGGAAAAGACAGGAAGCTTGACCTCACCGACCCCAATCAGAGAAGCCTGCTAGGCTCCTGTTCCGTCGCAAACGTCAGGTCATCGTGACCACGATGTTGCCGACGTGCCGCTTTTCCATGAATGCCTGTTGCGCCGCAGTGAGTTCGCGCAGCGGGTATTGCGCAGCCAGCAAAGGCCGAATCAGGTTTTGTTCGATTAGGCGAACAAGGCGTGGCGCCGTGCCGGGAGGCACGATCGTCGCGCCTGTGAGTTGCAGGTCCTTGTAGATCAGCTGGCGCAGGTCGAAATCGACCACGGGCCCGGCGATCGCGCCGGAACTGGAATAGCGGCCTCCGTGACGTAGCACCTCGATCAGATATCCGAAAAATCTACCCCCAACGACGTCGAGTGCGACATCGACACCGCCGCCGGTGGCTGCGCGAATTGCTTCGGCCATATCGGGCGATGCGCGGTCGATCACCGTGTCAGCGCCGAGTTCCTCAAGCAGGGCCGCCTTCGAGCGCGAGGCGATCGCGACCACATGAGCGCCGCGCAGCCGGCAAAGCTGTATCGCGGCAGATCCCACTCCTCCCGAGCCGCCGGCGATCACCACGGCCTCCCCAGGCTTCAAAAAGGTGCGAGAGATCAGGTTCTCCGCGGTCGTGTAGGCGCAGGGAAAGGTTGCCAGCTCAGCATCGGACAGCGGGCTGTCGATGCGAAGCGCGTTGTCTGCACGCACCTTTGTGTAATCGGCAAATCCGCCGTCGCATTCGGAGCCGAAATAGCCTGCCTTTTTGTTGTCGAACCAGTCACCCGGGCCGAGCAACCAAGGGTCGATAATCACCCTTTCGCCAATCCGGCCGGTATCCACGCCCTCGCCGACGGACACGATCCGACCGGCCACATCAGCGCCCTGGATGCGCGGAAACTGCAGTGCCGCGCTGCCCCAGCTGCCGGCGTCGGCCTCGGCCATGGCGAAGCCCGCACTGCCGCTCGACGGGGTGATCCCGTCGCGAACGGCTTTGGAATACCAAGCGGTGCGGCTGTTGATGTCGGTATTGTTGAGTCCGCAGGCTCCGACTTTTATGACCACCTCGCCGGCAGCCGGCTTAGGTACGGGCCAATCTTCGCGGTAGTCGAGCTTATCAAGGCCGCCGTGACCGGTAAGGATCACCGCACGCATCGAGGGCAGCTGAGTCACGTCTTTCTCCTCGGGATCAGGAATAGATTGTAACTGCCTCGCCTAGGGCCTCGACGTCCGGTTCGACGCCGAGACCGGGGTCAATCGGCGGGGTAGCAAAGCCGTCGATGTTCCTGGCACCCTGACCCGCAACCGGGTCGACGGCGAGATGATGATGGCAGAGCCAGCTCGCCAGCCTGTTTTCGGTTGGCGTGGAGGACGCTAGGTGGATGGCAGCCGTATCGGCCAGTGCGGAGCCGCCGAGGTCTTCGATGTGCATCTGCCAGCCTATCGATACGCCGAAATCGCGGATCTGCCGGGCTTTGGTGAGTCCCCCGACCCGGTTTGGCTTCACCTTGACGCCTTCGCAAGCACCGAGCTTCCAGGCATCCAGATGGTCCTCGAAGGTATGCAGGCATTCGTCGAGCATGACCGGTTGGCTCACCCGTTTCGCGACATGCGCGCACTGCGAAAGGGTCTGGCAGGGCTGCTCGACCCAGCCGCGTATGTCAACATTGTTCAGGACCTGAATCGCGACGGCCGGCACCCAGGCGCGATTGACGTCATAAGTGACGGTCTCATCAGCTCGAACAACTGCTTCGATGGCCTCGATCCGAGAGAGGTCTCCTGCCGGGTCACTGCCGCCGACCTTGGCCGAATGGGTCCGATACCCCTGCGCATAGGCTTCGCGGATAAGGGCAATCATCTCCTCATTGGAGCCGGTCGAGATCGACGAATTGACCGCGACCGGAGCGGCCTCTTCGCCACCAAACAGGCGCCACAGCGGCATGCCGCTCGCCCTGCCGAGAATGTCCCAGCATGCGATGTCGATAGCCGACTTGACATAAAGATGGCCGGGCAGCGCGGTGTCCATGGTGCGGTTGATCGCCTCGAGCGCGCGCGGGTCGCGCCCGAGCAGCGCCGGTGCCAGAGTCGCAATACCGGCCCGAATACCTGGTCCGTGCGCAGGCAGATAGGTGTTGCCCCATGGGCAGCCTTCGCCCCAGCCGGACAAACCGGCATCCGTGTCGATGCGAACGAAGGTGCTATCGAGTTTCTCGAATTTTAGTCGGCCGCCGGACAGCCAGTAAGGTTTCGTCAGTGGAAGCTCATGCTGCCACACGCAAATTCGGGTAATTTTCATAGCAGGCCGCGCTCCTCAAGAATCTTTCCTGGCGACACGAAAGCATTCAAGCGCCTGTGGCGCGCCACAATGGATTCCGACAACATGTATCGCGGCGCGAATTTCGTCGACGCACACGCTTTGTTGAGCGCGCCACGACAATGGATGGCATCGCTCCGGGCGCCCCGATCCTGGCTGGGTCCATGAGCGAACACGTCTCGGGGCCTTCACCCGTCGTTTTCAAGAGGCGACGAGGCATGGTTCTGGGGGTTCGGTGGGGGCGATGAAGCGGTTGATCCGTCTGCAGCGATTCTTCTCCACATATTCGGTCCCCGACTTTGCCTAGCGCCCGGCAAGACCTTCTCGAATGAGCGTGCTTCACACGGGACCCCTATGTTTGAAGTGCGATTGCGATGTTCTTGGTCTGCACGTAGTTCCACAAAGCCTCGCGGCCCTTTTCCCGCCCATAGCCGGACTTATCAAAGCCGCCGAAGGGCGTCTCAACGCCTCCGGCGAACCATTCATTGACGAAGATCTGTCCCGCGCGCAGCCGCGCGGCTATTTTCATCGCTCGGGTAACGTCAGCGGTAAAGACGCCACCTACGAGCCCGTAAGTGGTTCCGTTCGCAATGCGCACCGCCTCTTCCTCCTGGCTGACTCTTAGGATGGACAGGACCGGTCCGAAGACCTCCTCTCGGGCGATGCTCATCTCCGGCGTAACACGGTCAAATATGGTTGGCTCGAGAAAATAACCTGGCTGGTCAAGTTTGCGCCCACCAACCACGGCCCGGGCCCCCTGGCGCTCGGCCTCGCGGCACATTGCTTCGGCATGATCGCGCTGAGCAGCAGAGATCATTGCTCCCATATTCGCACCAAAGTCTGGTCGTTCGATGCCCGGTCCCACCGAGATCGAGCGGGCCATGTCAACGACCCGGTCGACAACCTCATCGTGAACGTCGTCATGGACGATCAGTCTGGACATGGCCGAGCAAACTTGGCCAGCATTGAAGAAAATCCCCCAGCGCACTGACGACACGAGCGCGTCGACATTGGCGTCGGCCCAGACGATTGCGGCCGATTTGCCGCCAAGCTCCAGCACGCAGGGGACCACGTTTCGGGCTGCTGCCGACGCGATACTGATGCCGGTTGGCACGGAACCGGTGAAGACGATCTGGTTAACGCTTCGATTGCCGACCAGCGCCACTCCCGCTTCGCGGCCAAGCCCGCACAAAATGTTAACTGCGCCGCGCGGCAGGCCAGCGTATTCGGCCGCCTCAGCGATGTACGCGCTGGACAGCGGGTCGAGTTCTGGAGTTTTCACCACGCAGGCATTGCCGGTCGCCAAAGCCGGGGCCAACGAGCGCGCGGCCAACTCCACCGGATAGTTCCACGGAACCAGCTGGGCGGACACGCCATAGGGTTCGTAGGTTGTGAAGTCGTAATAACTCGCACCGAGCGGGATCGAGCGGCCCTCGAGCGTTTCAGCCTGGTTGCCATAATATTCGAAGTAACGTGCCGCACCCTGGATCTCGAGCCAAGCCTCCCATAGCGGCTTGCCCGCCTCATGACACAGCACTTCCGCGATGACGTCGATATTGGCAAGAAGATAGTCACCCATCGCCCGGACCATCCGGCCCCGCTCCACCGGACGCATTGCAGTCAGCACGCCAGTTTCGTGACACCTTTTAGCGGCGTCGAGTGCATGGTCAACGTCAGCAGCGTCGGCAAGCGCCTGCTCAGCGACTTTTTCGCCAGTGGAGGGATCTTCGACCACAATCCGGCCGGCGCCACCGTCGGTCCAGGTGCCGTCAATATAGTTCTGCCAATAGGCCTTAATCTTAAGCATCAAGGGCCTCGCGCATCCACTGCTGGAGGACTTGTATCGAGTGCTCGGAATTGACGCCGCAGTCAGGATCGACGACGAGCGGGCCCGGCCGATAGCCGCGGCATTTCAGCCCGCGCTGGACGGAATCCACGATCTGAATGTCTTCCTCTACGGTGGTCGCCCGATCTTGGGCCGCCAACTTGCGTATCAGCTCTGAGTCGGCTCCCTCAATCGTGTACCACCCGCGCCATACCACGACCTCGTCCACGCCCTTGGGATGCCAGTGATATGTGTTCAGCACGTTACCGGGATAGACCTGGAAGGAGAACGTCGGCCACAAGAACCATGATGAATACTTCCCCGCGCAGGGATTGTCGGCGAGATCAATGGGGTAGCTCATGCGCTCAAGATTCTGGCATTCAGTTGTGTGCCTGAGGCAATAGCCCTGGGGCTGGATGTCGTAAGTCTCCGGCTTGATCACGCCGGTCGAAAAGGTCTCGTGATTGATTTGACAGTGATAACACTCGGAATAGTTCTCGACAGAGACTTTCCAGTTGCAGTGTTCAGAAATTTCGATCCATTCCAGTGGTTTCAACCGTTCGATATGAGGGACATATTCAGTAAGTTCCACTCGAACTCTCGAGAACCATTCATCCATTGGTTTCGCATCTGGATCTAAATTTACGAAAACAAAGCCCAAGAAAACCTCGGTTCGCACCGGCTCCAGACAAATATCATTGCGATCGAGACGCGGAACAGCCTTGATATTCGGACCGTTAAGCAGTCGTCCGCTGATCTCATATGACCAGGCATGATAGGGGCAAACGATGAGCTTTGAATTTCCCGTTCCGCGCAGCAACTCATGCGCCCGGTGCTGGCACACGTTGTAGAAGGTACGCACCTCACCGTCGCGATCGCGGATACAGAATAAGCTCTGGCCAGCGATTTCGGAGGTGAAGTAATCACCAGCCTTCTCCAGGAGGGAGACGTGCCCGGCGAATTGCCATGTTCGAGCCAGCAGTCCAGCCTGCTCCTTGGCGAAGATTTCCGGTGCGGTGTAGTAGCGGGCATCCAGAGATCGTGCGGGCACGATCGGCGATATGGCGCGGGGGTTCATCATTGAAGCTCTCTCCTGCAGGTACTAAGCTTATGGCGTCGCCGACAAGATAGCTTGATATTGCTGACAATCTCGTGGCCGGCTTTGGCTGTCGTTTTCATAGATGAGACGTGTGGTGCCGCGATCATGACTGCTTCTCCGTTGTACTTGACTTGTGCATCATACGAAAAACCCAATAATGCGTCCTACTCCGCCAACTATCCTCCATCGTATAGGCACTCCACCACATGCACGCCCCCTTCCTGCAAATGCCACACCTCATCTTGAAACGACGCCACCCCTGCATAGCTCTTGCGGTTCCATGCGACGATGAACCCGCCGTGCGCGTCGCAAGATCGACATCGCGCTGACTATCACGGTAGAAGCCATTTTTTCCGGGGCTTCTCTAGTCTTTTGCACTTCGCTTGGACTACTTTTGACGCAAGCATGAAGCATCCATTCGATGCAAACGTCACGCCACGAATAAGATTGTACTGCTACTGTTCAACGATATAGATTCCTGCTTTTTTCTACAATAAGCAGTATGTGAAAAAATATTTTCTAAGATTAACTATTGATCACATGTGTTTAACATTGAAGCAATTAAACCTTAGTATCGGTGACACCAGGGAACTAACGCCCGTACCCACCTTTGACTGCATTTCACTGATGTCGGCCCGCCGGCCTGATGGCATCTGATCGGGATCGGCTGGCCAATCTTGGGACGCGCATCAACCTGCTCTCGTCTTAGCGGCCTAATCTAACCGGGTTCACCGTCCCCGCGAGGGACGTCGTAACGGCAGGATCCGTTGTCGATGCCCGCCGTGTTCCTCCTTATGCTTATCCTCTTGTCGAACTCTTCAAAATACGACTGCCGCAGCACGGCCTGTCGGGAGAAAGCGCTCAGCATCTGGTGCAGCCACCGCTAGCCTGCGCGCAAATGCAACCTTGGCCTGCGCATACCGGCCCGCTTCGCCACCGCAAGCGCACCAAGACTTCAAGGCCGAGCCCTTCACCGGTCGCGTCAGCAAGACGTTGGCCGCCTCGTAGAGCACCACAGGCACCCCATGTTCGCCGACCTTGAAGATCCGCCCCGTGACGTCGGTGTCAAAAAACTGGTACTTTCTCGGCGTCAGGCCGAATTGGGCGCCCACCATCCGGGAACAAGCGAATCCGCGACGGGTCGTCGATGGCCGCCGAAAAATGTCAGCGCCACCAAGCGCCACCCCCCCGGCCCGCTCGTCAGGTTACGCACCTGCGCATCGCGACTTGCCACCCCGGCAAGACGCTTCTCGTCGTCTTGAACTCGCACAGCAGCACCGCTCGGGTCTCGAGAAGAGCCTCGGCAATCTGCCGCAGCGCGTCATGAAGGGCGACTAGTTCGCGAACCCGCCGCTCAAACGTCTTCGGCGTCGTCGGGCCAACCTTCAGGCCAAAGCCGCGCAAGACCCGCGGATGCTCATCTCGACATCGTGCCGCTTCGACTGCAGGAGCTTGCGCGTGGTCAGAAGAGCGCGGACCTCCTGTGCCGGCAGTGACTTGCAACACAGGGGCGGAACCAGCCAAGCCGGGTGAGCTGTGCGATGCCGCGCACATCTTTGCGATCCGTCTTCACCGGCATTGCCTTTGAACGCGTCGCGCACGTGGCGCCTCGAGAAGCTCCACTGCCAGGCCGGACGACGCCTGCAGCCTAGCAAATGGCCATTGCGACAGCGGGCCTGCCTAAAGGAAAATCCGCACAAGCGGTACTTCGGGCGCCGAAAACCAGGCAATCAGCGCCTCCGGCCCGCTCGCTACCTTCGCTTGCCCCACGGTCTTGTCCTGCCCATCAACGACACTCACCGAGACGCCGTTCACACCATTCATTGTGAGGGACGACTGCTTCGACCGAAAGTCTCGCTGCGACGCCAGAGGCCCGTTACCCCGTCTAGGTTCTACGCCAGGGAGGTGACGGCGTGGTATCGATCCCCATGTTAGCGCATTTAACGTAGCGGTCGGGCGAGAAGCACAGCTTCGTCCCTCTTGCGGTTAGAGCCTGGCTTCGGGATCGGTGGTCGAGGCATGCGTGTCGTTCGACCGCTTCTGGCCGTGGAAATCCGTTTCGGCGTTGCGTCTACCGCCCTGAGCCGGCGACTCGTCAGAGCCGTCCTTCGGTCTGACGCTCTTCATCAACGCCCACGCCTCGATCAGCGTGCCGTCGACCGAGAAGTGATCGCTGGCGCACGACGCGGCACGGTGGCTATGCCGCCAGCCAGCGCATCAAGAAGCGCATCGGAGAACCGTTCGGTTGGATCAAGACGGTCGCCGGACAGGACAAACAAGGTTCCCGCGGCCGTGATCGTGTCGGATGGGCCTTCACCTTAGCGGCGGCTGACTACAATCTGCGCGGCTGCCGAAGCTCGTGGCGGCGCCGACATGACTGCCCGCTAGGCTGACAGCTGATCGGCCGCTGGCGCATCGTCGAGGCCGATCTGTGGGATCGGGACCATCTCGACCTCGACGGGCCAGCCACGATCACCATCGGGACGGACAACATCGGCGAGATATCCTTCGGCGCTCTCCAGGCCGGCCTCGATGTCAGCTACAGCTCATCGATGGTCTTCTTCACGTGGGGTGGTCGCGACGAGATGGACGAAATCAGCGCGACGCCAGGCCCAACTCTTATCCTATCACAACGGCGACGAGGCCTTTCTCAGAGTTACGCGCGGCGAGCGAGCCGCAGGCGCTTTATGAGGCCTTGCGGAAAGTCGATCTGCCGCTGGAACCCGTCGGGCTCGATGCCTGCTGTCTGGCGGCCTGGCTTTTGATGGTATTCGCGCCGAAGGATTGCCGGCCATTTGCATCGAGACCCGGGCCAATGCAGCGATGAAGACGATGCCGAACAAGACGGATCGCAATGACGCACGCGCCCCAGCGCAGATCATGCGCACCGGCTGGTACCGACAGGTGCATGTGAAAGCCAGCAGTGTCGGCTCTGGCGTTCCCTCCTGGTCGCTCGACGCACGGTCCTCAACGAAATGCGGACGATCGAGAACGTGGTCGATTCTTCGGGAGGCCGGCCTCAAGCTTGGCAGGCCAAGCCGTGCAGCCTTCGCCGATCGCGTGCGCGAGCTCATTGGTGCTGACAATATCGTCATTGCGCTGGTCGAGCCGCTCCTGGCGATCGTTGCCACGATGTTGCGCGAGTTCGGACGACTGACAAAGCAGGTCCTCAATATCGCCCGCAAGGAGCAGTCTGTCGCGACTGATGAGCGTTCCAGTGTGGGGCCCATCACCGCGCTCGCCTTCCGTGCCACGATCGATCAGCCAGACCGCTTTCGCCGGTCGAGGGATGTGGGCGCGCATCTGGGCTTGACCCCGGCACGCTATCAATCTGGTGAGACGGACATTCAGGCAAGGTCAGCCGATGCGGCGACGAACCGCATGTGGAGCGATGCGACCGAGTTCCGAAGAGGAAACACGGTGGTTCGCCCGAAAGGGTAATCCGGATCGTTCCCGTGAGGACGATGGGCAAGGCGATCTCGTGGGCAGCTAGACCCTGGGACAGACCTCCCAAGGTCGCTCTACAGATTGAGACGCCTCGCTCTCCTGACCCCATCATGCGGCGGCCGCGAAGAGAAGCGAGTGACTCGCAGGGCGACATGGTCCGGAAAAAAGAGCAGGAGAAGCTTGACCTCACCAAACCAATCAAAGACGCCTGCTATATATCCCGTCGCGCCAAATACTATAAATTACACACCGCATGGGACATGTAACAATGATTACACATTTCTTTCATTTTACATCACGTTTATTGGGATGTATATGATCGTTCCACCATATCCATAACTACGTAACCTTATCGAATTGTCATGAATGGAACTTCTATGCTCACTGCAAAAGCTGAAGCAGGCGCCGGGGGCCCGGCTGTTTTCCGCAACGCTGGACGCATTGCATTCCTTGGTACCGGCAGAATGGGGCGACCTATGATCGCCAAGCTCCTGGAAGCCGGCTATCGAGTAGCCGTCTACGATATCGAGCCCGCAGCCGCGAAAGACGTGCTGGACAAGGGAGCCCGATGGCATGACGCACCGCGCGAAGCGGCCCGCGATTGCGAGATCGTAATCACTTGCCTGCCGATGCCTCGCGACGTCCTTGACAACATGACGGGCGAGAAAGGCGCTTTAGCTGGAATGCCACCGGGCAGCGTGTGGATCGACGCATCCACCACCGACTACCACAATACGCTTGAGATCGCCCGTCGGGCGGCAGCAATTGGCGTGTATTCGCTCGAAGCGCCCGTGAGCAACCTGTCCCACATGGGGGTCGATTTTAGCAACGTTAGCTTTTTCGTCGGCGGGCCACAGGAAGCCTATGCGCCTAGCGAAGCTGTATTGCAAACCACCGGAGCCGTATCTTTTCATGTTGGAGACATCGGTCAAGGCCAATCTGTCAAACTGCTGACGAACCTATTGTTTTACACGGCTGCCGTTGCGTGCGGGGACGCGCTCTGCAAAAGCGTGCTCGCCGGCGTTCCAGCGCAGCAGGCATGGCGGAATTTTGTTAGTTCTGAGGCGAACTCAGTCGCGATCGAACAGTTCGCCCCGTTTCTCCTGGATGGCAGTTGCGACTGCTCCTGCACTTTGGAGATTGCCGTGAAGGACATGGACTTGACTGTTCAGCTGGCCGACGAATTGGGCGTGGGGCTGCCGATGGGGCGTGTCGTCGAAAAGCGGTATAGCGAAGCAGGACGGAAATTCGACCGATACGACAACCATCTGCGAGTCGTCGAATTGGCGCAGGCGGCCTGCGGCGTTCGACTACGAGTGCCGGGATATCGCGCGCCATCTAAGTACGGGGCCGACTCCGCGCATCCCGCAGATCAAGAATTTATCACCGATTCCATTGGACGGGTCAAACCGAAGCGCGAGCATGTGTTTCCGCTTGAGGACGTCGCGCTCAGCGACGCTCAAATACTGTTGTTGGAGTCTTTGGCGGCAGAACTCACCCACGTGAATCGCTTGATCCTTGATGAGGCGTTCAGCCTTGGACGCGGCATGGGCCTGAGCGAAGCCCTGATTCACGACGTGATCACCTGGAGTGTGGGCGCCTCCGCATGGTCGGACAGCCATGCTCGGCGAAACAACTACGAAGATCTTAAAGACTCAGTCGTGCCCATTGCGCCGACAACGACTGTACTTAATCGAAGCTGTATTTTTACGGAGGAACTGTAATGAAAACCCTCGATCACCAGACGTCACTGGACCAAGCCGCAAGAAAGCGCATCAAGGAATCTCATGCCCTCGACGGCGACGCTGGTCGCCTGGTCCACTTCTATCGCGGATGGGCCAGTTCCTATGAGCTTGATGTCGGCCGCGAGGAGTACTGCGGACCAATGATCGTGGCGGAACTCGCAGCTGCCGTGCAGACAGCCTACTTCGCCAAGCAGCGAACGGCGGTCACAGTCTTGGACGCGGGTTGCGGAACTGGCCTCGTCGGCGTGCAGCTGGAGCGCCTGGGCTTCCGGTTGATCGACGGGATCGACCTCTCCGAAGATATGTCCGAACGGGCCCGGAAAACTAGCGTCTATCGCGAAGTCCGAGGCGATGTCGACCTCAACGGGCTGCTCTCCGGCCACGCCAATGCGACCTATGACATCACGGTCTGCTGCGGCGCGTTCACGCTCGGGCACGTTCGACCGGACGCACTGCGCGAACTCGCTCGCGTGACGCGCCCCAACGGATTCATCATCGCAAGCACCCGCAAGAGCTATGCGGAGGCTACATCCTTTGAAGATGAGGTGCGGCATCTGCAGGACGAGGTCGTGCTTGTGACGACGCAGTGTTTAAACGACGCAAGATACTTGGCGGAGGAGGGCGCGCATTACTGGGTTTTTCAGGTGACCGATAAAGCCAACGTAACAACGGAGGAGCAGCTATGATCACGCTACCGCAAATCTCACTGGTAAAACTGGCATCCGATGTAACGCGAAAAGAAGAGTGCGAGAGGCTACGCCTGGCCTGCGAGGAGTACGGGTTCTTCTACCTTGAGCACGGGGTACCGAAAGAACAGATCGCAGAAGCCATTCAAACTTCCCGGCGCTTCTTCGCGTTGCCACAATCGACAAAGGAACGTTTCGGTCACTCCGCCCAAGATGTATACCCTGCTACCGCCCGTGGGTATAGTCCGCTCTACGGCGAGGTGCTACATCCCGAGGCTGGCCCCGATCCGAAGGAAATGTTCGACCTCGGAATCGAGAACGAAGGTGACCGGCGTCCGTTTGCTGGTTGCACACGCCTTCCGGATGATACGTTGGCTCCTGGGTTCGCTCGAAGTCTGCTTGCTTTGCAGGCTACTGTCGTCAATGAGGTTGTACCGAAGCTCGGAATTGCTCTGGCCGAGCTGCTCGGAATGGAAGAGGGCTGGTTTCAACGTTATTTCACCCCCCCAACAGTCCTGCAACGCGTGATTCGGTATCCATCCACCGGCGGCACGGCCGCCAAGCACACGGACAATGGCTTCTTCACGTTGCTGCTGCAGGAGGAACTACCCACCCGCTCCTTGCAGGTGTGGTTCCAGGGACGCTGGGTGCCGGTCCCGAGCCTACCCGACAGTCTCGTAGTCAATCTGGGCGACATGCTTCAGGCCCTGAGCGACGGCCGCTTCATGAGCACGCCGCACCAGGTTGTGCACTGTGGTCCGACTGACCGGATTTCGCTACCATTTTTTATCTATCCTGACATCGACGCTCGCCTGACTTCGCGGCAGGGGCAGCAGGCCTTCGCTGTCGCGGAAATGATGTTGCGCAACTTCGAGTCAATCTGGGAAACTGGGGATGGCGCTGGACGCGCACGCGCGTTGCGGTAGATCGTTAGGTTTGTCAAGCATGAGCAATGGCGACGAGGCGGACCTTGACATGGTGCGCTGGAAGAACTCTC
>NZ_JAMYMZ010000071.1:0-22283 GCF_040318825.1 Mesorhizobium sp. M1006
AAAGCTCATCATCCTCGCAAACGCACTACTCAGGGACAATCGGACCTGGACACCATCTCTCCCTTGACCAACACGGATACTCTAGCCGCGCTTGAGCGGCTTGGCCTGCTTGAAAAAATCCTCCCAGGGATCGGCTTGCCCAAGCCGCTTCAGCGTCGTCTTGTCGCCGATCGGAAAGGCGTTCGGCGGCAATCCGGCCTCGATTTCCGCCCAGGTCACCGGCATTGATACCGTGGCGCCTTTTTTGGCGCGCGACGAATAGGGCGCGACCGTGGTCGCGCCACGGCCATTGCGCAGATAATCGACGAATATCCTGCCGGTGCGCGCCTTCTTAGACAGCGTCGCCGTGTAGCGGTCGGGTGCGGCTTGCTCGAGCGCTCGGGCGAACTCATGGGCGAAGCCTTTGACCTCGTCCCAGTCCGCCGACGGCTTCAGCGGGACGAGGACATGATAGCCCTTGCCGCCCGAGGTCTTGACGAAATTAGGCAGGGACAGTTCGTCGAGCCGGCTGCGGATATCGAGCGCCGCGGCACGCACCGCCTTCACGTCGACACCCTCGTCGGGATCGAGATCGAAGATGATCTGGTCTGGTTTTTCCAGCTCGTCCGTGGTCGAGCCCCAGATGTGGATCTCGACGACGCCGAGTTGAACGAGGGCCACGACACCGTCGAAATCGCGGATGAACAATATCTCCTCGCCGTCGGTGGGGTCCTTCATCACGGCGATCTTGTCGTGCATGCCGGCCGAGGCATGCTTCTGGAAGAACCGTTGGCCGCCAACACCGTCCGGCGCCCGCACGAGGCTGAGCGGCCGGTTGATGACGAATTGCTTCATGCGCGGCCAGACCAGCGCGTAGTGATCGACCAGATCCTGCTTCGATACGTTCTCCTGCGGCCACAGAAGCTTGTCGGGGCGGGACAGCGTAACCGAGGTTTTCGCCGTGGCCGCGGGTTTGGCGGGCTTTGGCTTCGACTCTGCCGGAGCTGAGCGTGCTTTCGGTTTCTCCTGCACGACTTCCTCCGCCGGCTTGTCCTCGCGCAATCCCTGGAACGACGCGTGGCGTATTATACGGTCCGACGTCCAACTGCGAAACTCCACCTCGCCGACAAGTTCGGGCTTGACCCAGACCAGCCCCTTGCCCCTTGGCACCGCCCTGTCGAAGGGCGAGGAAGTCGTCTTTAGCGCATCAAGCCTCTTCTTCAACTCGTTGGTGCTTTTGGCCGTGAAGCCGGTGCCGACGCGGCCGGCATAGCGCAGCTTGCCGCCCTCGTGATAGCCGACCAGCAGCGAGCGCAGGCCGCGCCCGGTCTTGTCCGACGGCATATAGCCGCCGATGACGAATTCCTGGCGCGCCGTGCATTTCGACTTCACCCACGAGGGAACACGACCGCTGCGGTAGGGCGCATCGGCACGCTTGGAGACGACGCCTTCGAGCCCCAGCCGGCAAGCATGCTCCAGCATGATCTTGCCGGGCTCGGCAAAGTGGTCGCTGAAGCGCACGGCCTGATCCTCGGCCGGTCCGGCGAGCAAAGTGCGCAGCCTTTCCTTGCGCTCGACCAGCGGCTCGGAACGGATATCCTCACCGTTGAGACGCAACAGGTCGAAAACGTAGTAGATGAAACGATCCGTGCGGCCCGCCGACAGATCTTGCTGCAGCAGCGAGAATGACGAGACGCCGTTATCCGCCAGCACGACGATTTCGCCGTCGATGATCGCATCGGTGCATTTCAGGCCGCCAAGTGCCGCGACAATTGCGCCACCGAATTTGTCTGTCCAGTCGAGGCCGGCGCGCGTCAAAAGCCGCACCTCGGTGCCGGCAAGCTGCGACTGCATGCGATAGCCGTCGAACTTCACCTCATGCAGCCAGTCCTTGCCGGGCGGCGCGTCCCGCTCCAGCGTTGCGAGCGCCGGTTCGATGAATTCGAGCCGCCTTGCCGCGACTGCCTTCTTGCCGGTAGCCGGCCTGTCGGACTGCCAGACCCTTGGCTTCTTGCCGTCGGCGGTCTTGCCTTCGCCGACCTCTTCGATGGTCAGGCCGGATTTCACCGATTGCGGCGACTCCTGCAAAATGTCCTCGCCCGGACGCGCGGCGGCATCGTCGGATTTGATCAGCAGCCAGTTGTCACGCTTTTCGCCCGGACGCGGCTTCAGCCGCACCAGATGCCAGGCGCCATGCAATTTGTGGCCATGCAGTTCGAAACTGATATGGCCTTTCTTCATCGCCCTTGCCGGGTCGCCATCGGGGACCCAAGTTCCCTCGTCCCAGACAATGACCGAGCCGCCGCCATATTGGTCCTTCGGGATGGTGCCTTCAAACGGCGCATAGTCGATCGGGTGGTCCTCGACGTGCACGGCGAGCCGCTTTTCGTGCGGGTCGAGGCTCGGGCCTCGCGTCACGGCCCAGCTCCACAGCACGCCACCATGCTCGAGACGAAGGTCGTAGTGGAGCCTGGTGGCGGCATGCTTGTGGATGACGAAGATGCCACCCGCCACGGCTTTCTTGCCGCGCGAAACCTTGCCGGCTGGTTCGGCCGTCTTCTTGAAATTGCGCTTGGCGTGATACTGCTCGAGGCTGGCCATGGGCGGATCCTAAGCAGATTTGCGCCGGGCGGCTTTGGACTTGGCGCCTTTTCCCGGGCGTCCGGTCTTTGCCGGCGCACCGGCTTCCGACGAAAGGCTCTTCTTCAGCGCATCGAAGAGGTTGACGACGTTGGAGGGCCGTGGTTCCGCCTTGGCCTTCGGTGCCTTCTTGCCGGCCTTCTTGGCGCGGACCAGCTCGATCAGGGCATTTTCGTATTTGTCCTCGAATTCGGAAGGATCGAACGCCGCCTGTTTCTCATCGACGATGTGTTCGGCCAGCCTGATCATCTCGGCGTCGGTCTTCACCGTCTTGATGTCGCCGAACACTATCTCGGGCCTGCGAACCGTATCGCCATAGCGCAAGGTCGTCAGCAGCAGACCCTTGCCCAACGGCTCGATGACCACCGGACGTTCGCGGCGATAGAGCACAATGCGGGCCAGCCCCGCCGTCTTCTTGGCGGCCATGGCGTCGCGGATGACGGCGAAGGCCTCTTCCGAGACCTCGTCCGCAGGCGTCACATAATAGGGCGCGTCGAGATAGATCTGTTGGATCGAGGATTTTTCGATGAAACCATCGAGGCTCATCGTGTGCGAGGATTCAATCTGCACGGCTTCGATCTCCTCCTCCTCGATTTGGACGAAGTCGCCGTCGCCGATTTCGTAGCCCTTGATCTCGTCGCCTTCATCGAGCGGCTTGCCGCTTGCCGAATCGACATAGACGCGCTTGACGGTATTGCCGGTCTTGCGGTTGAGCACGCGGAATGAGACTTTCTCCGCCTGGGTGACGACATTGGTCAGTTCGACGGCGCAAGTGACCAGCGAAAGCTTGAGATACCCTCTCCAGGCCGGGCGCGGCGCCATGACAAACTCCCTGCACGACAATGTTCAACCGAGAACGGGCAAAGTCCGTTCCGGTTCCGGCGGCGCAAAAGGCAAGTCCGGGCTTTCAACCCAGCCTTGCCTTGTTCTCGCTCACTGCGCTACTCGGCGGCTTGCAGGTTGACCTTGCTTTCCGCTATCTCGGTAAGCTTGCGGTCGGTTGCCTGCTCCTCCTTGAGGTTGTTGGCCAACACATTGGCGCAGTCGCTGCGGCCCAGTTGCTTGGCCCAGGCAATCAGGGTGCCGTAACGGGTCATCTCATAATGCTCGACCGCCTGTGCGGAGGCGATCAGCGCAGCGTCGAGGACCTCCTTGTCGGCGATGTCGCCGCTGACGTCGTCGGCTTCTTCGAGAATGCCGTCGATGGCTGGGCAGTCGACCTGCTTGGCCTTCACGCCGTGCAGTTCGAACACCTGCTCGACACGTTGGATATGACCCTTGGTCTGAGCGAGATGTTTCTCAAAGCCGGCTTTCAGCTGCGGATCACTCGCCTTGTCGATCATCTTCGGCAGCGATTTCTCTATCTGTTTTTCAGCGTAATAGATGTCGCGCAGCGTGTGCACGAAGAGGTCGTTGAGGGTTTTGATATCCTTCGAAAAGAAACCCATGGCCTTTGCCTTTCCATTGCTCTTGCAGTTTCGGATTTTTTGGCTGCGGCCCACCCGAGCACCACAGCCTGCGGAGCCGGTTCGTCCCGGCACTGGGAAATCAACGTGCGGCTGACGGGCCGGTTCCTGGTTTTCCGGCCGCGTGCACGGAAATTTCGCGGTCCGGCAAAACCTGAAACAAAACCGCGCCTCTGCGACATTCAGGCGAAACATATGTGATGCAAAAGTCACACTGGACGAAATGCCGACGGACTGCATGGAAACACCGCGAATCAGCCGCATTCCAGCCATGAACAAAGGCATTTTCGACCAGAGATTAACATCGCGTTCACCGACTATTCACGCCTGGACGCTATGATCCCCGCAATTCGGAAGGGACATCCGAAGCGGGACAGGGACCGAGTAAAATGAGCTTCTGGAATCAAATCGCCGGCTATGCCGCCGCCATCCGCGAATTCGTCGCTCCGACCTATCGGCCTGAGCGCTATTATATGCGCGGCCCAGGTCCCGCCTGCGCGCGCCGTGGCAACACGCTTGGGATCAGCGTGCACTGATGATGACCACGGAGAGCCGTCACGACAGCCGTATCTGCCGGCCCGACGCCGACAATCGGTCAACGACCTATCGCGCCGAGCGCCCTGCGCTGACCGACAGACGGCGTGCGACAACGCCCGGCCTCTAGCATTCCGGGCTTTGATCCAGCCGCCGGCAGGCCTAGTGTCGCCTGACACCAGCTGCCGGGCGTCACGTGATCGTCGAGCCGAACCATTCTCCTGAGCCGCCAGAATTCGGTGCAAGTCGCCCGTTGATCGTGTTCGACGGTGTTTGCGTGTTGTGCTCGGGCTTCGTGCGCATGGTGGTGAAGCTCGACCGCAAGGGCCGCTGCCATTTCGTAACGGCGCAGTCGCCGTTCGGCGAGGTGCTGTTCAAGAAATACGGGCTGCGGACGGATCGCTACGAGACCAATCTCGTCATCATTGATGGGGCCGCTTTCACCCGCCTGGACAGTTTCGTTGCCTTCATGGCCGAACTCGGCTGGCCGTGTCGGGCGGCGCGGATCCTGTTGCTGTTGCCGCGCCCGCTTCGCGACTGGCTCTACGACCGCATCGCAAAGAACCGCTACGCCCTGTTCGGCAAGAAGGACAATTGCGAAATCCCTTCCGCCGAGGTGAGGGCAAGATTGATCGGCTAGGTTCGTTGCCGTGGCCGGGAGCGGGCGGGGCATTTTGGGGGAACTGCGGATGAAGGTTCTTGTCGTCGGCGGCTATGGCACCTTTGGCGGTCGCACTGTCGAGCTTTTGGAGGGCGAGCCGCATCTGATCCTCTTTGTCGCCGGGCGCTCGCTCGCCAAGGCTGACGCGTATTGCAAGAAGCGCGCCCCGACAGCAGCCCAGCTGGTGCCGGCACTGTTCGACCGTGACGGCGATCTCGCCGCGCAACTCGCTGCATTAGAGCCTGATATTGTAGTCGACGCGAGCGGTCCGTTCCAGGCCTATGGCGAGGGACGCTATCGCCTGATCGAGGGCTGCATCGCCCGGCGCATCAACTATCTCGATCTAGCCGACGGCTCGGATTTCGTCGCCGGTGTCTCTGCGTTCGACGAGGCGGCGCGAAACGCCGGCGTCTTCGTGCTGTCCGGCGTGTCGAGCTTTCCGGTGCTGACGGCGGCAGTGGTGCGTCGCCTGTCTTCGGACCTGACGCGGGTCGACGGCATTCGCGGCGGCATCGCGCCGTCGCCCTTTGCCGGAGTCGGCGAGAACGTCATTCGGGCTATCGGCGGTTACGCCGGTCAGCCGGTGCGGCTTGTTCGTAATGGCCGTCCCGAACAAGGCCATCCGTTCACAGAGCAATTGCGCTACTCCGTCGCGCCGCCGGGCCGGCTGCCGCTTCGAAACACGCTGTTCTCGCTGGTCGACGTTCCGGACCTGCGCGCTCTGGCCAAGCTTTGGCCGGAGGCGAAGACCATCTGGATGGGCGCCGGGCCGGTTCCCGAGACGCTGCACCGCGCCCTGATCGGCCTCGCCTGGCTTGTACGCGCCGGATTGATCGGTTCGCTTTCGCCACTGGCGCCGCTGATGCATCAGGCAACGAACCGGCTGCGCTGGGGCGAGCATCGCGGCGGCATGTTCGTCGAGGTGGAGGGATCGGACCGGGCGGGCGCCATCGTCAAGCGCTCGTGGCATCTCGTGGCCGAGGGCAATGATGGGCCGCTGATCCCGTCGATGGCGGTCGAAGCGCTGGTCCGCAAAGCGCTGGCCGGACATCAGCCCGCGCCGGGCGCACGGGCGGCGATGCGCGATTTGGAGCTCCGGGATTATGAAGCCCTGTTCGCCGGGCGGACAATCTACACCGGCTTCAGGAACGGGGCGGCGGACGAGGACAAGCCGCTTTATGCCGAGCTGCTCGGTGCCGCCTGGCAAGGCCTTCCCGAGGCAATTCGGTCAATGCATGACCGTACGATCACGGCCGCAGGCCGCGCGCGCGTCGAACGCGGGCGCAATGTTCTTGGCCGGCTAATGGCCTGGACGGTCGGCTTCCCCGGGGCAAGCGAGGACATCCCGGTTCATGTCCGCTTCGACACCGACAAGGACGGCGAGACCTGGACCCGGACATTCGGCAAGCACAGTTTTTCGAGCCTACAGTCCGCAGGCCGGGGTCGATCGCAGCGCTTGCTGTGCGAACGCTTCGGCCCGCTGACCTTCGCGATGGCGCTGGTTGCAGCAGACGGCCGGCTGGCGCTGGTCTTGCGCCGCTGGAGTTTTTTTGGCCTGCCGCTTCCGATGTGGCTCGGTCCACGCTCGACTTCCTACGAAACGGTGAAGGATGGCCGCTTCCGCTTCCATGTTGAGATCTCGCATCCGCTTGCCGGCATGATCGTCCGCTACCGCGGCTGGCTGGAGCCCTCCGGCCCGCACGGCTCCAGCGAGATCGTGCCGCCTGCCAGCTTGGCCAATTCGCGACAGTCCTGCGCCGTGCACAGCGTCCAGCCCTGACCCGTTGCGCCCGAGGCGGCGAGCGCGAGGCGCCGCTGTGGCCCGACCTTGGGCGCATAGACCCACCAGCCGTTTCTCAGCACCGAGCCTTGCGGCGGCTCCATCCCGGCGCCCGATCCCTTGATGCGGGCCTCGACCAATTGCAGGCCGGACGGCAGCACCTTCCAGTCTTCCTGCCACTGGGTCTTCTCCACCGAATGCACCCAGGAGAGCGTGAAGGCAGCGACCGCGAGCGTCACCGTCTTGCCGGCCGCGACGATGCAGAGGCTCATGCTGAATTAGCCAGCGAAGCCTGCCGCGCGCGCCAGCAGTGCCAGCCGATCCAGGCAAGGGATAGCGCCCAGCCCGCCTCGTCGGTGAGCGGCAGCGCCGCAACCAGCAGCACGCCGGCGGCGAAGGCGACGAGGCGTTCCCACCAGGCCATGCGCCGGGCGAGAAATCCGACGGCCGCGGCGCCCCACAGGACGATACCCATGCAGGCTTTGATGACGATATAGGCGACCTCGACGGGATAGCCGAACTGGGCGGCGATCGGGCCGGGGTCCTGCAGCATCAGCGCCGGGGTATAGACCGCCATGAACGGCACAACGAAGCCGGCAATGGCAAGCTTGGTGGCCTGGACGCCGATCTTGAGGCCGCTTTCCTTGGCCATGGGTGCGGCGGCGAAGGCGGCCAGCGCCACAGGCGGGGTGAGATCGGCCATGATGCCGAAATAGAAGACGAACATATGGCTGACCACCAACGGCACGCCGAGCGACAGCAGCGCTGGCCCGGCCAGCGACGAAGTGATGATGTAGTTGGGAATGGTCGGTATGCCCATGCCGAGCACCAGGCAGGTGAGCATGGTCAAAAGCAGCGACAGGAACAGATTGTTCTCGCCGATCGAGATGATCCAGCCGATGAAGGTCGAGGCGATGCCGGTAAGCGTCAACGTACCGATGACAATGCCGACAATGGCGCAGGCAATGCCGACCGGCAGCGCGTTCTTTGCTCCTTCGGCAAGGGAATCCACGCATATGCGCAGCGTCTCGCGCCCGCCCTTGAAGGTGAGGCAGGCGGCGACCAGCACTGCGATGACCAGGCTGAGGATGTTGACGCCGAATTTCATGAAGGAAGCCGCGGCAAGTCCGAGCGCCAGCCAGAAGACGATGCGGAAGGCGAGAGGCCCGATCGATGCTGCCAGCGGCGTGCCGAGGATAAGCACAATGGTCAACGCCAGACCCATGGTGCCGGCGAACACCGGTGTGTAGCCGGCAAACAGCAGGTAGATCAGTGCTGCGAGAGGCAGTACCAGCGGCCAATGTTGTCTCACCGCATCCCACGGATTGGGCAGGTCGGCATTGGCCATGCCGTGCAGGCCGGCCTTGCCGGCTTCCAGGTGCACCTGCCAGAAACAGGCGCCGAAATAGAGCAGCGCCGGAATGATCGCCGCCTTGACCACAGCGGCATAGGGGATGTTCAGGGTCTCGGCCATGATAAAGGCAACCGCTCCCATCACCGGCGGCATGATCTGACCGCCCATCGACGAGGTCGCCTCGACGGCGCCGGCGAAAGCCGAGCGGAAACCGAAGCGCTTCATCAGCGGGATGGTGAACTGGCCGCTGGCCACCACATTGGCGACGCCGGAGCCGGAAATGGTGCCCATCAGCGCCGAGGACAGCACGCAGACTTGCGCCGGGCCGCCGCGCCATGAGCCGACCAGGCCAAGCGCAAAATCGTTGAACAGCGCGATCATGCCGGCGCGCTCAAGAAAGGCGGCGAAAACGACGAAGATGAAGATGTAGGCGGCCGAGACATAGATCGGCGTGCCGTAGATGCCTTCGGTACCGTAGGCGAAGGTGTCGACGAGCTGGGCGAAATCATAGCCGCGATGGATGAACGGCGGTGGCAGATGATTGCCGGCGAATGCGTAGGCGAGAAAGATGAAGGCAATGACGGCAAGCGGCAGCCCCATCAACCGCCGCGCCGCCTCGAAGACCAGCACGACCAGCACCGCGCCGACGATCAGGTCAGGCGTGGTGAGAAAGCCGGAGCGGCGGATGAGGTCGGCATAGAACACCCAATTGTACAGACCGGTGGCGAAACCAAGCAGGCCGAGCGTCCAGAACACTGCTTTCGCCGGGACGCTTTTGGCGCGCAGATTGGCGATTAGGGCAAAGCCGAGCAGCAGCAGGAAGCCGACATGCATGGCGCGTATGACCTGGCTCGGTAGGGTGCCGTAGGCGGCGATGTAGATTTGGAAGATGGAGAAGGCGATGGCGATAAAAAAAGCCGCCTTGCCAGCGATGCCTTCGCCGAAGCCAGGCGGCAATCCTTCGACAGGAGCTTCCGCTGTGGGGGAAAGAACGGTCGGGGTTGCGGTCATTAGCGGGGTTCCTGGCGGGGCGCTCCCCTCCCCGAGGGAGGTGCGAGCGAAGCTAGGCGGGTGGGGTCGGTGCGGCAGTGTACGGCCTCAACCGACCCTACCGGTCCATTCGCCTTCGGCAGCTGTTCACCTTTTCCTCAAGGGGGAGGGATGGCTCCTTACTTCACCAATCCCTTTTCCTTGTAATACCTCTCGGCGCCTGGATGCAGCGGCACTGGCATGCCGTCGAGCGCCTTGGCCGGGTCGATCGCCTTGGCGGCGGCGTGGGCAGCGGTGAGCTGGTCGAGATGCTCGAACAGCAGTTTTGTCATCTGGTAGGCGGTCTCGTCGGAGACATCGGCGCTGGTGATCAGGAAATTGCCGACGGCGGCGGTCGCAACATCCTCGGTCTGGCCCTCGTAGGTGCCCTTGGGGATGACCACGGAAAGATAGGGCAAGCCGATCTTGGCGACGTCCTCCGCCGGCACGGCAACGATGTTTACCGGCAATGAGGTGGCGAGGTCACGGATCGACGCGACCCCAAGGCCAGCCGACTGAAGCGTGGCGTCGAGCTGTCGGTTCTTGATCAGCTCCACCGATTCGGCGAAGGGCAGATATTCGATCCGCCCGAGGTCTTCGTATTTCAGCCCGGCAGCGGCAAATATCGTGCGGGCGTTGAGCTCGGTGCCTGAGGCCGGCGCGCCGACCGAAAGGCTCTTGCCCTTGAGATCGGCGAGCGTCTTGATGCCGGATTCCTTGCTGGCGACGATCTGGATGTAGTTGGGATAGATGGCGGCAATACCGCGCAGCTTGTCGAGCTTGCCTGGGAAGCCTGCTTCAGTATTGCCTTCGGCGGCCAGCTTGACGGAATCGCCGAGCGCAAAGGCGATCTCGCCCTTGCCCTGCTGAAGCAGGTTGAGGTTTTCGACCGACGCTTTCGTCGCCTGCACCTGAGTACGCGCGCCTTCGATGCCCTTGCCGTAGATTTCCGACAGCGCGACGCCGAGCGGATAGTAGACGCCGGACGTGCCGCCGGTCAGCACGTTGATGAATTCCTGTGCCTTGACCGATACCGCGCCGAGGCCAAGCGACAGCGCCAGCACGCCGGCTGCAACAAATTTCGTTCTGAAATTGAGCATGCGATTTCCTCCCTGAAAATTCGCCGCCGTGCCCTCCTCGGCGGCACGAAGCGAGTTTAGACAGCGGGCGGGAAATGCCAACCCGCAATAGCAGCGATTAGACGAACGGCTAAGCAGTGCCGCAACACGTTGGCGCTTGCGCGAGGTCGCATCGCGGCAGAAAGATTTTTCCAGCGCTTGTCGAAATCCGGCAGGGCCGCGCGACATAAGTCCGGCTCGCAACGATGCGGCCTTCGAGAAACGGGAGAAGACCATGCGATACATGCTTTTGATCTATGGAAACGAAGCGGGGATGGCAGCCGCGCCAGCAGATGCGGTGACACAGATGTCGAGCGCGTACGTCGCCTACACCGAAGCGCTGAAGAAATCCGGCGCCTGGCTCGCCGGCGACCGGCTGAAGCCGACGCAATCCGCTACCTCGGTGCGGATGGCCAATGGCAAGACCAACGTGCTCGACGGCCCCTATGCCGACACCAAGGAGCAGCTTGCCGGCTTCTATATGATCGAAGCGGAGGACGTCGACGCCGCCATCGCCTGGGCGGCGCGCTGCCCGGGCGCCGGCACCGGCACGGTAGAGGTGCGGCCGGTCTGGGAACTCACCATGTGATGCCGGAATTGCCCGATACTGCGCGGGCGGCGGCGGAAGCGGCCGCCCGGCAAAGCTACGGCAAGCTGGTCGCTTATCTCGCCGCACGCACGCGCGACGTGGCCGCTGCCGAGGACGCATTGGCCGATGCCTTTGCAGCGGCGCTCGAGCGTTGGCCACAGGCGGGCGTGCCCGACAAGCCGGAAGCCTGGCTGCTGGCGGTGGCACGCAAGCGCCGCGTCGACGCGGTCAGACGGCGGCTGACACGCGAGGCGGGCCGCGACCACTTCAGACTGATCGCCGAGGAGATGGAGGCGCGCATGGCCGAGGAAGACCTGCCGGACGAGCGGCTCAGGCTCATGTTTGCCTGCGCCCATCCCGCGATTGAGGCCGGCGTGCGAGCACCGCTGATCCTGCAGACGGTCCTGGGCTTCGACGCAGCGACCATCGCCTCGGCTTTTCTTGTCTCGCCAGCCACGATGAGCCAGCGCCTGGTGCGCGCCAAGACGCGAATTCGCGAGACAGGCATTCCGTTCCGCGTGCCGGAGCGGGCCGAACTCGGCGAGCGGCTGGGCACCGTTCTGGAAGCGATCTACGCGGCGTTTGCCGAAGGTTGGTCCGACCCGGCCGGCACCGAAACGCGGCGCCGCAATCTCGCGACCGAAGGCATCTGGCTCGGCCGTTTGATCGCCTCGCTGATGCCGGATGAGCCGGAAGCACTCGGCCTGCTGGCGCTGATGCTGTTCGCCGAGGCGCGGCGTGCAGCCCGGCGCAATGCGGCGGGTGACTATGTGCCGCTGGCCGAGCAGGATCTTGCATTGTGGGACGATACCCTGATCGATGAAGCGGAGGCGCTGCTCGGGCGCGCGGCCGCCGAGGGTGTTGTCGGCCGCTACCAGCTCGAGGCCGCCGTGCAATCCGCCCATACGACACGGCGGCTGACCGGTTGTACCGACTGGGTCGCGATCAAGGAGCTCTACGACGCGCTGTCGGTGATTGCCGGCTCGCCGGTGGTGTCGATCAACCGTGCGGTGGCGATTGCCGAGGCCGAAGGTGCTTCAGAAGGATTGGGCGCGCTTGATCAACTCAGCGGCGACAAGCGGCTGTATGACTATCAACCTTACTGGGCCGCCCGCGCGGGCCTGCTGGCCAGACTCGGCAAAGTTCCACAAGCGAGCGAGGCCTATGACCGGGCTATCGGCCTCGAACGAGATCCGGCCGTGCGCCGGTTCCTGCAGGAACGACGGGCAGGGCTCGGCCGCGCGGAAAGACACTGAGACAAGGCGGAGTGCTTAGGCCGGCCACATGTCGTGGGAAGCATTCAGCCTCTTCATCACCCGATGTTCCCGCAAATTGGCCCACAGGCGTTCGATGTTCGGCCAAGCGGTTGGAACCTTCGCGACCTCCGGATGCCAGGCCACCAGCATGACGAGATAGATGTCGGCCAGCGAGAGTTGGTCGCCGGCCAGCCAGTCGCGGCCGTCGAGGGCGGCATCGAGAATGGCGAGGCTGCGATCCATTTCCGAGACCGCCGCCTGTTTGACAGCGTCCACGCCCCGGGGATCGGTCGTGTAGCGATGAGCGTAGAAGAACCGCAGGTCAGCCGAATAGATGACGGAGGACATGAAAAACATCCAGCGCAGGAAGTCGGCACGGTCAGCCGAACTTGCTGCGGGCGCCAGTCCTGCTTCGGGGTGGCGCTCGGCCAGCAGGATGCAGATCGCCGCCGATTCGGTCATCGAGCGTCCGTCCGGCAAGATCAGGACCGGCACCTGGTTCAAGGGACTGATATCTAAAAAGGCCTGGTCGGGTCGGCCCTTCGGAACGTCGATCTGGTCGAAAGGCACGCCCGCCAAAGCGAGCGCCGCCTCGACGACAAAGCCGCCGGTATTGGCACGCGTATAGAGCTTGTACATAAAGTCCTCCACCTGCCGGGCAGCGACGATTGATACGGAAGTGACCCGCCGCTCAAGCGAACGACGCCCGCCACAGGTGGTTTTTCAGCGGTCCACGCCGACGCGTGATACTGAGTATTTGATGTCGGAGGGCATCGCGAAGGATCGCTACTGACCGGTCAAAAACGCTCGTGTCTAAGCGCCCAATCCCTCGAACAGGATCGTCGAGAGATAGCGCTCGGCGAAGGAGGGGATGACGACGACGAGGTTCTTGCCCTTGTTCTCGGGCCGCGAGCCGACGACGATCGCCGCTTGCAGGGCGGCCCCCGACGAGATGCCGACCGGCACACCTTCGAGCCGAGCGACGAGCCGTGCATTGGCAACCGAATCCTCGTTCGAGACCTTGACGATCTCGTCATAGATCGTCGTGTCGAGGATTTTTGGCGCGAAGCCGGCGCCAATGCCCTGGATCTTGTGCGGGCCTGGCTGGCCGCCCGACAGCACCGGCGAGGCTTCCGGTTCGACGGCGACGACATGCACCGAGGGCCTGCGCTTCTTCAGCACCTGGCCGACGCCGGTGATGGTGCCGCCGGTCCCGATGCCGGCAACGAAGATATCGACTTCGCCATGGGTGTCGTTCCAGATTTCCTCGGCCGTGGTGCGGCGATGGATTTCCGGATTGGCCGGGTTTTCGAATTGCTGCGGAATGACAGCGTCGGGCAGCGTTGCCGCCAGCTCGTCCGCCTTGGCGATGGCGCCCTTCATGCCTTTCGGCCCTTCGGTCAGCACCAGTTCGGCACCGAGCAGAGCCAGCATCTTGCGGCGTTCGACGGACATGGTTTCCGGCATGGTCAGGATCAGCTTGTAGCCCTTGGCAGCGGCGGCAAAGGCGAGCGCGATGCCGGTATTGCCCGAGGTCGGCTCGATCAGGGTGGTCTTGCCGGGCGTAATCCTGCCGGAAGCCTCCAATGCCTCGATCATCGACACGCCGATGCGGTCCTTGACCGAGGCGATCGGGTTGAAGAATTCGAGCTTGGCCAGCAGATTGGCGACGACACCCTTCTCCCTGGCGAATTTATCAAGCCGCACCAGCGGCGTGTCACCGATCGTCTCGGTGATCGAATTGTAGATGCGGCCGCGGCCGGGCACGTGTGTGGGGGTGGCGGGCTTGTTCATTGATTTCCTCCCAGAGGTAAAGCGGCAAGAGTCGCGCGGGCATAGGATAGAGCCATCCACCGCGCAAGATAGGCTGTCGATCGAAAAATATCCGAGTGAAGTTCGTGCTGAGTACCCCCGCCTTTGCAAGGCGTGGCAATCGTTGGGCGGATTGGCGAAAGAGATCTATTGGCGGGCGGCAATTGCCGCCGCCGCGCCGACCATAAAGCCGGCGGCGGTGCGGTTGAGTGCCCTCAGCGCCCGCGGCGACTTCAGGAACCAGCGCGCCTTGGCCGCCAGCGCCAGATAGGGCACCAGCACGACGAGCAGGACGACGATGGTGAGCGCGACGAGGATACCGTAATCGGCCAGCGTGATCGTCTTCAGATCGACGATGGTCGGGGTGATGGCAAGATAGAAGATCATCGTCTTCGGATTGCCGAGCGTGACGGCAAGGCCGACTACAAAGCTGGATGCCAAGCCGCCCTTGCCTTTCTTCGCCTCCACCGTTTCGGGCGTGATGCCGCTCGTCCAGAAACGCCAGCCAAGAAAGGCGAGGTAGGCGACGCCCAGCCATTTGATGGCCAGGAAGACCATGCCGAAAGTCTGTGCGACGAAAGCCAGGCCGAGCACCACGGCAGTGAGATAGGTCAGGTCGCCGAGCATCAGCCCGAACGACATGGCCAGCGACGAGTGGAAGCCGGAACCCAGAGCACGCGCAACAAGCGCGGTGACGCCTGGGCCGGGGATGGCCGCGGCGATGCCGAGGGCAGCACTATAGGCGAGGAACCCGGTGAGTGTCATGATTGGCGCTTGTCGCACAATGTTGAAGTTGGGTGAATTCCCTCGGGCCGGATTCGATTGCGCCAGCGCAGCAGGCGACACCGCCGTTCAGGAGCGGCCGTCTTCGTAGGTAACGCGCCAGATGGTGCCGTTACCGTCCTCTGTGACGATCAGGGAGCCGTCCTTGGCCATCGCGACACCGACCGGGCGGCCCCAGACGGCGTCGTTCGAGATGACGAAGCCGGTCATGAAGTCCTCATATTCGCCTGTCGGCTTGCCATCCCTGAATTTGAGCCTCACCACCTTGTAACCGGTCCTGGCGCCACGGTTCCACGAACCATGCATGGCGACGAAGGCGTCACCCTGATAATCCGCCGGGAAGTTCTTGCCGTCGTAGAAGGCTATATTCATCGGCGCCGAATGCGCCTGCATCAATACATCGGGGACAGTGGCCTTGCCGGCGAGGTCTGGCCGCTCGCCCTGATGGCGCGGATCCTCGTTATTGCCGATGTAGTACCAAGGCCAACCATAGAATCCGCCGTCCTTGACCGCCGTTGCAAATTCGAACGGCACATTGTCGCCGAGTTCGTCGCGCTCATTGACGACGCACCACAATGCGCCGGTGGCGGGCTGCACGGTCATGCCCGTACAGTTGCGCAGGCCGGTGGCGACAGTTCGCGGATTTTTCCCATCCGGGTCAAAGGCGAGCACATCGGCACGGCCGTCCTCGGAGCCCCAGGCCGCCCCGAGCGGCTTTGATTTGGCCCAGGCGTCGAGGCCGCTATCCGGCTCCTTGCCTATATCCTCGGCGACGTTCGAGGCGGAGCCAACCGACAAATAAAGCGTTTTGCCGTCCTGCGAGAAGGCGATGTCGCGGGTCGTGTGACCACCCGACGGGATTTTGGCGACAATGGTTTCTGGTTTGCCGGATGTCTTCAGGTCGCCATCGCGATAGGGGAAGCGGACGATGCTGTCGCTGTTCGCGACATAAACCCATTGCGGTTTGTCTCCTGGCGGATAGAAGGCGATGCCGTAGGGATAATTGAGCCCCTTGGCGAAGATCGCTTTCTCGATGGGCCTGGCGCTGCCCTCGGCGAGACGATAGACGCGTATTTGGTCGGCATGGCTGTTGGCAACAAACAGGTCGCCATTCGGAGCGACGCGCACGACACGTGGATTGACGATGCCGGATGCGATCATTTCAGCCGAAAAGCCCGACGGCAATTCTGGCTTGGCGCTTTCGGGCCGTTCCGCCACGCCGGCGCCGTTCGAAGCGGATTGGGCGGGGTCGGCTGCCGGCATGTCTCGCGGCCCAATCAGGCGTCGGACGCCAGGCCTGTCGGCGTGCCAATCGCCAAACGCGGCTTCGCCTTTGAGCACATTCTGATCCGCCTGCTGGGAGGCTGCCGGTGTCGCAACAAGGAGGGCAGCGGCCAAGGCCGCAAAGCCGCCAGATCGGATCATCAACGTCCTCCGGGATTCGCCTCGAACAGGGGCAAACGGCATCAGGTATTGATCGTTCCAAGCGGCCGTCCAGCACACGAGGATTTGAAGCCGAACCCGTTCAGTTGCCAGAGGCGTAAAAGTCGTCGTCGAGGCGCTTTTCCAGCGCGACCAGATCGGCCGGCAGCGGTAAACCCATCGCCCGCATCTCTTGCAGCTTCTCGCGCAACTGCTCTTGTACCTCGTGCTGATCCTCTGGCTGGTTGATCATTTCTTCGAGCAGCAGACTGATCTGGGCCTTGAACGATTCCAGCGCCATTCTTTTCTCCTCCTTGCGGCAGGCCGCGGCGGCTCCTAGCTCAGCATGCGCGAAATCAGCTGCGCCGTATAGTCGACCATCGGTACTATGCGCGCATAATTCAGCCGCGTCGGCCCGATGACGCCGAGCGCACCGACGACACGCGCGTCCTTGTCGCGATAGGGTGCCACCACCAGCGAGGAGCCAGACAGCGAAAACAGCTTGTTTTCCGAACCGATGAATATGCGCACGCCTGGGCCTGCCTCGGCGAGGTCGAGAAGCTGGATCAGCCCATCCTGCGTCTCCAGATCCTCAAACAGATGCCGCAGCAATTCTATGTCGGCCTGGGCAGTGACGTTTTCCAGGAGATTGGCGCGACCGCGCACGATAAGCCGCCCAGGCACGCCGCTTTCAGCGCCTGCCCAGACCGCCAGGCCCTTCTCGACCAGATCCTGCGACAGCGTGTCGAGGGCCGCCCTGGTCTCTTCCTTGATGCGGGCGATCTCGACCCGCGCCTCGGCCAGGGTGCGACCGCGGATATGGGCGTTGAGGAAGTTAGAGGCTTCGTGCAATTGCGAGATGGTGATGCCGGCGGGCAGATCGATGACGCGATTTTCGACGTCGCCGTTCTGCGAGACCAGCACGGCCAGCGCCTTGGTCGGCTCGAGCTGGATGAATTCGATGTGCTTAAGCGCCGCCTCATTCTTGGCGGCGAGCACGAGGCCGGCGCCGCGCGACATGCCGGACAGCATCTGGCTGGCCTCGGTCAGCATATGCTCCAGCGTCGCGCCCGAGCCGGAGGCGCGCACCTGGGCCTCGATGGTGCGGCGCTCCTCGTCGGAGAGGTCACCAAGTTCCATGAAAGCATCGACGAAGAAGCGCAGGCCTGCCTGGGTCGGCAGCCGGCCAGCCGAAATGTGCGGCGCATAGATCAGGCCGAGATGCTCAAGGTCGCTCATCACGTTGCGGATGGTGGCCGGCGACAGCGACGACGGCAGGATGCGCGACAGGCTGCGCGAACCGACCGGCTCGCCATCCCTCAAATAGGAATCGACGATGCGCCGGAAGATGTCGCGCGAACGCATGTCGAGCGATTGAAGCGCGGGCGATTGCAGCGCGTGCGAGGGGAGCACGTGCGACTGCAAACCGGGATCGACTGCCTTTGTCATTTCGAGCCAAAACCTCCGCCCCGAAGATATAGACTTCCGCGGTGTCGGCGCAACCGGTCCATTTTCCTTTGCGCGTCACGCCCCGTGCGGCTACAAGCCGGCCAAGATTCCCCGGCCAAGATTCCGAAGAAAGAAAGAAGCCTGAATGCGCCCTTCCAAACGCCAATTCGACGAAATGCGCCCCATCTCCTTCGAGCGCGGCGTCTCCAAGCATGCGGAAGGCTCGTGCCTGGTGAAGTTCGGCGACACGCATGTGCTGTGTACGGCCAGCCTGGAGGAAAAGGTGCCGGGCTGGATGCGCAACTCCGGCAAGGGCTGGGTGACGGCGGAATACGGCATGCTGCCGCGTTCGACCGGCGAGCGCATGCGCCGCGAGGCTTCGTCCGGCAAACAAGGCGGCCGCACGCTGGAAATCCAGCGGCTGATCGGCCGCTCCCTGCGCGCCGTGGTCAATCTGCAGGCGCTCGGCGAGCAGCAGATCACCGTCGACTGCGACGTGATCCAGGCCGACGGCGGCACGCGCACCGCTTCGATCACCGGCGGCTGGGTGGCGCTCTACGACTGCCTGCGCTGGATGGAAGCCCGCCAGATGGCGAGCCTGAGCAAGGTGCTGAAGGATCACGTTGCGGCAATCTCCTGCGGAATCCATGATGGCCAGCCGGTCATCGACCTCGACTACATCGAGGATTCCTCGGCCGGCACCGACGCCAATTTCGTCATGACCGGCAAGGGCGGCATCGTCGAGATCCAAGGCACGGCCGAGGGCGAGCCGTTCTCGGAAGAGCAGTTCGCGGCGCTGATGGGGCTCGCCAAGAAAGGCATTCAGCGCCTGGTCAGCTTGCAGCAAATGGCGGTGGCTTAGCTGCGGTCCAATATTGATGAGATTGGCGATCCTGTGACTCCTTCCGCAATCCTGGAATCAGCACTCTACGTGACCGACCTTGCTGCCGCGGAACGGTTCTATTCGGGCGTGCTCGGGCTCGATCTGCTCGGTAAGGTCGATGGCAGGCATCTCTTCTTCCGCTGCGGCGACGGCGTGCTGCTTATCTTCAATGCCGAGGCCACCAAAGTGCCGCCGCGGGCCGACGCCAAGCTGCCCGTGCCGCCGCATGGCGCGGTCGGCCAGGGCCATCTTTGCTTCGCCGCAAGCGCGGATGAAATCCCACGCTGGAAAGCGCATCTTGAGGCGAAGAAAATCGCCATCGAAAGCGAGTTCGAGTGGCCGCAAGGCGGCCGCTCGATCTATATTCGCGATCCCTCCGGCAATTCGATCGAATTCGCCGAGCCACGAATTTGGGGCATCTGATGCATTCGCCAACTATTCATTCGCTTGATGGGCATAAGATCATCGTCGCAAGCCACAACGCCGGCAAATTGCGAGAATTCGCCGATCTGATGGCGCCATTCGGCATTGAAGCGAAGTCCGCAAAGGAATACGGCCTGCCGGAACCGGACGAGACCGGCACCACTTTCGAGGAGAACGCCCTCATAAAAGCCTTGGCCGCCGCCAAGGCCACTGGATTGCCGGCGCTGTCGGACGATTCCGGCCTGTGTGTCGATGCGCTCGACGGCGCACCCGGCGTCTACACCGCCAACTGGGCTGAGACGCCGGACGGCTCCCGCGACTTCGGCATGGCCATGCAGCGCACGGAAGTGGCCTTGCAAGAAGTTGGCGCGATCACGCCTGCCCAGCGCAAGGGCCGCTTTGTCGCGGTCATCTGCCTGGCCTTCCCCGATGGCCAGGCGGAATATTTTCGCGGTGAGGTCGAGGGCACGCTGGTATGGCCGCCGCGCGGCGAGCTCGGCTTCGGCTACGATCCGGTGTTCTTGCCCGATGGGTTCGAGAAGACCTTCGGCGAGATGAGCGCGAAGGACAAGCATGGCTGGAAGCCCGGCCAGCCAACCGCATTGTCGCACCGTGCCCGCGCCTTCCAGAAATTCGCGCAAGCCCGATTGGCCGCCGTATGACCATGCTGCTCGACCGCAGGCCTGGTTTCGGCGTCTACGTCCACTGGCCGTTCTGCGCGGCCAAATGCCCGTATTGCGACTTCAACAGCCATGTCCGCCACCAGCCGGTCGACCAGGAGCGTTTTGCCCGCGCCTTCGAGACCGAGCTGGCGACGATGCGCGGCCGCACCGGGCCGCGCGAGGTGACCAGTATCTTTCTTGGCGGCGGCACGCCATCGCTGATGAAACCGCAGACCGTGGCGGCGGTGCTGGATGCAGTGGCGAAGAACTGGACGGTGCCTGATGGCATCGAGGTGACACTGGAGGCCAATCCCTCCTCCGTCGAGGCCGAGCGCTTTCGCGGCTATCGCGCGGCCGGCGTCAACCGGGTATCGCTTGGCGTGCAGGCGCTGCACGACAAGGATCTGCGCTTCCTCGGCCGTTTGCACAATGTCGATGAGGCCCTGCATGCGATCGGCCTGGCGCGCGAGATATTCCCACGGCTGTCGTTCGACCTGATCTACGCGCGGCCCGGTCAGACGCCGGAAGCGTGGCAGGCGGAGCTCGAGCAGGCGATCGGCCACGCCGCAGACCATCTGTCGCTCTATCAGCTGACCATCGAGGAAGGCACGCCGTTCCATGCGCTGCATGCGGCAAGGAAGTTCATCATTCCAGACAATGAGCTTGCCGCCGATCTCTACGCGTTGACACAGGAGATCACCGCCGCGCGCGGACTGCCGGCCTACGAGATTTCCAACCATGCCAGGCCCGGCGCCGAAAGCCGGCACAATCTCACCTACTGGCGTTATGGCGAATATGTCGGCGTCGGTCCCGGCGCGCATGGCCGGTTCGTCGAAAATGGCCGGCGCGTGGTGACGATCGCCGAGAAAATGCCGGAGACTTGGGCCAATCTGGTCGAGGCCAAGGGCCATGGCGTTACCGGCGGCGAGATCCTGACGCGGTCGGAAGAGGCCGACGAGTTCCTGCTGATGGGGCTGAGGCTGGCGGAAGGCATCGACCTTTCCCGCTACGAGGCATTTTCAGGGCGCGGCCTGTCGACGGCACGGCTGTCGGTACTGCAGGACGAAGGCCTGGTGGCGCCGATCGGCAATGCGCGCCTGCGCGCCACGCCGGCCGGCATGATCGTGCTCGATGCGGTCGTGGCGGATTTGGCCAGATAGCACGTTGAAGAACGTTCTCTTCATCTGCAGCCAGAATCGCTTGCGCAGCCCGACGGCGGAGCAGGTGTTTTCCAAGCGGCGGGACATCGAGGTCGCTTCGGCCGGCACTAATCACGATGCCGACATTCCGTTGACGCATGAACTCGTCGCCTGGGCCGACATCATCTTCGTGATGGAAAAAACGCACCGCGCCAAACTGCAGCAGAAATTCAAGACAAGCCTGAAAAAGGCTCGGGTAATCTGCCTCGATATTCCCGACGACTATGCATTCATGGACCCGGCTCTGGTGGGCCTGCTGGAGGCGCGTGTCTCGAAGTATCTGGGTTGAACGATACATCGCGGAGCATGCGCAACCGCGCTGCGAGAACTGTCTCGACCGATCGCTAAGGTTTGCGGGGTCAAGCCTCGTGCTTGTGGCGGTGTTTGGCGCGATCTTTTTCGCTGGTCTCTCCGGAACGGACCGGCTTGATCTCGCTTTTGTCGCGTGAGGCATGGTGCTGGTCGTCTGTGGAATGTGACGCTGCGCCATCGCGGGCGCTTTTTGTTTCGAGGCGGGTGATGAAAATGTCGAAGCGATTGGGCATCGTCCGGTCAGTGCTCCATCGTGCGGTCGGTTTCGTTTGCGGGCTTGCTCTCTGCCGATCGCTGGCGTGCAAGCGGCTTCTTGGCTCTGCCATCTGCGGCTTCGGCAGGCCGGCTCTTGTCGCATGGTGCGGCGAAGCGTTTGCCGCCGGCATAGTAGGGTTCGAAAACGTCCTGTATCGTCAGGCTGTCCATCCTGCTCCTCCCGAGATCAGGGGTAAAATTCGCCGGCAACGGTTTCGTTCCCTACTGTGGCGAAGGCATGGCGGCCGGTTCACGTCGGCATCCCTTTTGGAACCAGGGCCTTTGCAACCCAGGCTTTTGCAACCAAGCGTGAGCCGTGCCAAACAGGGTCGAACGGAGTTGTGCAGGTGACCGGCGAATCGGCCAAACGCAGTTATGTGGTCGGGCAGACCGAAATCGCCGCCCGGCCGCTCGAGCCGGCGCTCTACCTGGTGGCGACGCCTATCGGCAATCTCGCCGATATCACGCTGCGCGCGCTGGAAACGCTCGCCGCCGCCGATATCGTCGCTTGCGAGGACACACGTGTCAGCCGCGTGCTGCTCGACCGCTACGGCATCCGCCGCCGCACCACCGCCTACCACGAGCACAATGCCGGCGAGGCCGGACCGAAGCTGATCGCGGCGCTCGAGGCCGGCCAAAGCGTAGCGCTGATCTCGGAGGCCGGCACGCCGCGCATC
>NZ_JAMYMZ010000072.1:0-21511 GCF_040318825.1 Mesorhizobium sp. M1006
TCCACACCCCCAGCCCCCGCGTCCCCCCGACCGGGCGAAACAGCACCCCCCATCGGCGAAAAACCCGCCCCGCCCCCCGGGCCTGCGGCCGCCGCGGGGGGACAACCTCAACCAAAGCGAAGGAGAGTAACCATGCAGCTTGCCCACATCCCCTTGGATCGGCTCAACATTTCCGCGCTCAACATGCGCCATGGAAAACGCGCGCCCGACATTTCCGACATCTTGCCATCCGTGCGTGCGCGCGGCGTGCTGGTGCCTCTCCTTGTGCGGCCGAACGGCCAGCCGGAAACCTTCGAGATCGTTGCCGGCAGGCGGCGCTATTTCGCCGCGAAATCGCTTGCCGACGAGCGCGGCGAAGGCGATCCCTTGCCCTGCGCCATCATGGAGGACGGTGACGACGCCGATGCGCTGGAAGCCTCGCTGATCGAAAACCTCGCCCGCCTTGATCCTGACGAAGTATCGCAATGGGAGACGTTTTCGCGGCTCGTCAGGCAAGGCCGCACCGTTCCAGACATCGCTGCGACCTTCGGCATCACTGACCTGAAGGTCAAACGCATTCTGGCGCTTGGCGACCTCTTGCCCAAAATCCGCGAAGCCTATCGCCGCGAGGAGATCGACGCCGAGACGGTGCGCCATCTCACCATGGCGTCCAAGGCGCAGCAGAAGGACTGGCTGGCACTCTGTGCCGATCCCGATCAATACGCGCTGCGTGGCTTTCAATTGAAGCAATGGCTGTTCGGCGGCCAGTCGATTTCCACCAAGATGGCGCTGTTTGCCATCGACGAATATCCCGGCCTGATCACCTCGGACCTGTTCGGCGAGGACAGCTATTTCGCCGATGCCGACTTGTTCTGGCAAAAGCAGAACGAAGCGATTGCCGCCAGACGCGACACCTATCTCAACGGCGGCTGGAGCGAGGTGGTGCTGCTGGGACCGGGCCAGTATTTCCACCCATGGGACCACGAGAAGACCCCGAAGAAGAAGGGCGGCAAGGTCTTGATCGCGGTCACGTATCGCGGCGAGGTCGAGTGTCACGAGGGCTGGCTGTCACGCAAGGAAGCCCGCCGCGCCCGCGAGGGCGGTGAGCAAGAAGAAACAGCCGCCAAGCCGCCGCGCCCTGAAGTCACCGGCCCGATGCAGAACTATGTCGATCTGCATCGCCATGCCGCTGTGCGCGCGGCCATGCTCGACCATCCCGCCGTGGCGCTGCGCCTCGTGGTGGCGCACGCCATCACCGGTTCCGGCCTGTGGCAGGTGCGCCGTGAGCCACAGCGCGCAGTCAACGAAACGGTGACTGCCAGCCTTGCCGGCTGCAAGGCCGAAGCTGCATTCGGCAAAAAGCGGCGCGAGGTGTTGGCCCTGCTCGGATCACCGGATGAGGATGGTGGCGTGGTCGCCGTCAATAGCGACGCCTTTGCTATCGCCGGCGTCTTCTCGCGCCTCTTGGCGCTGTGCGACGACGATGTCATGCGCGTTCTCACCCTTGTCATGGCCGAGACGCTTGCAGCCGGCAGCGCCGTCATCGAGGCGCTCGGCAACCATCTGAACGTGGATATGGGCGCATGGTGGGAACCGGACGATGCGTTCTTCGACCTCTTGCGCGACAAGGAAATCGCCAATTCGATGCTCGCCGATGTCGGCGGCAAGCTGGTCGCGGATGGCAATGTCGCCGAGAAGGTCAAGACGCAAAAGAAGATCATCCGCGACTTCCTGGCGGGCGAGAATGGCCGCCAGAAGGTCGAAACCTGGCTGCCGCGCTGGATGAAATTCCCGGCCGAAAGCTACACCAGCCGCGGCGGCTTCCGCACCGCCGATCAGTGGACACAAGTGCAGCCGCTGTTCGTGCGCGAATGAACCGATCAGCCTCAAGCGGCGGTTCTCTCGAGTGCCGCCGCTCAGATCGCGCGCGCCGCTCCGGGCCGCGCCGGCTGCCGATTGGTCGTCTTGTCGAGCCAGTGCCTTGCGCGAGAAATCCCGACGCCAACTCGCCCCCATTTCGGCAGCCCTGCACCGCGCCGGGTTGCTTGCCGAGGCGCTCCGCGCATGGCCAATTACCGATCCGGTTGGCGACAGAGCCCCCGCAGCCAGCGCCCTGTAATGCCGCCTGCTCGTTTGTGTCATCGGATCGCGCCACCTGTCTCCATGTGTCTCAGGAACCATTCCCCTGCGGCTGGCTTGACGACCTATGGGCGGATCCGGCCCGCCCGAAACCCTCGCCAGCAGCTTTTTTCCCCGCCGCCTGCGGCGGCTTCCTCGCGCCGCTTCGCTTCAAAAAAGCTGTCCGCTCGGGTCCTCCGCTATCGCTGCGGCCGTCCCGGTTCCGGCGGTCCGGACGCGCCCATCACGGTCCGCCATCGCAGGGGAATGGTCCCCGGCGAGCACCAAAAGGAGACTAAAAATGACCGCGATCGGATACGTCACCAAACAGGAAAACGGCGGCTACAAGGGCCAGCTCAAGACGCTCAGCGTGCGCGCCGACATCGACATCGTGCCCAATCAGGCAAAGAGCGCCGACACCCATCCCGACTTCCGGGTGCTGACGCAAGGGGTCGAAGTAGGGGCCGGCTGGATCCGCACCGGCGAGACCTCCGGCAAGGACTATGTGAGCCTGTCGATTGCCGCCCCGGAGTTCGGTCCGCGCAAGCTCTACGCCAATCTCGGCCGCGCCGCCGGCCAGGATGACGACGACACATACGCCATCATCTGGAACCCCGTCGACTGAACCGCCAGCCTCGAGCCCCGCGCCGCAACCGGCGCGGGGCTCTTCTCAAGAAGGGGCGGCGAAAACTCGCCCCCCACTCTTCGCCCGTCCCCAAAACGATCTCGCTCGCCGATCCTCGCCTTCGCTTGTCCGTAACGAAACGAGGACCATCATGGACGACGAAAACGAACGCGCGGCCCGCGCCAAGAAGGGCAGTCCGTTTCTCAACACCGCGCAGGCCGCCTTCTATATCGGGCTGTCCCAGCGCACGCTGGAGAAGATGCGGCTCAAGGGCGGTGGCCCGCAATTCCGTAAGCACGGCCGCTATGTCCGCTATCACATCGACGAGCTCGACGACTGGTCGAAGGGACGCGCGCAGGCGACCAGGCCCGAGGATGGCGGGCACGATTCCGGCTCGGCCGGTGAGGGAGGCCGCTCATGAGCCGGCGTCACACTATCCGTCTGATCGGCAGCCATCTGCGGCGCATTCGGGCGCGCAAGACGATCGCCGTGGCCACAATAGGCCTCGGCCTGATCGGCTTCGCCGCTTTCGACAACCCATCGCCCTGGCTGGTGTGGAACGCCTCGGCCAGTGCGCCGGTCGGCCTCTATCGCGTCGCGTCCGGATCACCGGCTCGTGGCGATCTGGTGCTCGTGCGCCCGCCAAAACCGGTCGCCGATCTCGCCGCCGAACGCTTCTATCTGCCGAGCAATGTGCCGCTGGTCAAGCGCCTTGCCGCGCTGCCTGGCGAGCATGTCTGCGCCTTCGGCGACGCCATCATCATCGGCGGCGAGATTGTCGCGCGCCGGCTGGCAACCGACACGCAGCACCGTCCGCTGCCTTGGTGGAATGCCTGCCGCAAGCTCGCCGCCGACGAGTTTTTCCTGCTCGGCAACGATAGAAACCGCTCCTTCGACAGCCGCTATTTCGGGCCGGTGCCGGCCGAAAATATTGCCGTGAGGCTCGTGCCGCTATGGACCGAGTAACCCTCCTGATGCTCGGCATGGTCGCGATAGCGCCATGCGCCTGTTCCGCCGCGACCGACGCTCACCCGGCCGCCATCTCCCGTGGTCCGCAGCTGGCAAGATGGCAGCACTACGTAGCTGAGGCAAGCCGGCGTTTCAGCATTCCACAGCCCTGGATTTATGCCGTCATGGATGCCGAAAGCCGGGGGCAGACAAAGCTGAATGGACGGCCGATCGCCTCACACGCCGGCGCCATCGGCCTCATGCAGGTGATGCCCGGCACCTACGAGGAGTTGCGCGCAGAGCTTGGCCTGGGAGCCGATCCGCACGACCCTCGCGATAACATTCTGGCAGGCACTGCCTATCTGCGCGCCATGTATGACCGCTTCGGCTTTCCCGGCCTGTTTGCCGCCTATAACGCTGGGCCGGACCGCTACGAACAGCATTTGCAGCGTGGGCGACCGCTGCCCAGCGAGACGGTTTCGTATCTGGAAGAGCTCAAGGCGGCGGGGATCGCGGCCGCCGACATGGACGCGTTCACCGGCAAATCCCGTTCCGGAAAAGCGCCGGAAATCCCGTCCGGGCAGTCGCTGTTTTTCCTGCGAAACGGTGTTTCCGCGACCGATCCGAATGGCCAAATCGTGGTGCCGCTCGGATCGGAGCGAGCAAGGTCAGGCCGGCCGGATCGCAGGTGAGGGCAGGGGTACCGTGGGTCGGGCAGGGAGGCAGGGAGGCAGGGAGGCAGGGAGGCAGGTCCGCGGAAGGCAAGATAAAGGCATCGCCTCCTGGAGGCGGCGAAGTCTTTGTCTGCACATCGTTTTCCACGGAGGCTGTTTCCTGTGTCAGGAGAGCCGATGAGCGCAAATCGCTGATTTCGCTAGAGATTGATCGGAGGCTGCGATGCAAGATGAAGAATTCAAGCCGAGGCTCGGCAAAATCGGCTCGCGCGGCTCGAAGGCAGGCAAGCGCTTCGCCGGCCAAGTCCGCGCCGCGATCAATCGCGCCGGCGGCAGGACCGGCCGGGGCGGCCGCTTCACGGGAAGCCGCATAGGGCGCGGCGGGGCGGCGGCCGCGGTCCTGGGAGCGCGCGATCGCCATGCCGCCTTCCGCCAGCGTCGGGTGATGGTCAAGGCGCGGGTTGTGAAGCTGGCCGGCAAAGGGGTTGAAGCAGCGCGTGCGCACCTGCGCTATCTGCAACGCGACGGCGTGACCCGTGAAGGCGAGGCGGGCGAGCTTTATGGCGCCGACAGCGACCACATCAATGCCAAAGACTTCCTCGATCGTGCCGACGGCGACCGCCATCAGTTCCGCTTCATCGTGGCCCCGAAAGACGGCATCGAGTATGACGATCTCAAGCCGCTGACGCGGCGCCTGATGGCGCAGATGGAGGAGGATCTCGGCACCAGGCTCGACTGGGTCGCCGTCGACCATTTCAACACCGGCCGTCCACACACCCACATCATCGTTCGCGGCAAGGACGATCGCGGCGAAAACCTCGTTATCGCCCGCGACTACATCTCGTCCGGCCTGCGCGAGCGCGCGGCCGAACTGGTCAGCCTCGATCTTGGTCCGCGCACCGACCGCGAGATCGAGGAGCGCCTGCGCCGGGAGATGGAGCAGGAACGCTTCACCAGCATCGACCGGCAGCTGCTGCGGATGGGCGATGATAATGGATTTGTCTCGCCAGCCAGCCGCGACGCCTTTCGCCAGACGCTGCACCAGGGACGCCTGCGCAAGCTCGAGCGGATGGGCCTGGCCGAGGAGGTGGGCTCGGGCCGCTGGCGCCTCGATGGCGAGCTTGAAGCCACGCTGCGCCGCATTGGCGAGCGCGGCGACATCATCAAGACGATGCACCGTGAGCTCACCGGCAAGGGGCTCGCCCGCAGTGCCGCCGACCATGTTGTCCACGATCGATCCGAAGCGCCGGCCGCGCCTATTGTCGGCCGCATTGTTGCCCGCGGCATTGCCGACGAAATCCGTGACCGGCATTACCTCATCGTCGACGGCGTGGACGGGAAAATCCATTACGTCGACATCGGCAAAGGCGAGGCGACGGAACCGATGCCCGACGGCTGCATCGTGCGTGTGACACCGAGAAATACCGGGCCAAGGCAAGTCGACCGCACGATCGCCGACATCGCCGCTGCCCACGAGGGTCGCTACTCCATCGACGTTCACCTCAAGCATGATCCGGCTGCCACCCAGCGCTTTGCCGAAACCCATATCCGGCGGCTCGAAGCGATCCGCCGCACGACAGGTGGCGTCGAGCGCGAGCCGGACGGGACATGGACTATTTCGCCGGATCATCTGGACCGCGTATCCGACTATGAGCGCCAGCGGGCCAGGGCCGAACCGGTTGTGGTCGACAAGCTCTCGGCCATAGCGCTGGAGCGGCAGGTTGGCTTTGACGGCGTCACCTGGATCGACCGAGAGCTGGTCTCCTATCGGCCTGAGACCTTGCGCGACTCCGGCTTCGGCCGTGACGTCCGGGAGGCGCTGGCCCGCCGGCAGCACTGGCTGATGGCAGAAGGCCTTGCGCATGATGAACAGGACCGGATCGTCTATCGCGCCAACATGATTTCGATCCTGCGCCAGCGGGAGCTGAACCGGATTGCCGGCCAGCTTTCAGATGAACTCGGCCTTCCCTATGCCGAAGCGCGGTCTGGACGTCGAATTGAGGGTACGCTGCGCCAGTCGGTCGAGCTCGCCAGCGGCAAGTATGCTGTCATCGAAAAATCGCGCGAATTCACGCTGGTTCCGTGGCGGCCGGCGCTCGATCGGCAGATCGGTGAGAACGTGTCCGGGATCATGCGCGGGGAGGGGATTTCTTGGACGATCGGACGGCAAAGGAGCGGGCCTGGCGTTTCGTGAAAGCCGCAGCGGCACCAAATACGCTGTTCAAACATAACTAAGGCGACCGCCCGCAGAAGCACGATCGCCCATCGCGTGTGATACGATCGCGGTTCCTTGTTGAACTCGAGAGGGCCGGGCGCAAGGACGGGCGCAAGGAAGCGTCGCAGGCGTGCGAATGCTGGACCGGATTTGAATGCCGTGGCAGCATCATGATCAACGAAATGGGGGTGAAAAAATGTTGTGCTGTTCCTACACAGGACCTGTCAATGCGGGTGCTCGTCGGCGGTGGGGGAACTTGATTTCGCCTTCTGCGATCACTTCTTTCACGATAAAAGCGAGGCAGCGGCTCTGATTCTCTTTGAATAGCCGAGGCTGCTCTTTTTCGGGTTCATTTTGCAGAGGGAACAATAGCCAAAGAAGATCATCCGAAATTTTCATCAATATTGATGGGGTCCATATTGAAGCGACAAGCGAAAGCATGACCGGTGCGGAGCTGAAGCAGCTCGCCGGCAAGGACCAGCAATATCAGTTGTTCCTCGAGGGGCACGGCCATGATGCCGATCGGCAGATTGGGGACAATGAGGCTGTTACGCTCAAGAATGGAATGCACTTCTACACTGTTCCTCCGGCGACGTTTGGCTAATGTCGATCCTCGAACGTCACTTTCAGGATATCAGCAAAAAGCACCCCAACGCGACCCTTGAGCTCCAGTCCGGAGGTACGGCAGTGGTCAGCGTGCCGGCTGTGCAGCTTCCAAAGGGCTGGAACCGCGCCGAGGTTGGGATAAAGTTCGTGGTGCCTGCGGGCTATCCGCAGGCTGCGCCCGATTGCTTCTGGGCCGAGCCGGCGCTCGCCCTCGAACACGGTGGAACCCCGCAAAACACCGGGCAACAGGCCACCCCGGGAGTGCCCTCGGAGTGGCTGTGGTTTTCCTGGCATCCGTCTACCTGGAAGCCCAACAGCGACAATCTGCTTACCTATTTGAATGTAATCCGGCGGCGGCTCGGCGAGGCGCGATGAACCGTCTGATGTTCCGGGGTGGAGAATGGACGGCTCTTCGCGATGACCTTATCGCGCCTGCCCCCTTGAAACTGCTGCTGCGTTGATCGTTGGCGGTGGTCGTTTCGAAGGCGGGATGAGGTTGATCGTTAGAGAGATCATTCGCCCGGCTCCGGACGACTATATCGCCCGCAGCCCGATAGAAGTCTCATTGACTCCCATGTTCCTGTCGAGCGTGCTCAAACGCGCGCGTCTGGAGCGAGCGGGCGTAATTCTTGCGCATTCGCATCCTGTGCAACGCAGACTGGCGTTCTCATTGGTCGACGACGCAGCGCAGCAACTCTTGGCTCCGGTGCTGCATTTTCGGTGCCCGCAAGGGCCGCATGGATTCCTGATCGCGGGGCCGACAGGATTTCGTGGCCGCCTCTTCGATATCAAAGGCGAGACCACATTCACCATCGATCGGATACAGGAAATCGGGCGCAGTGTTCGATCTTACCCAACTGAGACTGATGCGGAAGATCCGGCCCCATTGCCGGAAGTGTTCGACCGTAATGTGCGAGCGTTCGGCGCCGCAGGGCAGCGGATTCTCAACGATCTCACCGTGGCGGTTGTCGGCGTAGGCGGCACCGGTTCAGTGGTCGTTGAGGAACTCGCACACGCTCCGATCCGTATTTCGTCGGCCATTTCGAGCCGCAGCCGGCCGTGATCTCACTTAACGCAGCAACCTCTTCCATGGCCGTCTCGATGTTCCTTTCGGCAGTGATCGGGTTTCCTGGGGAGGCGCGGCATCTTGTTGGGCGGCCCATTGAAGGATCGGTGCGGCCTGTCAGTTCAAGATCAGATCCGACCTGCGTTGTATGTGCTCAGGACAATGCCCTGGCCAAAGGAGACAGTTGGCCCATGATTTGGCGCCAACATGAAAGCTGAAGAGCGCACGACCGTTTTGGTTGACGGAGGTTCCGTGAACCGACGCCTTTCTCCGCCCGGCGACTTGCCGTGAAGCCGCTTGTGTCCCTTTCTGATCTTGATGACGGAGGCGCCCGGGCGTTGATCGTGCTCGCCGGTGCCCTGCCGTCGGACGAGGGCCGATTGGATTTGGTCAAGCGTCTTCGACGCCTCGCCGCTTCGTCCGCACAGCGCGGCATACTCGTCATTGTCGTTACGAAACGGGGCGAGGAAGCGATTGGACAGGCGGTGGCGCGTTCAGGCGCAGGCGTGTTGGCGCAGTGGCAAGAGCATACTGGTGTGGTGCTGCGGCAGCTCGCAGTGCTTCCAGACTCTGACTGGGATAACATTGCCGAGACCTGCGCACGATGCCGGTGCGGCCCTTCCCTGAACAGCAGCCTGGCGATCCGCGACAAAAATGGGAATGAGCTGCCGACGCCTCTGCTACCCGAACTGGAGCTTCTGTTCCGTCGCGCGTTTCACGACTACTCGGGCATCCTTATTTCCGAGGAGAATGGTGGCAAATCTTCTTCGTCCGTCTGGAAGGTCGAGACGGAAGGCCTGGAGCAGCACACACCTTTCATCGTCAAGTCAGGCCCCGCGGCGGTGATGGAAGAACACATTAATACGTACAGGGACGTGGTCGCTGACCGCGTGCCATATCGCGGATGCGCCCCTTTGTGCCTGGATCGTTGCGTTGTGGGATCTGAGCACCAGCTTGCGGTCTCCCGCTTCGTCGAGAATGCCGTCCGCCTGGACAAGGTTATGATCAACCGCGATGTGAAAGAGCTCATCCAGGCGATCTATCGAACTGTGTTGGGTCGTTGGCGAAAAGACCCCGAAAGAAAGAGACTAGACCTTCTGCAGGAGTTTCTACCTGCGGCACGGCATGACGCATATCTAAGGCCTTGAGCGCACCTAGGACAAATTGACCAAGGAGAGGCACGCTGGCGCTTCGCCACGAAGCTTTTTTGTTCGTCTCGCTGGACTGCAGGCTGAGGAGCATCCGGTGTGTCGCGCTCACGACGACCTCAATTTGCGCAACGTGTTCGTCTGCGGCGGCGACGCGGAAGCGGTTCTGATCGACTTCACGCGGGCAGCTCGACGTCCTTTGTCCCACGACGTCGCCCGCTTGGAAATGGGGCTTGCGTTCGACGCGGAGTTGCAGGCTGATCAACCGCTGCCCGAACAAGTGCTCGAAGATTTTTATTCCGGAGATCTCTTCGCTATGTCGCTTAAACATCTCCTGCAAGGCAGAACGGCCCAGTATCGGCTCAACGCGATCGTGGCGTTGCGTACGACCATCCTGGAAGAAGGTCAGTCCCATTCGTTCGATCTGAGGCGCGAGTATACAATCGCGATCTGCGTCGGGCTGCTCTATTATGCCAAAGGTAAAAGCCCGGATGCGGCCATTGCTTACAAGTGCGCGGTGGACCTTCTGGATCGCGTGACAAATCCTTCGCTCTGGTAGGTCGGGAGTTCGGTTGGGTGCTCAAGAAAACGCACGCGGTACATTTCAAGGGCGCGGTTGAACGTCAGTCCGAAGCCACCGAGCAGGTGGATAACCCCGGAGACGTTGCACTTGTGGAGCGCGGAGTTCCGCGGTCCCTTGTCATGAGATGCCCCGATGGATGCGGAGACATACTGACGGTTAACCTCGACCGTCGTGCCGGGCCGGCCTGGCGCCTTTATCAACGCGAGGGCGGGTTGACCCTTTTCCCTTCTGTGTGGCGAGACACTGGATGCGGGGCACACTTCATCGTCTGGGACAACGTCATCCATTGGACCAACGATGCCTGGATCCTGCGGCGCAATTCATCACTCGAACGTGCTGTCGAAGGTCGACTCACTGACGAGCTTCGTTGATATTGCGGCAGCGGTGGATGAAGTGCCTTGGTCGGTTCTCGACGCATGCCGGTCATTGGTCAACTCGGGGATCGCTGTCGAAGGAACCGGCGCCGAGCGGTCCAGCTTCCGCCTGGCGAGTGATAGCGTCCAAACCTCACGGCCCAGGAAAAGGCATTGGTAATCAGCCGTGCGACCGGCCGCCTAGTACTACAGTTGCAATTGATGTCAAATCATGATTCATCTCAGGCGTTTAGCTTGAGGAGAATCTGGAATGTCTGTTTCGGACTGGGCTGGATCCGGGATTGGTTGGGAGCGGGAACTGACGGCATTGAAAGGCCGGCTTTGTTCGGTATTCCGTCGCTCGGAGGCGCGCGCGAGCTGCGGTGCGTTCATCGACGGTCTTTTGTCGGGGATTGAGCGCAAGACCGGCTGGCTGCTGGCCGAACAGGCGGGCCTAGAGAGGCCGTGGCGGATGCAGGCGCTGCTTGGCCGCTCGCATTGGGATTGCGAGATGATGCGCGCTGTTGTTTTTGACTATGTCATTGAGGCGCTTGGCGACCGATCGGGTGTGCTGGTTGTCGATGACACCGGTTTCCTGAAGAAAGGCCAGCATTCGGTTGGAGTCGCGCGGCAATATTCGGGAACCGCCGGCCGGATCGAAAACTGTCAGGTTGGCGTGTTTGCCGCCTATGCCAGCCGTTTCGGCCAGGCACTCATCGATCGGCGGCTTTACTTGCCGGAAGCGTGGGCCAAGGAGGAGGCGCGCCGCAGGGCTGCGCATATTCCCGAAGACGTGGCATTCGCGACCAAGCCGGCGATCGCGCGCGCCATGTTGGCCGATGCGCTCGACAGGGGTGTGCCGTGCGCGTGGGTTCTGGCCGACGCAGCCTATGGCGGGGATTATCAGACCCGGCGCATGCTCGAGGAGCGCCGACAACCTTATGTTCTTGCGATACGGTCCAATCATATCTTGCGCATGCTGACCGATCAGGGGCTGCTGCAGACGGATCCGAAAGAGATGGCCGAGGAACTCGCCGCCGAGGCCTGGCAGGCGCTTCCGGCGGGTGAAGGCGCCAAGGGCCTCAGGCTCTACGACTGGGCACGCATTGCTCTGCCCTATGTCGTGGACGAAGGCTTTGCCCGCTACGTCCTCATCCGCAGGAGCCGCTCCGATCCGCATGCGCTTAGCTTTTATCTGGTGTTCGCGCCCGCGGACGCGACGCTTGTAGAACTGGCCGGCGCCGCGGGCTTGCGCTGGACGATCGAGGAATGTTTCCAGCGCGCCAAGGACGATCTCGGTCTCGATCATTGCGAAGCCCGCTCATGGCACGGCTGGCACCGTCATATGACGCTGGTCATGGCGGCAGCCGCTTTCCTGGCCAAACTCGGCGCCGACTTGCGCCGTTCGGCTCTCGGCAAACCGAACGAAACGAGTCCAAAGTCAGCAATCGCAGCCTGACGCGCAAAATCGCTCTTATCCCCACCGTCGCCGAAATTCGAACGTTGATCATGCGCCTCATCAGGCGAAAGCTTCACAGCCGTGCCTTCATTTTCGCCTGGTCGCTTTGGCGACGACGGCATCAAGCCCAGGCCATGATCGCTCACTACAAGAAAAGAGGTCATATGCAACTGTAGTACTAGGCTAGAGCGAGAGTGGGACTTATTGGATCATCTCAACAGCCTGGCGGACCCTCGATCTTCAGCGTGCCAGGGCTGAACCTGTGATCGTCTGCAAGTCATCTTCAGGACTGCTGGATGTTAGATCAGCTCGCGGCGGCGCTTGATCGCCACCATGTGCAAGCAAGTCCCGGGCGTTGTGCAGTGAGAGGGTATCCTGGAACATCTGTCGACAAGGAGCCGCCCGAGCGTTTCGTAATGGCGGCGCGGCGTGGAAGAAGGTACTGCACGTCTCATAGAAGCCGTCTCACCTTCGAACCGCCGTGGCAGCCCTTAAAACCGAACGTTAATGGGTTTCGAACGACAGTAGTTCGTCAGGAGAGGGCAGCTATTTGGGCACTGCCTCTGGCGCTGGCTGCCAATTGCCTTATCATTAACGGGAAACAGCGCCGTATTGGGGACGAGTCGAGCGCGGAAGGTAACGGATAATGGCGCGAACCGGCATCGCACGGAAGGATGACGATCTTAGCTTTTCCAGCGATCGTGCCTCGCTGCCGCTTCAGGCGCTTGTTGCCGAGGCCCGGGCCCAACAGCAGAACGGAATCGCTGAGCGAATAGTCGACGCGATCGACGCAAACCGTAGGAAGAGGTCTAATGCGTCGAGAGTGCGTGGATACGCCATCCCACCAGAGCTGAGCGATGTACTTGTCGAGCTCAGGCCGAACCGTAGGCTCAAGGATCTCGTCCTGCCTCCGGAGACGTCGGCAGAAATCCAGGAATTTATTGACGAGTACGGAGAGATGGGACTGTTGAGATCCCACGGTCTCGAGCCTCGGCACAAGGTCCTGTTGGTCGGGCCGCCGGGAACAGGCAAGACCAGTCTGGCCGAAATCCTCTCGCACGAGCTGCGGCTGCCGTTCTACGTCGTTCGGTATGACGGACTTATTGCGAGCTATCTCGGCGAGACCGCCTCTCGCCTTCGCAAGCTAACCGATTTTGTCGCCGGGCAGTCCTGCGTGGTGTTCTTCGATGAGTTCGACACGGTTGGCAAGGAACGTGGCGACACCCAGGAGACCGGAGAGATCAAGCGCGTGGTAAGTTCGCTGCTACTGCAGATGGACTCAATACCGACCAACTGCGTCATTGTCTGCGCTACCAACCACCCAGAACTCCTTGATCGGGCCGTATGGCGGCGCTTCGAGCTTCGAGTGGACGTGCCACTTCCACGTCCACAGGAAATATCCCAGTGGTTCTATCGACTCCAAAAAGATTACGGCAACTCTATTGCTTTTATTGAGGAAAAGTTCGTACGCACATTGAACGGCCTGAATTTCTCGGATATCGAAGCGTTCACTTTGGACGTGAGAAGGAAGGTCGTTTTGTCTCGCGGAAAACTTGCCGCCGACCAAGCGTTGCTTGAAGGTCTGGCCAAGCTCCGGCGGAAACGGTCGATTCAGGGGGAGACTGAAGATAGCAGACCGTCCGATCATACGGATTCGCCGAAGCGAAAACGTGCTCAAGCGCTTAAAGGGGGGCCGAAAGGCTCGATTCCCGAGGGCTCGCTCCTCTGAGGAACAATCCAAGAGGCTGGCTCCGGGCATCGCCCTCCTAAAGGAATCACTAGAAGCTGGGGCAACCACGAATGCAGCGTTCGCTTCTCCCGAACGGGCCTTGGTGTTCGAGACCATCGGTCCGATCGAGCGGTTCATCTCCGCCGCTGAGCAGCTGGGATTCGAGTGGCTGACCGAGGACTACGTCGGCTCCGACCCCGACCCTGTCACCGATGACGATGCGGACCAGGACGACGCGGGAGATGCCGACTCCGCTATGTCTCGCCTCTACCTCACCATGCCGACCGAGAACGGCATGCGCCAGCTACTTGCCATGTGGCGGCGGTTCGAGTCGAAGCTATCGCCTCGCGAAGACGAAAAGGATTGGTGGAAAATATTCGGCTACCTTTCCAAGATCCGGGTGTGGAATGCTTCTGACAGGATTGAACCGGCCACCCAGTTCTTCATCCACCGCCGTCTCGCGAAGGATCCGCTGGCGCCGGTACGGCTTGAACTCGATTTGTGGTTCCACGAGAACGAGGAACTCCGCAAGAATGCGAAGCAGGCGCTCGAGGGCATCCTTTCTGCGGTCGGTGGCAGAATTGTCGATTTCGTGACGATCGAGCCCATCCGGTACCAAGTGGCACTGATTGAGGTCCCGGCCCAACAGGCTAGCGCGATCAGCTCCCGCACTGGGCGCTTGGCCAATGCCGACCCGATCATGTCGATCCGTCCCCAGTCGCTATACGCCACCAGGCCTCTTTCAGAGCCGGACTCTGCGGTGACTAGCCTGCGTGAGGGCGCAAATGACGGACTGCGTCCCGCCGTGGCCGCGATCCTGGATGGATATCCAATGCAGAACCACGGCCTTCTGGCGGGGCGGGTGGATGTCATCGAGGTTGACGTGCCGAGCGCCTCGGTTCCCGTCGCTCGGCGATATCATGGTACTGCGATTGCTTCCCTGATCATCCACGGCGATCTAGCAAATGGAGAGGCGCCACTGACGAGAAGCCTCAAGGCGGTTCCTGTCCTGGCCGCACCACAGCATCTCAATGACGAGCGTACCCACCAGGACCTTCTTCCTATCGGCGTCATCTATCGGGCGGTCTTCGCCCTGAAGGAAGGGCACGAGCACGCTGGGCCGGCGGGGCCGGACGTCCTGATCATCAATCACTCGATCTGCGACGCAGAAGGGCCTTTCGTCCGTCGGCCAACTCCCTGGGCGCGGCTGCTTGACTGGCTATCGCACAAATACGGCATTCTGTTCGTTGTCAGCGCCGGAAATATAACAGCACGGTTTCCCTCCGGATATCCGGACCAGGCATCGTTCAACGCGGCTTCTCCCCTCGAACGACAGATCGCGCTAATTCGTGCGGTCGAGGCAAGCAAGGGCATTCGCGGTCTGCTCAGCCCTGCCGAGGCCATGAATGTCCTAAGCGTGGGTGCCGTGCATGCGGACGGGGCGGGCGCCTGCCCTTCGGACACTATTGACCCATTCGCGCCGATTGGCGTTCCAAATCTCGGATCGGCAATCGGCCCTGGGATCAACCGTTCACTCAAGCCGGAAATTGTGGACATTGGAGGTCGGCAGGTCGCAAGGGCGGCCGATCACGCCGATGGCCACCTTGTCTGGCCGGACGAGATTGGATACATTGGCCTGGAGACAGCAGCACCCGACCCTTCGGCCGGATCTGTTACGCGTACCCGTCGCTCGACCGGAACGAGCAACGCAGCAGCTCTCGTAACGCGTTCGGGTATCCAGATTGTCGACGCTCTTGAAGAGGTGCTGGCCGAAGATGGGGTCAGCCTGCGGGATTTCAAACGGGCGGCTCTTGCCACAAAAGCATTGCTGGTGCATGGCTCCCAGTGGGGCGATGCCGGTACCTTGCTGGACGCCTCCTATCCACCGCCGGGCACGAAACAATGGCGGCGGCGCAGGGCAACGGTCACGAAATTCCTAGGATACGGCAAGCCGACGGTCGAGCGGGTGATATCAGGCGCGGTCAACCGTGTCACCCTGCTTGCGGATGATGAGATCAGCCACGAGCAGCTTCACGAGTACCGCATTCCAATCCCAACCAGCATGATCCGCTCAAGGGAGATCCGTAGGATCGCGATGACGCTCGCATGGCTGCCCCCGATCCATTCTACCTCCATCGCCTATCGGGGTGTGATGCTGGACGTCGTCGACCAGGACGGAAAGCGTAAGTTCTGGCGAGGTGTGAAGACGATCATGCAGCCCCATCCAGATGATATAAGGCGCGGAACCGTGGCGCACTTCATCCTTGAGGGAAGCAATAGCACTGTCTTCATGGACTCCAGCGGGCTGTTCATTGGAGTCCAGGCGCGCGCTACCCACCGGAATTTCCAGCAGGCTGCGGTGCCCTATGCGCTCGCGGTGACGTTGGAAGTCGGGGCTACCGTGCTGGAGGACATCTACGCCTCCGTTCGCGAAGCTATCCGGCCAAGGCCGCGCGTTCGTGCTTGAAAGGGGACCGAATGGAATTCAACAAATCAGATTGCATCGGAGAGAAGCATCCTTTGGAGATCGCCGCCTATCTGGAGGAGATCGGCGACCATGAAGCGGCTTCCCGCTTCCATCAGCTGGGGGCTCGAAGTCAGGCGATCAGCGTTCCCTTCTTCACCAACGACCAATGGGCCAATACTGGCGCGGCGATCGGGTTCATTCCTGAGAATGGATCTTCGGCAGGAGATAGACTGGACATCGTTCACGCAACGTCGATGGCGCCCGATGAAAAGCTCCAAGGCGCAAGTTTGAAAATCACCCTCGATCGGTTCTACGTTCACAACTATCCGGGCTCCGGCCGCCATGAGATCCTGTGCGAATTTACGGGGAAGAACCAGGCTGGGAGCAAGTCGGAGGAGATGCGCTTTGCGTTGAAGACCATCGCCACTGACGGCAGCGCAGCCCCGTTGCTAAGCTTGCCCATCTTCGTCGGAGTGAACGTTGGCAACGACGGCCTGAGCTTCGAAGGGCGCACCATCAACGTTCGCAGCGGCGGAACCGACATGCTGGTGGAAGCGCTGGATAACTCTGCTTTCAAGGAAGGGCTATCGCTTCTTACCACCGCGCAGCCCGTGCTCGTGCCCTTCGTTCAGCTCGCTAAGGGCGTTGTTCGTGCGATCGAGAAGCAAGGCAACAACCGGCCTGTCTTTTCATTCGGTCTGGGCTTGGATTTCTCGAAAACCGCCACTTCCGCCAAATTGCGTTTAGGCTCATATGTCGTTGTGCAGACAAATGAGGTCGGCTGGAATTGGAGCGATTTCGTCTTTAGCAGGCAGAGCGGAACTGTCGCTCCCAAGCTCAGCGGCGCTCCCCCGATCGCTCTCAATTACATGATCTTTGGGGTCACACGAGCCGCTCAAGCAGCGCCTTGAGCGTCGAGGGGGACACATGGTTCAATCCAGCAAAGTCCCAGAATCGTGTGAGAAGCTGTGCTCGATCATGTCCTATGATGACTTTATTGACGGATTTGGCAAGACGGGTTTGAGCGTCCGAGAATTCCCATCTCTCCTCGGCAGGAAACCCAATTTCATCTCCAAGAGTCGCAAACTTGACGAGGTGCTGGACGATCTGGGGGTCATCGCCACGTTGCCGGCTGAGCTGCCTATCCTCGATATTCACGTCAGCCCGGTTTTCGCACGAGTAGATATCGGCTAAGAAGGCAGGCGGCGCGGCAGCCTCGGGAAGTTCGGTGGCGACAAACAGAACTGCCATAGTCGGGTGCATAGGAATTGCACCCGATCTTACACGCACACGGACGCAGCCCAGTGCTCCTTGGCAGTGCGCGAGCCTTACCAAAAAGCCATATGGCGCTGGGGCTGCTGTTTATCACAGGCTTGTTCAGCTTAAGGTCGGTCGATCACTGCGTGATAGCCATGACGTAGGCGCCGCAACGATTCGTCGAATCGTTGTTGATCGGACCCCAGTGGCGTTAACGGCTGGTCTGGTCCTTTGTCGGCTCGCTCCTGCTAAGCCATTCCACAGCATAAAAGCCGCGGATGATCCTCCAGCCAAAGGATTGCCTTGATGCAGGGCGAACTGTTCGAGCCTCCGACCATGCTTCTCCGAGAAGCTGTGCTGGGTCGCAATGGTGTCGTTCCGCTCATTGTCATTGGGTGCGGCCGAAAGAAGCGCCAAGAAGCCGCCCCCGCAGATCAGCTCTATACCTCGGACCGATTCAAAAGTTGCATCAATCTTGTTCGATCGCTCGGGGCGCCGTACGCAATTTTGTCGGGCAAACACGGGATCGTCGCGGGCGAGATGATTATCGCGCCGTATGATCTCAATCTCCCCGATCTGCCTGAAGCCAATCAACGCGATTGGGCTGAGCAGGTGCTTGATGCACTTGCTGCTCGTGCCGAAAGCAGGCAGGTGACGCTGCTTGCTGCTAACGAATACAGTATGCCGTTGCTCGAGCTGAACAGAGCTAGGGCCTCTCCGTTGGATATCGTCGCGCCTTGGTTGGGCCTTGGATACTCTGACCACGTCATTTGGCTAACGGAAGCAAAACGAATGGCCGCAAGGATACAGGACCTGGATCGGCTCTATGATTGGATTGCTGAAGAGCGTATAGCGGACCGTGTGTTCTCGTTCAGGGAACTTTCGTCGAGATCCGTACCAAAACGCGGGGTCTATATATTCTTGGACGGCGCCGAACGGAACTTCCGAGGCGCTGGTTACCGAGTGGTGCGGATCGGTACCCACGCAGTTAGCGCTGGCTCGCAGGCCTCTCTGCGGGGTCGATTGCGCAATCACCTAGGACCTTCCAGTCAGATCGGCAACCATCGTGGCTCCATCTTCCGTCTGCACATTGGTAGAGCGATGCTGGAGGCCGGCCCCGGCCATGGCAGCCTTCCGACTTGGGGTGAGGGTCAGGACGCGCGCCCCGAGGTGAAGAGTTTGGAGATAGCGCATGAGCTTGCGGTCTCTCGGTATCTTCAGGGTTTAGAGGTGGTTCTGCTCGAAGTTGATGACGAACCTAGCAAGGAAAGTTTGCGCGCTAAGGTTGAGATGCAGCTGATTGCACTGTTGAGCGAATCGATGCGCATAATTGATCATCCCAGTCCTGACTGGCTCGGCCTCAAATCTCCCGTAGCGCAAATCCGCAAATCTGGACTATGGAACATTCGTGGGGTGGGGGGGAAATATGATCCAGCCGCAGCGGGCTCAATCGCCTCGATATTCGAGGTCTGAATGATGGTTAGTAATCTTCATGCCGCCATCGCGCGACAACCGCGTCTCCCTCGATTTTTGTGCCACCTCTACCAGAGGCTGAGACTGCAACGGCTGAACCTGGTGACCGGAGCCGGGATTTCAATCGACGCCAAGGTGCCTGGATGGCAGGATCTATTGAAAAGGCTTGCGGAGATTCAGGGCGGCCTCCCTGATGATTTAGCAGCACACGTTGCGGCGGGGGTCCAACCTGAATATCTCGGACAGATCATCTATCATCGCTTTAGAGGGGCATGTCCTGTCACGGAGCCGGCAGAGCTTAGGTCCGCGACGGTCGAATATGAATGGGGCGACGCTATTCACAAGGCGATCTATGAGAAAGTCCCGCAAACAATCGCCGAGGTTATACAAACGCATCCCTATCTCGCACAGCTGCGTGATCTTTCTCGCAAAGTATCACTCGTAATAAATTTCAACTTCGACGACCTCCTGGCTGATGCGATAGGGGAGCAAGTAAAGCAAAGCGCTTTTGGGAGCGAGTCCGGTAACGCCCTAAGCGTCACTTGGCAACCGCCTCTTACGGATCGAGGGAATCTGACGACAGTTTATCACGTCAATGGAATATTGCCTCGTGTCAGTCTTAAGAAGCGCAGCCCTCAACTGATATTCACGGAAGATTCTTTCGCGGATGCTCGTGCACGTTCCCCGGGTGTCAGTTCTGAGTATCTGTTTCTTCGCTTTGTTCAAAACACAATGCTGTTGATTGGTCATTCGCTTGCCGACAGCTCTCTCAAAAATTACCTACGTCTCAACCGTGATAAGAGCCCAGCTAACCATCACTATATGATATACTGGATCATGGAAGAAGGGGCCCTATCAGAGGCGCGAAGGCAGGACGTATTCGAGGCCAATCTCGAGCTCTATAACTTGGTAACGATATTTCTAACGTCTGCTGAGATCGGAGATTTTCTCGAGATCCTTAATTTTGATGAAAGAGGATTCAGTGAAACCGTAGAAACGCTTGGAGAGGATCGGCGCTCTCGGTATCACTATTACATAGTGGGGCCTGTCGCCTCTGGGAAATCGACATTGCTTGAGCAATTGCGATGCTTTCATACACACGAAGAATGGACACGGCCACCTCCTCGTGAAATGTATATGGCGTCAAGTAAGATCGGTGAAGAGCAGCAGACAATTATCGATCAATTCATATATTCGGAACTGAAGGAGAAGAATCGTCGTATGCATGCGGCGACGGCGGGGCTTCATTTTATGGATCGTGCCCCTTTGGATCTTTATGCCTTCTCTAAAAGCGATGACGAGAACAAGATAAAGTCTCATGCATTGCGCGATCTAGTAACTCGCGATCAGCCTCTTCAGAAAGGAGAGATCATATTTATTGAGGCCGACTCCAAGACGCTAGTGAAGCGAAATATGGCGCGAGGTCGCCCTCCGGAGGAGGCGGGCAAGCAACCCTATTTTGATGCACAGACTATGACCCTCAAAACGATCTACAATCCGTCGTTTGTCCTCTCAACTGATGAGAACAGTCCGGGTGACATTGCTCGCAAGGTGGCTCGGCATGTTCTATTTGAGGAATATGAACCGACCGAGCTCAACACGATTATTGCGCGCTATGAATGATGCTCGAATGTCCATGCGTATCTATCTGGCAGCCCCGCTATTCAATGACATTGAGCGCAGCTTCAATGAGCGGCTGACAAGCCTTCTTGAGCCTATGGCGCACGTTTTTCTTCCCCAACGCGACGGAAAGCTCATGCGCGATTTAGTGGATAGAGGGATGCCATTGGAGGCTGCGAGGCAATTGGTGTTTGAGGCGGACATCAATGCCATTAGAAGGTGCGATTGTATCGTTGCTGTACTGGATGGTCGAACGATTGATGAAGGCGTGGCATTTGAAATTGGCTACGGTCGTGCGCTCAACAAGTTGTGCCTCGGTCTCAAGACCGATGATCGAACATTGCTACCCTCTGGCGACAATCCTATGATTGTTGCAGGATGTAAGAAGATATTTGCTAACACCATCGAACTAGTTGCTTGGTTACGCGGGGGATTTCTCTCCGCACGCGACGCAGGTTGAAGGGGGACACGCCACCCGGTCATGATCGCGGGGTGTTCGTCGACCCGCAAAGAGACTCATTGCGTTGCTTCAGCAATTCCTCCAAGTTGAAGACCCCGCTTGGCCCCATTTCCCGGGCGCAAGCTGCCGGCAGGCCATGATCGGCTTTGCTAGCGAGGCGTAAAAGAAGGCAGGAGTGGCTTTTCGGGTACGCCTCCGGCGAGGGCCGCCTTGCGCGAGCATGGAACGGTAGCGAGGCTGCGCTCTTAAGGTTGTCCTTTCGAGCGTAGTTAGCAGCACAGCATGAGCCATGTGACGTTATTGACCGGGCTTGAGCGTCGTCGTCGTTGGCGTGAAGAGGATCAGTGCCGGATACTGGCCGCGGCATTCGCGCCCGGGTCCACGGTGGCGGCGGTAGCGCGTCAGTACGATGTCGCGACCAGCCTGATCTATAAATGGCGCCGCACGGTGAGAGCGCCCTTCCACCACTGGCGCAGCAACAAGAGCAGGTCTTGCGACAGCATGGCGTTGCGATATCGCCCGCCTTTTGCCACGCTCGACGCGCAACAGCATGCGCTCGCTGTCGACGTCAGCGACCTTCAGCGTCGACACCTCCGCCACGCGCAGCCCTGCGCCATAAGGGACCGACTGCGCGGCCTGGTGCTTGGTAAGCGGGCAGCTGAGGCCGTTCAGCGCTGGTAATTCCATGGCATGAGGGCGTCGATATCGCTGTTTGGCCAGCCATTGGCAAT
>NZ_JAMYMZ010000073.1:0-20568 GCF_040318825.1 Mesorhizobium sp. M1006
TCACCAGAAGCGAGTGCTAACGCGGCAGTGAGATAGGCCGTAGGCTCCTGCTAGTCAAGACGGAAGAGGGACGGGCGAAGAGCAAACGAGCGTGGAAGCACCGAGCCCTTTACGTGAAAGACGTCGGAGATCGGACATGAATGGGGCGGCTCACCATTTGTAACTGAAGGCTTTATTCATTTGGCACGATTGGTGCAGCGGATGATCCGCAAACGTTGCGCGCGACAAATATGAGAGGTGAACGCCATCAGCATGAACTCGAATTTGAAATGTTTGGCCAAAGCAACTGCCATCGCCTTGCTCTGGACGGTCACGGCTACGTCGGCGGACGAAGGTATGTGGATGCCGGGCCAGACTGCGGAAGTGGGCGCGGCCATGCGGCCGTCTGGACGCTGACCCGCTCAACGCGATCGTATCACTGGGCGGATGCTCCGCCTCGTTCGTCAGTCCACAAGGGCTGGTCGCAACCAATCATCACTGCGTGTTCGAATCCATCCAATACCACAGCAAAGAGGGCCAGGACTATCTCACAGACGGCTTTCTGGCGAAGAGCCCTGGGTGAAGAATTGCCCGCGGCGCCAGGCAGCCGAATCCATGTGATCGAGGACATGCGGGATGTGACCGCCGAAATACTCAAGGGCGTCTCGGACAAGCTGAATGGGTTTGCCCGATATGAGCGGCTCGCCACGAACCGCAAGGCCCTGATCGCCGCATGTGAAGGACAGCCCAATCGCCGGTGCGACGTAGGGGCCTATTATGGCGGCGCCTCCTACTATCTCCAGCAGAAGCTCGAAATCGAGGACGTGCGCCTTGTCTATGCGCCCGCGCTCGGCATCGGTAACTTCGGCGGCGAAACGGACAATTGGATGTGGCCGCGCCACACAGGCGACTTCGGCTTTTATCGCGCCTATGTCGCTCCTGATGGTTCCTCCCGGCCATATGCGCGCGACAATGTGCCTTACCGGCCGAAGAGTTGGCTACCCATAGCCTGTGCAGGCGTCAAGGAAGGCGACCTTGTGATGGTCGCCGGCTTTCCCGGCGCAACCCACCAGTTCCTGACGGCGGATGAAGTCCGGTTCAACTTCGCGCAATTCGAACCGCGATTGCGGCGTTCGCTCTCGGATTATGCCGCCCAGATCAAAAGGCAACGGCAGGCAATCGCGAGGCGCAGATCCATTGACCGCCCGCTTCACAAATTGGCTCGGCCTAAAACGCATGGGAAAAGCAGAAAAGGCAACAGATCGGCACCAGAATGAATATGGCCGCGCGAACTGACAGACGCGCCAACAATCGGCATCTCGCATGGTCGGTGGCACTGGACGTGGCTCCCACCCTGCTGGCGCGACTCCCCATCAGGTCGTCGGGGTTTCGCTGGCGAAAAAACTTCCGCGTGTCTCTGCGCGATCCATCCCGCTTGCGCGTGCCTAGTCAACCAAAAAACTGACCATCTGCAGGATCAGGATCAGCAAAAAAAAAGCCAAAGGCAGACGCCAAAACAGCTGCCAGCAGGACGATGCGTTGTTTCTTCACCCACAGTTCCCCTGGGAGAGAGTCTAATGATAATCCTTAAAAAAGGCGCCCTTGAACAGGGCGCCCTACGCTCATTTGTGCAAATTTAAAGTTTAGCTTGCCTGCTTTATGTAATTAAACGTTTCTTTTATGCGACACTTCTCCAAGTGTTACTTGCACAAATCGAACGTATCGCACACTTAGACGAACTGTACATTCGATAGCGACTTTGACGCATGCGTTTACTGGCGGTATACATCCTTCACCGTTGCCGCAAGGCATTGGCCCACTCGCGAGGCACCTCCTTCACGACAAAGGTTGAAAGCCCGTCCTCGGGCGTTTCATTTCCAAGATCACTTCGATCCACTCATACGGGCTTCCCGAGCGAGACCGTGGGTTCGGACGGTGCGAATGAATTTCTCGTTATAATCGAATTGATTATAAGGGTATATTTCTACGTTGAGTATAAAGGATGTCAAGCCCGCGCCAGCGGCAATTTTGTCCGGGCGACCGCCGTTTCGTCGAGGACATGGTGGCGGAAGCGATAAAGCTTCGCCGGCCGACCGCCGGTGTCAAAAGCACTTTCGCCGGTCTCCTCCACCAGTTCCTGCTGCTCCATCAACCGGCGAAAGTTCTGCTGAAGCGCCCCTGCCGATGTAGTCGTCAACGCCGTCCGCGTCAGCGCATTGCCATCGGCGAGAAGCCAACGACATTGTTGATGACGAACGTAACGATCCGCGGCTTCAGACAGGAATGTGCGCTTCGTCCAGATGGATGGAGTGGGCTGGCAGGTTCCGGGCGGCCGCGCCGTTGAGGATGCAGCATCGAGAGCCGCGCTCGCCGAGGATGACATAGGTCGAGATTCGTGCGCCGGAAGTCTTGCTCCATGTCTCCACGAATCCATTGGCAGGATCCCGGGTTCTTCGCGTGGTCAGGGTCGAGCAGTATCGAACCGTGGTAGTTGAGCTTTGCTCGGTGACGTGGATGCCGTGCAGCTTGCCGGCGACTATTTTCGCATTGGTCCCGTTGTCCTATTCATCTCACAAAGTCAGTCCTGATGTTGAGCAGCTTCGCTGGGCTAAATCCCGACGACGAGCGCCCCGCCGCTGAGTCCCGCACCTGCCGCCGCCAGGAGTATTTTCTCGCCCGGCCGAAACGGCTCCGCTTGATTGGCGAGCGACAGTGAGAGCGGGATCGTCGCGGCGGAAGAGTTGCCATATTCGGCGATCGTTTTGACGATCAGGTGATCGGCAACGCCGAGGTTTCGCCCGACCGCATCGAAAATGCGAGTATTGGCCTGATGCGGCACGAACCGGTCGACATCCTGTGGTCGCACTCCGGCAGCGGCTAGCGCGCTTATCGAGCAATCGGTCATCATCTCGACGGCCTTGGCGAATACTTCGCGGCCGTCGGTTATCGTCATTCGCGTTTGCGCGAGGTCGAGGTCACCGTGGAACGGCTTGTTGCTTCCTCCTGCGGGAATCTGGATCAGCCCGTATCGCGAGCCGTCCGAATCCACGGAGGCACCGAGAATCCCCCGATCAGTATCCTCGCACGGACCGATCACGACGGCGCCGGCGGCATCGGCAAACAGCACGGCGCTGGCGCGCTCAGAGGGATTGATGCGGCGGCTGAGGATATTGGCGGCGATAACAAGGCTCGCTTTGCCGTGCAGGCGGGTAAATCCGTCCGCAAACATCAGCGCATAAATGAAGCCGGCGCAGGCGCCGGTCAGATCGACAGCGCCGGCGCGGCCGAGCCCCAGCCGATGTGCGACCAGGGGCGCGCTGGGCGGCAGGAGGTGATCGGGCGTCGAGGTGGCAAGCAGCAGCAGACCGATGTCGTTGCGTGCAATGCCGGCGCTGGCCAGCGCCATGGCGCCGGCCTGCGCAGCAAGACCAGACAGCGTGTCTTCGTCCGTTGCCCAGAAGCGCGACCGGATTCCAGTACGCCGCTCGATCCAGCCCGGTTCGAGGCCGAGATTGTTCTCGATTTCGGCATTCGTCACCTTTCGGCCAGGCGCATGATGGCCAAACCCGAGAAGGCGCGACAACCTGCTCATGGGCTCGAACCGAAGCGTTCGCCGGCCTCCTCGATCGCGTCATGGAGCCGATCGAGCTCGTCGCCGGTGACGCAATAGGGCGGCATGAGATAAAGGACATTGCCGAGCGGGCGCACAAGCAGGCCGAGCTCGAGGAAAAAGGCCCGCAGCTTAGGTCCGATCTCGGCCAGATAGCCGGCAGAGCCGGCGCGCAGGTCGAGAGCCAGGATCGTGCCGATCGCGCGGCTGTCGGTGAAGTTGGCATTGTCGCGAAAGCGTCGAAACCCGGCGGCCTGTCTCTCGCTCAAGGCCGCGATCCGCTCGGCCACCGGCTCGTCACGCCAGATCTCGACATTGGCGAGTGCTGCCGCGCAGGCAATCGGATTGGCCGTGTAGGAACTCGAGTGGAAAAACGTCTTCTTGCGCTCCTCGGAATAATGAGCCTGGAAGATGGCATCGGTGGCAAGCGTGGCGGCCAGCGGGATGGCTCCGCCGGTCAAGCCCTTCGAGGTGCAAAGGATATCAGGAGAGATGGACGCTTGCTCGCAGGCGAACATGGTTCCGGTGCGCCCCCAGCCGGTCATCACCTCATCGGCGATCAGCAGTGTGCCGGAGGCCTCAGTGATGTTTTTCAACTCTGACAGAACCCAGGCCGGATACATCAGCATGCCGCCGGCGCCAAGCACGAGCGGTTCGACGATCAGCGCGGCGGCGCGCTGGTCGCGGCTGAGGGCCTCGAAACGATCTAGCGTTTCCTGCTCGCGGCCGGCGGCCGGGAAGGGAATGGTGTCGACCTCGAACAGCAAGGGTTCGTAGGCGGCGTTGAACACGCCACGGGCACCGACGCTCATGGTGCCGATCGTGTCGCCATGATAGCTGTGCTCCATGACGACGATGCGCGAGCGCGGCGCGCCGATGTTGCGGAAATAGCCGAGCGCCATCTTCAGCGCGACTTCGACGCTGGTCGAGCCGCTGTCGGAATAGAACACCCAGTCGAGTCCGGCGGGAGCGAGCCCGACAAGCGCCTTGGCCAAGCATTCGGCAGGCTCGTGCGTGAAACCTGCGAAGATGATCTGGTCGAGGCTCGAGGCGGTCGTCTCGATCGCCTTTATAATGCGGGGATGGCGGTGGCCATGGGTGACGACCCACCAGGAGGAAATGGCGTCCAGAATGCGCGCGCCATTGGCTTTGTGGAGATACGCGCCTTCAGTCAGGACGATTTCAGGGATCGCCGGCTCGAGCGCGTGCTGGGTGAAGGGATGCCACACACGGGATTGCGGCATCATCCGCCTCCGGCAATCAAAGCGAGGTCGAAGCCGGCAATCATCGCTTGTCTCAGCGTTTTGTCCGTCAGCGGATCGAGGTGCGGCAGCCTGCCGAGTTGCGGCACGTCGCCGAATTCCACGATCGTCCGTTGCGTATCGGTCATCTCATCGCCGATGAAGGCGATGCCAGCCAGCGGGATAGCGCGCGCCCGCAGGGCCTCGATCGACAGCAGGGTGTGATTGATTGTTCCGAGCGCGGTGCGGGCGCACAGAATGACCGGCAACTTCCATTGCTGGAATATGTCGATGAACCTTATCCGGCGGTTCAGCGGCACCATCAGCCCGCCGGCGCCTTCGATGACGAGCGGTGTCGGCAGGACCGGAAACGAAAGATCGGCAGCCTCGATCGAAACGTCGTCGATTTCGGCCGAACGATGCGGCGAAAGCGGGCTCTTCAAGCGGTAGGCTTCCGGCAGCACGCGCCCCGACGGCAGCCCGGCAAGTCGCGCAACCGCCTCGCTGTCGGTCTCGCCGTCGAGGCCCGATTGCACCGGCTTCCAGTAGAAACCGTCAAGCAGGCCGGCAAGCCCGGCCGAGAACACCGTCTTGCCAATTCCGGTGTCTGTTCCGGTGATGACGATGCGCTTGGTCATGTCGCCTCCGGTCATGTCTGAGCCAACACCTCGACGAGCGCCTCGACCATGGCGGAAATGTCGGCTTCGCCGATATTGAGCGTCAGTGAGATGCGCAGCCGCGACGTGCCCTCGGGCACGGTCGGCGGACGAATGCCGCGTATGTCGAAGCCGCGGGCCTGCAGGCGCGCCGCCACTGCTATGGTGCGCCTGACATCGCCGATTACCAAGGGCTGGATCTGAGAGCCACTTGGTATCACGCCGCAGCGATCGACCAATTGGCGGCCTGCGAGGGCGACGCGTTCATGCAGCTGAAAACGCCGCATAGGCTCGTCGGCGAGCATTGCGAGCGCTTCGCGCGCCGCGACCGCCATCAGCGGAGATGGCGCGGTGGCGTAGATGAATGGCCGGCAACGGTTGATCAGATACTCGCACAGTGTCCTCGGCCCGGTCACGAGCCCACCAGATGCGCCGAGCGCCTTGCCGCAGGTGTGGAGCGCGACGATGTTGTCGCGGCCCTCGAAAGCGGCAGCCAGCCCCCGGCCGTCCGGTCCCCAGACGCCGGTGGCGTGCGCCTCGTCGACGACGAGGAATGCCTCGTGCCGATCGGCAAGCGCGACCAGGCTCTCCAAAGGCGCGCAGTCGCCATCCATGCTGTAAAGGCTTTCCACCGCAATCCAGACGCATCCCATCCCGCCTTCGGCGCGCCAACACGTGATCGCATCCTCGACAGCGTTGGCGTCGTTGTGCGCGGCCAGCACGAACTGTGCGCGCCCGGCCTGCGCACCCTCATGCATGCTGGCATGGGCGAGTTCGTCGAGGACCAAAAGGTCGCCCTTCTGCGGCAGCGCCGTCAGCAGAGCGAAGTTGGCGATGTAGCCGCTGCCGAAGAACAGCGCGCGGTCGGCTCCAAAGAATGCTGCCGCGTCTGCCTCGAGCTGCTCGTGTTCCGGCGCATTGCCGCGCAACAGCCGCGACCCGGTGGCGCCAACCGGCGTGCCACGCGCAATCGCCGCCGCAACCGCTTCGCCAAGTCTTTTGGAGGCGGCAAGCCCGAGATAGTCGTTCGACGAGAAGTCGCGGCCGGCGCGCGGCTTCAGCGTCCGCAGCCGGTCCCTGCGCGCCAGTCCCTGCAAGGTCGCCTCATAGCGGGCAAGCGGTGCCCCGTTCATTGCGCCTCGAGTTCCATCGGCTCGATGCCAAGGCGCCGGAACAGCAGGGTATCCCTGTCCTCACCGGGATTGTCCGCCGTCAGCAGCGTGTCGCCGACGAAGATCGAGTTGGCGCCGGCAAAAAAGCACAGCGCCTGCATCTCGTCGGTCATGGCCGTACGGCCGGCGGAAAGACGGATATGCGATTTCGGCATCATGATGCGCGCCAGCGCGATCACGCGCACGAATTCGATCGGCTCGATGGGCTTGGCGTCGGCAAGCGGGGTGCCGGGGATCGGCATCAGCATGTTGATCGGAACGCTTTGCGGATGTTCCGGCAGGTTGGCCAGCGTCACCAGCATGCCGATCCGGTCCACCGGCTCCTCGCCCATGCCGACAATGCCGCCGCAGCAGACCTTGATGCCGGATTGGCGAACGTGCTCGAGCGTCTCGAGCCGGTCGGCAAAGCTGCGCGTGCTGATGATCTCGCTATAGTAGCGTTCCGACGTATCGATGTTGTGGTTGTAAAAGTCGAGACCAGCCTGCTTCAGTCGAGCGGCTTGCTCACGATCGAGCATGCCGAGCGTCATGCAGGTCTCCATGCCCAGCGCCTTGACGCCTTCGACCATCGCCACCACCGCATCCATGTCGCGCGCCTTGGGGTTTCGCCAGGCCGCGCCCATGCAATAGCGGGTTGCGCCGGCGTCACGCGCTTTCTTCGCCTCGGCGACGACGCGCCGGACCTCCATCAGCTTCGACGCCTTCAGGCCGGTCTCGTGATGCGCCGACTGGCTGCAATAGCCGCAATCCTCCGGGCATCCGCCCGTCTTGATGCTGAGCAGCCGGCTGAGCTGGACCTTGTTGGGATCGAAATTCTGGCGGTGCACGGTTTGCGCGAGGAAGAGGAGATTGTTGAAGGGGGCATCGTGAAGTGCCCGAGCCTTCTCCAGGGTCCACGCTCCAGGGTCAGGGGATTGAGCCTGTGGCGATGTCTGCGTTGGACTGGCTGTTTGCATGTCCATGCTGTTCCTCCGGTTCTGCCTTGCTTTGCTGTCTGATTGATGACGATCGGAAAGGACAGTTGATTCGATCCTGTCCGTTCCTCAGGCAATCATGAGCCCCAATAGTCGAGGCCGATATCCAAGATCGGCGCGCTGTGGGTCAGTCGGCCGACTGAAATCAGATCAACGCCGGTCGCGGCAATCGCTCGCGCTGTATCGGATGCGATCCCGCCAGAAGCCTCGGTGATAGCACGGCCGCCAACGATTGCGACGGCGCGGCGAAGATCGGCGAGGGACATGTTGTCGAGCAGAACCGCATCGGGAGCGAAGCCAAGTACCTCCTCCAACTGGGCCAGCGTATCGACCTCGACTTCGATCTTGACGAGATGACCGGCCCGTCTTCGTGCTCGCTCGAGCGCCGGGCGAACGCCGCCTGCGATGGCGATGTGGTTGTCCTTGATCAGAATTGCGTCGTCGAGGCCGAAGCGGTGATTGGATCCGCCACCTGCGCGCACGGCATATTTTTCGACTGCCCGCAATCCGGGCGTCGTCTTGCGCGTGCAGACGATCTTCGCGCCATATCCACGAACCGCAGCGACGATCGATGCCGTTGCTGTAGCGATGCCGCTCAGATGGCACAAAAAATTGAGTGCCGTCCGTTCGGCTGTGAGAATGGCCCGGGCAGGGCCAACCACTGATGCAATGACCTCTCCATCCATGACATTGCAGCCGTCTGCCCGCTCCACCGAAATTTCGACATCAGGATCAATCAAGCGGAAAGCGAGCATCGCCAGATCGAGGCCGGCGACAACTCCGGACTGGCGCGCCGCCAGCACGGTTCCCGCTTGGTGTGCCTTCGGCACGATGGCCTCCGTGGTCAAGTCGCCGGCTCTGCCAAGGTCTTCAAGAAGAGCTGCCCTTACAAGCGGCTCAAGCATGACCGTGGGAAGCGGTGAGAGCGTCATCACTTTGCCCCTTCGAGGCTTGGCGAGTGTCCGAGTTCCCGCGCAGCGGCCAAGGCGGCTTCGAGGGTGATTTCGGACCGTCGGGCGACAGTCGCATGATGAGGAAAGTCTGTCCGGTAATGAGCGCCGCGGCTTTCTTCGCGCAACAGGGCGGCAACCGCGATCATTAGCCCGACAGCCGCCGGATCCGAGGCCGCGTCCTTGCTTTCGGCGAGCGGCAACAAGGCATATGCGGCTGCTTTCAAACCTTCACCATCCCGGACGATGCCGAGTGCGCGCGACAGGAAGACACGCACGGGTGTCGGCGCGGGCGATGGGTAAACGTCCGCAAACGCAGGCTTTGTTCTGCGAGCAGGCGTTCCGGCGACACTTTCAGCGACCCAGCGGGCGCACACGACGGCCTCGGTCAAGGAATTGCTGGCGAGCCTGTTGGCGCCATGCAGTCCTGTCGAAGCGACTTCGCCGCAGGCCCACAGCCCCTTGACGGAGGTCCTACCGGAGCCGTCCACGGCAACGCCACCCATGTGGTAGTGTTGGGCCGGACGAATGGGGATGAGATCGCGCGCGGGATTGATGCCGGCTCCACGACAGGCTGATGCGATTGTCGGGAAGTGTCGAGCAAATTCCGGGCCAGGCCGTTGCCGCGCGTCGAGAAAAACACGGTGGCCGTTGGCAAGATGGTTCCAGACGGCGCGCGCCAAGACATCGCGAGGCGCAAGTTCCGCCCCTGGCACGCTCTGGAGAAAAGCCTGGCCGGTTTCGTCGATCAGGGCAGCACCTTCGCCGCGGACGGCCTCGCTGACCAGCACCATAGGGCGTTCCGGGCCGTCAAGCGCGGTCGGGTGGAACTGGATGAACTCGAGGTCGGCAAGGACAGCTCCAGCGCGGGCCGCAAGCGCCAGGCCCTGTCCCCAACTGGCCCAAGGATTGGTGGTGTCGAGAAACAGTCCCCCGATCCCACCGGTGGCGAGGACGACCCGCCGTGAGCCGAAGAAGACAGGTCCTATCGAACCGCTCGCCCAGACGCCTCGGATCGCATTCTCTCGCACCGCCAGCCGGCGCGCTTCCACGCCCTCCACGACAACAATCGACGGTGTGGAACGCACAGCCGCGATCAGGGCACGCATGATCTCACGCCCGGTGCCGTCACCATGCGCATGAACGATGCGACGTCGGCTGTGTGCGGCCTCCAATCCGAGGCACAGTGATCCTTTCGGTGTACGGTCGAAGGGAACCCCAAAGCCCGCAAGCCTCTCTATCGCCTTGGGCGCGGCTTGGAGGATGCGGCTCGCCACGTCTCCGTCGCAGAGACCATCCCCGGCGGCAAGCGTATCGGCCAGGTGCAGTGCCGGATCGTCGTCTTCGCCGAAACTTGCAGCCAGACCACCCTGTGCCCAGGTGCTCGAATTGTCAGCTCCCAGCAGCGTCCTGGACAGAAGCAGCACCGGCTCCGGCGCCAGTTGAAGCGCGGTCATCAATCCGGCGATGCCGCCGCCGATGATGATGGGCCGCCCGAAGAAGCTGCGGACATCGGCGCTCAAATTGCCAGCATCCGTTCGACCGCAAGCCGCGCGCGCCCGGCGATCCCGGGTTCGATGGTTACGATATGGTGGTTCTGCTCGAGCGCCATGCGGATGTTGGCAAGCGTGATCCGCTTCATGTGAGGGCACAAATTGCAGGGCCGGATGAACTCGACCTCTGGGTGCGCTAACGCGACGTTGTCGCTCATCGAACATTCCGTCATCAGCACGACGCGTGCCGGCCTTTGCCTCTCGACATAGTCGGACATGGCAGCGGTCGAGCCGGAAAAATCTGCTTCAGCCACGACGTCGGGAGGGCATTCGGGATGCGCGAGCACGATCACGCCGGGATGGCTTTCGCGCAACTCGCGGATGTCGGCCGGTGTAAAGCGCTCATGCACCTCGCAATGCCCTTTCCAGGCGATGATCTGCACATCGGTCTGGGCGGCGATATTCTGGGCCAGATATTCGTCCGGCAACATGATCACCTGGGGAACGCCAAGGGATTGGACGACCGCCTTGGCGTTGCCGGATGTACAGCAGATATCCGACTCGGCTTTCACTTCGGCCGACGTGTTGACATAAGTGATGATCGGCACGCCGGGATAACGCTGGCGCATCAAGCGCACGTCTTCTGCCGTGATCGATTCCGCCAACGAACAGCCTGCCCGCAGGTCGGGAATGAGCACCGTCTTTTGCGGATTGAGCAGCTTGGCCGTTTCGGCCATGAAATGTACGCCGGCCAGCACGATGACTTGCGCCTCGATCGTCGCAGCCGTGCGGGCCAGTGCCAAGCTGTCGCCGACGATGTCGGCCACGCAATGGAAGATCTCGGGGGTCTGATAGTTGTGCGCCAGGATGATGGCGTTGCGCTCGCGCTTCAGTGCAAGGATCGCCTCGATATCCTCGACGAAAGCCGGCCATTCGATCGGCGGGATCACTCGTCGGACGCGCTCGTAGAGAAACGCGGTCGCAGGCAGCATGGCGCTCATCGACCCCTCCAGCTTATACTCTAGTTGAAAATAACCAGCATATACTTGCTGTGAGTATAAGCGATGTCAACCCCGCGCCAGCGGCAATTTTGTCCCGGCGATGACCCTCTCGTCGAGAACGGCGTGGCGGAACCGGTAAAGCTTCGCTGGCCGGCCGCCGGTCTCCGCGGTTGCCTCTCCGGTCTCTTCGACCAGCTCCTGCTGCTCGATCAGCCGGCGAAAGTTCGGCTTACGAACGAGCCTGCCGGCAAGCGCCTCCACGGTTCGCTGCAGCTGCAAAAGCGTGAAGACCGGCGGCATCAGCTCAAAGACGACCGGCCGGTATTTGATCTTGGAGCGCAGCCGCGCAATGCCGGTCGCCACGATGCGGCGATGATCGGCGACCATAGACTTGCTGGGCACCAGCGGAGGCAGCGTCGCGTCCCGTCCGCTTCCGGCCTCTTGGACCAGGCCTGCTTCGTAGACTAACTCATAGCGTTGAAGCGTGAGTTCCTCGTTCCAAAGGCGGTCGTCGAAGCCGAAGGCTATCGTCGCCCGCTGCCAGCGTTCACGTCGCGTGGCCGCGTCGCTGACGCCGTCTGCCCATTCAATCAGGCGCGGTCGCAGAACGTCCAGCACGACCGGAGGCGTGCCGGAGCGGTGGTCCTCCCATGGAAAATATTCATACCAGCTCTGCCAGCCGCACTTGGGCGAGCCAGCTGCCTGTTCCTTGCGGGTCAATGCGAGATAGCTGATGGAGATGACGCGCTGCTGGCGCTCGGCGCCGATGCGATCCCGATCCGCGAAGGTGTAGAGTTGCTCAATGTACCCCAGCGGATGGCCGGTCTGCTGCTCGACCCACCCCCTCAAACCGGATTGCAGCGATCGGTGCTCAAGCGCAAATGGTCCGGAGGGAAGGGTGTCCGCCTGGCCGATGGTGAGGACACAGGGTTCACTGTCGTTTACGGCGACGACAAAGGCGATCAGGTCCACTTTGACTTCGTCGGCCTTGACGGCGGCTCCGTCTTTCCTGGGTCCTTTTGCCTGATCGTCCATGTTCGCGAAAGTGGTTGGCCAGCTCGGGGGCGCCTGAATCGATTTAAGTGTAAGCGCGCCTGTCCGCACGTCAACACCGCACAGCTGCACGGCCATTTTTAGCTCTTCGCACTTGCACAAAAATGTGGCAAACGCGACACCCGCGGTTGGTAACGTTGGGGAAGGAGGGTCCATTGAGTGCGTTTGGTGACACCAAGGCGATCACACCGCCGGATATTCGTTCGCGCAAAGGTGGGACGCCGCTCGTCTGCCTTACCGCCTACACGACGCCAGTCGCCCGGCTTGTCGATCCCCATTGCGATGTGGTGCTGGTCGGCGACAGCGTCGGCATGGTTCTCCACGGCCTGCCCTCGACGCTCGGTGTGACGCTGGAGATGATGATCACGCACGGCCAGGCCGTGCGCCGTGGCCTCGAGCAGGCGCTGATGGTCGTCGACCTGCCGTTCGGTTCCTTCGAGGAAAGCCCCGAGCAGGCTTTCCGCAATGCCGCGCGCGTCATGGCCGAGACCGGCTGCGCGGCCGTCAAGCTCGAAGGCGGCGAAACGATGGCAGAGACGATCGGCTTCCTCGCCGCGCGCGGCGTGCCGGTCATGGCCCATGTCGGCTTGACGCCGCAGGCGATCAACACCATCGGTGGCTACCGCGTGCAGGGCAGAGGCGGGGATGCCGAGCGCATCAGGCGCGACGCGCTTGCGGTGAGCGAAGCGGGCGCCTTTGCGGTCGTGCTGGAGAAGGTTCCCGAGGCGCTCGCGCGCCGGATCACCGGGGAGGTGGCGACCCCGACCATTGGCATCGGTGCCTCGGCAGCCTGTGACGGCCAGATTCTCGTCGTCGACGACATGCTGGGCCTCTTCGGCGACTTCCGGCCCAAATTCGTCAAGCGCTATGCTGAACTGGGGGAGGCCGCTGCGGCTGCGATCGCGGCCTATGCGCGGGAAGTGAAGGAGCGCCAGTTTCCGGCCGCCGAGCACGTGTTTGCCGATGCGCCCAAGCCCGCCGACGCGGACGCGGCCAAGAGCGGAGAAGCAGCGTGAGCGTGCCGATTGTCAGGAGCGTTGCCCAGCTTCGCCAAATCGTTGCCGCATGGCGCCGCGAGGGCGTGAGGATTGCCGTGGTGCCAACGATGGGCGTTCTGCATGAGGGTCATCTCAGCCTGGTGCGCGCGGCACTCGAGAAGGCCGACCGGGTGATCGTGACGCTCTTCGTCAACCCGAAGCAATTCAACAGCCAGGCCGATCTCGCCGCGTATCCGAGCACCGAGGACGAGGATGCCGCCAAGCTGGCACCGCTTGGCGCGCACCTGCTTTATGCGCCGGATGCAGAGGAAATGTATCCGGCGGCCTTCGCCACGACCGTTTCGGTGTCCGGTGTCAGCGAGGGCCTGTGCGGTGCCTTCCGGCCGGGACATTTCGATGGCGTGGCGACCGTCGTCGCCAAGCTCTTCCTGCAGACCAGCGCTGACTTCGGCTTCTTTGGCGAAAAGGACTTTCAGCAGCTTCAGCTAGTCAGGCGTATGGCCCGGGACCTGGATATTCCAATCACCATTGTTCCTTGTCCGACAGTCCGCGAAGCCGACGGTCTTGCACTATCATCGCGCAATGTCCGGCTCTCGCAAGCAGAGCGTGCTGTTGCCCCCGAGCTATCATCGGTCTTGCTCGAGACGGCTGAGCGGCTTGCCCGCGGCTCGCCCGTCCTGCCAACGCTTGCCGAAGCGCACGCAGCAATTCTGGCTGCGGGCTATCGCGAGGTCGAATACCTGGAACTTCGCGACGAGGCAGATCTGCGACCCATGACAAGCCTTGACCGACCTGCACGCTTGCTTGTCGCGGCCTGGCTCGGCGGCACACGGCTCATAGACAACGTCAGAATATCACGGGTTTCAACAGATTAACGGGGTTCTCGGCACGCGCTGTATCCGTCCGGGATCGTTTAAAACAAGGTCTCTGCCTCGCATCGAGCGATCACGGAGGTTACGCAAAGCGCAAATGCATCGCGTGTTTGAGAACTTCGTCGAGCAACTGTCTGCAAGTGTTGATGCTGCCGATCTCCGTGAGGCAATGGCATCCGCTGCAGCCGGCTTCGATTTTCCGCTATTCGCCTATTTCACTTACCCGTCGGCCCCCGGCGACGCCCCGCAATTGATCTCAAACTATCCTTCATCCTGGACATCACGTTATCTGCAACAGCGGTACCACAGTCTTGATCCGGTCATCCTGCGCGGGCTGCAAGGCTGGGATACCTTCGATTGGGGTGTGGATCGCGCTCGGCACTGTCTGCCGAATTCGCAGCAACAAATTCTGGAGAGTGCGGCTGAGTTTGGCATCCGCGGCGGCCTGACGATGTCCATGCATGATCATCGCGGCCGGTTTGCTGCCCTGACCTTTGCTTCCGACGAGTCCCGTCCGCCTCTGTTGCGGTCACTGACACGTTACGAAAAAGCATTGCAGCTGGTGGCCATCAACTTTCATATCCATGTCCGGCGCAGGCTCGCCGACGATCGCGTGGTGGATAATGTAACGCTCACCCCGCGGGAGTTCGAGTGCCTGAAATGGGCGGCGCGCGGCAAGTCGGCTTGGGATATCAGCCAGCTTCTCGGCGTCTCAAAGCGCACCGTGACCTTTCATCTGGAAAACGCCAAGGCAAAACTTGGCGTTCGAACGATCAACCAGGCCGTTGCACGACTGGCTGCCTCCGGCCAGGCGAGATCCTGATTCTTCGGCCACGATAGCTGTAAACCTCTACAGGCTGCATCGCTGCCAGCTTTGCCCTTCGATGGCGGGAACACATCCCGCACGGAGGCGACCATGATGCAGCTGATAACACCAGACCTTTACAAGGAGTTCGCAAGCGAGCTCAAAGAGATGCACGGGCTCAGGTTTCGGGTGTTCAAGGAAAGGCTCGATTGGGAAGTCGATACCGAAGACCAGATGGAAACAGACCCGTTTGATGGTCTGAAGCCTGTCTATCTGCTCCTCAAGGGATCCGACTGGCGAATTCGCGGTTGCGTGCGTCTTTTGCCCAGCACCGGACCCACAATGTTGCGCGACACGTTCCCGATGCTGCTGGGTGCTGACGTCGTGCCCTCGACTGCCGACATATGGGAGAGCAGTCGTTTCGCGCTCGATCTCCCTCAATCGGCGCCCAAGGCAGCGGGCGGGCTGGCCCAGGCAACCTACGAGCTCTTCGCGGGCATGATCGAGTTCGGCTTGGCCAAGGATCTGACCCGGATAGTAACGGTGACGGATACGCGCATGGAACGGATCCTTCGCCTCGCGACGTGGCCATTGTCGCGCATCGGACAACCCAAGTCCGTCGGCAAAACGGAGGCGGTGGCCGGGTTTCTCGAGATTTCCCGCGCGAGCCTTTTGCGCATCCGCAGCAGGGGACGTCTGAGCGGACCGGTACTGTGGCAACCGGTTCTAGGCCCGTCGGCATTGTGGACACCTGAGCCGTGAAGGATGCTGGTCTGCCCAAGGAAGCAACGGCCGGTCTTGAATGCTGGCCGGACTGGCGTCGTCACGAAGCTTACCACTACGCCAGACGATTGCCACGCACTGCCTGGGCCTGGGAGTTTCTTCGGCGCAATCCACAATTCCAGCGCGACCACGCCAAAATGGCACCGCCCGCCTGCATTGTCGGAGCCCAGGCCGACATGAAGATAATCGAGTTGACGACAGGAGCATCTTTCCTAAGACAATGGAGCCTCCTTTTTCGCGGACGCGCCACAGTCGGACGCTACTTCGGCAAGGGTCTTTTGGGATCCGCGCGACTGCGCCCGTATTCTACGAGCGGCCGCGGAGCCGGTTGGGCTCGACCACGATTTTGAACCGCTTGATCTTTCTTCGCTCTCATGCTGCAAGGACATCCTGCTGACACCTGCCGGCGTGCAGCACGTGCTGCTGAGGGAGGACTGCCGGAGTCTGCAGATCGCCCTTTCCGGTGCATCCGTTCTCCGCCCGTTGCGGCTATATGTCGACGCGATCGTGCAGCCGCAGCACCTGAAGTTCCATGTCGCTGCCCTTCAGTTCCTGAACGACATCAGTGGTTGCGGCCGCCTGGCAGCTGCTTGCTTTCCGCCGGAACCCCGCGGAGCGCGTCTGCGTATCGTGCTCCAGGCTTTGGATGGCTCGCTTGCGGGAGCATGTCATCAGGAGATCGCCATTGCCCTGTTCGGGAGACGCCGTGTCGAAGAAGATTGGTCTCATCCAGGTAGCCATCTTCGCGATCAGGTGCGTCGCGCCATCCAACGTGGCCGCTACCTGATGGGCGGTGGCTATAGACAGTTCCTGATGTAATTCGGGTGACAGCTCGGTGATTGTCTTATCCGAAAACGGGCAGGCATCAATCTCCATTTCTCACTGCTATTGTGCCTTGTACAAGACGTGACACGCGCCTAGTTCTTCCGCTGCGGGAATCGGGTTTGAGTAATACGGACGAAGCACTGAGAACCAACGTTTTCGTGATAGTGCATTCATGCCCCGAGAATCCTGATGACCGTTACGAACCCCGACAAAGCCGGCGCTGACTGAAACGGTCGCTGAACGTGCTCTGTGGCCTGCGCCGCCTGACTCTCGGTTTCGGCTATGCCGACTAACAGCGTATTGATAGGCCATCGCGGGCTAAGCTCTACCGGCGAAAGCCGCGTCAAAGCGGCAGGCAATCAGAAACTAGATCGGCGGCGACGATGATTATGATCAACGTGACGAACACGTGAATCATGCCGACGGCGCCGACGTTGCCGATGATGATGATGCCGACCATGCGTCGCTGATGCTGCCTAACTACAGTGCTGTGTGATCATGCCGATCACCGCGTGACCACGAGCGGCGGCGGTTCGTGGTCAGGTGCGTGGCCGGGATGATCGCGCATGGCCGATTGTTCCTTCGTGCCGCGGGGTGTGGGCTTGCGTTCGGTCATGAGGACGTCAGGCGCAACGAGGAAGTTAGATCAGGGCCCCAAACGCGGCTTATCCATGGGGTGGATGATAGCTATCCCTACAATCAATTATACCAATATTACCCAATACTACTAGAAGATCCCCAATGAAAGCGGCCGGATGGGTATCCGTCTCGCGTAGGCTGAAGCTGCCGGCAAGAATGGGAAGACGAACATGTGCGGGATTGTTGGTATCGTTGGGCAACAGACGGTATCGGATCGGTTGGTCGACGCATTGAAGCGTTTGGAATATCGCGGCTATGATTCCGCCGGCGTTGCGACGATCACCGAAGGTGTCTTGCACCGCCGGCGCGCCGAGGGCAAGCTCGTCAATCTCGAGAGGAGACTGAAGGAAGAGCCGCTGAGCGGCAACATCGGCATCGGCCACACGCGTTGGGCAACCCATGGGGCCTCGACGGAACGCAATGCGCACCCGCACTTTGCCGACGGTGTCGCCGTCGTCCATAACGGCATCATCGAGAATTTCACCGAGCTGAAGGACGAATTGGCGGCGGCTGGCGCCGAGTTCCAGACCGACACCGACACCGAGGTCATCGCGCATCTCTTGGCAAGACACCGCCGGGAGGGCATGAGGCGGCAAGAGGCGATGCGTGCCATGCTGAAACGCGTCAGGGGCGCCTATGCGCTTGCCGTCCTCTTCGAAGATGATCCGTCGACCATCATGGCGGCGCGCAACGGACCACCGCTGGCGATCGGTCACGGCGACGGCGAGATGTTCCTGGGCTCCGACGCAATCGCGCTTGCTCCCTTCACCAATGAAATTACCTATCTCATCGAGGGCGACTGGGCCATTGTCGGCAATTCGGGCGCCCATATCTTCGATTTCGACGGCCATCCCGTCGAGCGTCCGCGCCATACCTCCACGGCCGCGGCCGATCTGGCCAGCAAGGGCAATCATCGCCACTTCATGGAGAAGGAAATCTACGAGCAGCCCGAAGTCATCGCCCATGCTCTCCGTCACTATAGCAACATCATAGAGAAAGCCGACATGGTCTCTGGCATCGATTTCGCCAGGATCCCGAGCTTGGCGATCTCGGCCTGCGGGACCGCCTATCTCGCCGGACTGATCGGAAAATACTGGTTCGAGCGCTATGCGCGCCTGACGGTTGAAATCGACGTTGCGTCCGAATTCCGTTACCGCGAGATCCCGTTGTCGCCGCAGTCGGCGGCTCTTTTCATTTCGCAGTCCGGCGAAACCGCCGATACGCTCGCATCGTTGAGGTACTGCAAGGAGCGTGGGCTGAAAATTGGCGCTATCGTCAATGCCTGCGAATCGACCATCGCTCGGGAGGCCGATGCGGTCTTCCCGATCCTTGCCGGACCGGAGATTGGCGTCGCCTCCACCAAGGCGTTTACCTGCCAGCTTGCGGTTCTAGCCGCACTCGCCATCGGCGCCGCCAGAGCCCGCGGGACCGTAACCGAAGACGAGCTGCAGGCGCTCGTCAGGAGCCTCGCCGAAGTGCCGCGCGTCATGGGCCAGGTACTCAACAGCATCCAGCCGGAGATCGAGTTCCTGTCGCGCGAACTGTCAAAGTGTCGTGACGTCCTGTATCTCGGCCGTGGCACCAGTTTCCCACTAGCGATGGAAGGTGCGCTGAAGCTCAAGGAGATTTCCTACATCCATGCCGAGGGCTATGCGGCGGGTGAATTGAAGCACGGTCCGATCGCATTGATCGACGACAACATGCCAGTGATCGTCATCGCGCCCCATGATCGCTTTTTCGACAAGACCGTCTCCAACATGCAGGAAGTGGCTGCCCGTGGAGGGCGGATTATCCTCATCACCGATGAAAAAGGGGCAGCCGCATCGAAACTCAACACCATGCACACGCTCGTGTTGCCGGCTGTCGACGAGATTATCGCGCCGATGATCTTCTCGCTCCCGATACAGCTTCTTGCCTACCACACGGCGCTCTTCATGGGCACAGACGTAGACCAGCCGCGCAATCTCGCAAAATCGGTCACGGTCGAGTGATTGTGAACCTTTATAGGTGGCGATGCTTGTCCATCTTCGCTGCGTCGGCGGTGGAAATTGGTCGAAGGTATCAGCGTCCGCGAGGCTGGGTGGACGGTGCCGCGAATAGCCACTGGAGGCGTCAGTGAGAGTTCGAGTTGCTGTTCAAGAAAGCCATCGGGGAGAATGAGTCGTGTAGGATCGCAGGTCGAATGCGCTACAGCCGATCAGGCCATCTCATGGCGGGCAGGTTCTTAGAACTTGATCAGAAGCAGGTGAGCCGCCATATTCCGACCCGGCTGCCAATTTCAAGTGGCCATTCCATGGATGAGGCCGGTCCGGCCGAATGGACGTCCATTTTTTTGATTTGCTGGGTGTGCGCCAGGGTCGGGGAGGAAATCTCCCGATTTGTCAGGCGCTCCCATCTTCTTGGAGATGTTTATGAAGGATTCGCGCATTCCCGAGCCAGTCTTGACGGCTATGTCGCAGGGGACCCACATCATCCGCGCTTATCGTGAGCACCTTGGGTATTCAATCAAGGACCTCGCGGTCGCGTGCGGGCTTGCCGCTCAGGAAATCCAAAACATCGAGCGGGGTCTAAAGTACAATAAGGGCTATCGGAATCGGATAGCGAGATCGCTGTCCATACCTGTGGGAATTCTTGAGGCAGAGTCGGACATATCGGACGCCGCCTGATCAGTCGGATAATCTGCAATGGGTGGAAGACCGCTCTTGTGATGTGACGTTTGCGGCTGATAGTCGTCGCTTGATTCCGTTGGATGCGAATGCCTTCTGGCGCAGTACCGCCAAGAGAATTCTCGTCCACTGTCCGAGTCAGGAACTGCACACGGGCTCGCCGAACAGGAAGTTGGAACGCTTCGTCATGCTGTCTTAGGCGATATAGCCGCCCGGAGTGCTGCGACACGTGCACGATAGCATTGGCTCGCGAGGATGGATTGCTAACGGCGAACCCATGCTGGTCGGCAAGGCGATACTGGCTGGAGCATCAACTCGGCCGACGAGAGTGGCCCCCCATCCTAGGCAGGATCGGCCGACATGGCCGGCATCGCGAGCCGCTCTGAAAAGAGCACAGCGGGCATCCAGACGCTGCCGGGTTGACTATGGGTGTCGGAACCGCAAAAAGGGGCCGCTCTTCATGAGTGGCGTGCGCCGGCAGTCTAACCCCAAGCCCCCCGCCAGGCTGCCGGCGCGCTTCTAGCCGCCTTGATGCACGGCGATAAGCTTTTGACGGCCTGAAGCGACGTTGTGGTCGCCGTTGCGGTGCTTTTCCACGCGCCTCGTCAGGCGCCGGGATTGCTCCGTTGTGATGGCAGGCGGGGGTTTGCAGGTTGCGGTCGACGGGTTCGTTTCGGGGCGTCTGCCCCCATCGTTATGTCGCGAGTTGGGGGATGCGATCGAGGACCATGCGCAGGATGCGCTGGTCGGGGCACGATGTCGGCAGGTGCAGGCGGATTTGCGATTTCATCTCGACCACCCGCGCAGCGATTTTGATGAGGCGCAATCGCAGCGTGTCGAATTGGGCGACG
>NZ_JAMYMZ010000074.1:0-20074 GCF_040318825.1 Mesorhizobium sp. M1006
TCGCTCCTTCGCTCAACTGCCTCTCCAAAGAATCCTTTCTCAGCCCAAACTCAACCCCAAAATCGCCATATGCGATTCCCCTGCCCTCAAGTGGGAGATTGGTAGTTTCGACGTCCCGCCATCTTTCTTTTCCCATTCACCCATCAAGCGAGGCTGACCATGAGCGATTCCCGTGCTCGCGATATCCTGTCGCGACAGGCTGAACTGGAGAGCGAGCGCAGCCAGTACGAGCATGTCTGGGAGGCGGTGTCCGAATTCTGCGATCCCGACGCGCCCGACATGTGGAGTGGCCGCCGTCAGGCCGGCGTCGATTCGCAGGCCGAGCGGCAGGAGCGGCGCGGTGCGCGTGTCTACGCCAATACCATCAACTCGGCCGCCAACCGGCTGGCCGCCGGGCTGGAAAGCCTGATCATCCCGCAGTCGGAGAAATGGCATGGGCTGTCGACCGCGGCCATCAACGACCAAGAAACCGACGAGGAGAAGGAATGGGCGGAAGCGCTGCGCGACTTCCTGTTCTCGCTGCGCTACTCCGCCAATTCCAATTTCGTGCCGGCAACGCAGGCCTGCCTGCGCAATGTCGTGCGCTATGGCCCGGCCTATCTCTATGCCGAGGAAGGTTTTGGCGGCACGCTGATCCGCTATGCCTCAATCCCTGTGGTCGAAGGCTATCTCTCGCGCAACCGCTGGGGCCAGGTCGATATTTTCCACCGCCGATACGAGCGCACGGCAAGACAGGCGGCGCAACTGCTCGGCTATGACAGACTGCCGGCGCGGATCAAAATCCTGGTCGACGACCCCGCCAAATGCGAGACGAAAATCTCGCTGATCCAGTGCATCCAGCCGCGCGACGAGCGCAAGATGTACAGTCTGAGCGGCTCCTACCAGTATCTCGATACCGCGTTCGCTTCCTATCACGTGATCGAGGACGAGGAGGCGATCGTCAGGGAAAGCGGTTTTCGCTCGTTCCCGGTGTCGTGCTTCAACTGGCGCCGCTACGAGGGCGATCCGTACGGCATCTCGCCGACCATCGAGGCGCTGACGACGGTGCGCGAGGAGAACGCCGTGCGGCGCTCCGGCCTGCGCGCGCTGCAGCAGATCACCGATCCGGCGACCGCCTCCAAGGCAAGGCTCGACTATGTGCCGGTGCTCAATCCCGGCGAGAACTATCCCGGCCTCATCGACGATGCCGGCCGGCCGCTGATCGCGCCGATCGCCACCGGCCAGAACCCGACCTATGCCTTCAATTATGCCGACAGCCGGGCCGAGGAGATCCGCGACATGATGTTCGTCAATCTGTTCCAGACGCTGGTACAGAACCCGCAGATGACGGCGACCGAAGCCTTGATCCGGCAGGAGGAGAAGGGCGCGCTGCTCGGGCCGTCCGGCTCGATCATCCAGGCCGGCTTTGCCTCTAATCTCGACCGCGAGCTGGGCATTCTCGAGGACAAGGGACTTTACTAGGAAGACAGCCGCTTCCTGCCGCCGGCGAGCCTTGCCGGCAAGGCGCTGCGGCCGACCTTCACCGGCCCGCTCGACGTGCTGCGCCGTTCGGCCGAGGCGCGCGACACCATCCAGGTTGTCACCACGGCCATGCAGATGGCGCAGTTCGATCCCGGCGTGATGGACAATATCGACGGCGACGCGGCGCTGAAGATCGTGCAGGGCGCCGGCCGCAGTCCGCAGCGCATTTTTCGCCGCCAGGACGAGGTGGCGGGAATACGCGATGCCCGCGCCAAGGCTCAAGCTGAACAGGCCGGCATGGCGGCGATGGCTGCCGCGGGCAAGGTCGCCAGGGATGCCGTGCCGGCGGCAGTGCAGGCGCGCGACAGCGGCCTGCTCGATGGGCTCGGCGGGCTGATGCCGCAGGCTGTGCAAGATGCTTCGGGCGGGCAGGGCGCATGAGCCAAAAACGCTTCGCCCATTCCAGCCAGGCCGGCGGCCCGGCCAAGGCGCGGGATGCCCTGGCCAAGGCCTATCTCAGGGTGTTCTCGGGCCAGGACGGCGAAATGGTGCTGGCCGACCTGGCGGCCGCAACCGGCTATTACCGCCGCCCGTCCTATGGCGAGTGGCTGGCCAAGACCAAGACGCCGAACGGCTTCGAGCTGCACAGCGCGCTGAGCAACGCGCGGGCCGAAGTGGTGCAGCATATTATGGGGTTTTTGACGCTGGACGAGGCGCAACTGGCGGCACTGGAGAAGGCGGCGAGGGCGGAGGCGTAGGGGCTTTAGGAAAGCGTATGCTCAGGCGAACCCCGACGTGAACATCGAGGATGTAGTAATTCATCATCCGGCTGAGCAGCAATTACTTAAGAGGCTTCTAAATTTCCTATCGAAGAAAAAGATCAATTCGATAGAAAATCTACGCGGGATCCCTAAGGATTTAAATGATATTCTGCATCTTGTTATCATTAGGGGCGAAAATGACAAATTCTATGAAAAGTACCCGTATCCAACGGAGCAGCAGATTCTGGATCATTCTACAATGATGGATAAGAAATATGGCCATCATTTCGTGCCGCCTGTCGGAAAATATAGGTGAAAAATGGATTATTATTATGTAGAGCCATTTGTTGCTGGTGATTTTGGCAAAAATACGGTTCTCGATAACCGCGTTCACCCGCCGATTGTGCACAAACTTCACTACGAGATTGACGTTTGGATAGGTGATGTCCTGATAAGGAGTTTTCCCTGTTATCTTGTCACCAAAGAAGCCGAGCTGGAGCTGCTGAAGATGCGAGTTTCAGGGGCGACGTTTGCCGACGTCGAGGTTACTGCTTCGGAGTTGTTTCATCGGCTGCAGCCAGAAACAGAACTTCCAACCTTCGTCTGGATGAAGATCCATGGGCAGCCAGGACATGATGACTTCGGCATGGCTTCGAACCACACGCTTGTTGTTTCAGAGCGGGCGCTAGACGTGTTTGAGCGCCTCGGCAATGAGTCGGCCGGGATTCATTCATTCGACGGGCCGGAAAAGGATTGAATGATCCTAGTGACTTCGCAAGTCAGAGATTTAGCTGATGGACTGCAAAACCCGACCTAGGCACGTCATGCGCTTGCCCCTGCCGAAATCAGCACCGGAGACGGCGAGCTCGATTCTGCCCGGCTCGCACTGCCTCGCGATGTTCATCGACAACAGGGTACGCCGTGGTGGAATCAGTTGCTGAACACCTGGGAGGATAGCAGTGGGATATAGTTTAACCGAGGAACAGTTCGACGCACCGGCTGAGTCCGCAGTCGTCGATGGACTGGCCGCACGCTTGGGAGTTGCGCTTCCCAAGGATTACACCGACTTCCTCAAAGAGCATAATGGAGGCGAAGGTTTCATCCGCGATAACTGTGTTATTTTTTTAAAGCCGAAGAATTGGCTGACTTCAATCGAGAGTATGAGGTTGAAAAATATGCGCCAGGCATCCTCTTGTTCGCATCGGACGGAGGAGGTGAAGGCTATGGCTTCGACACTGAAGATACGGCCATGCCAATCGTGTGCATCCCATTCATAGGTATGGATCGGCAATCCGCTGAGACGATAGCGCGTGACCTCGCCGACCTATTTGCTCGGTTGGCGGACTGAAAATGAGCGCCAAAAATAGGTATTTGCGGCCCAGCCTTTCCGCGATCTGTGAAAGACTCATTTATTACGCCACCTATGATGCATGAGAGGTAATATGTCGACTGACCCACGTTATGGTGGACAGCCGCTGCTTAGGCTACTGGAGCTTTATGTGCTCTGGGCCATCGGAGAACTTTCTCAGGAGTCGGAGGATGGCTTGAAAAAGATGGGCCCCAAACTGCAATCTATCTATGGCGGCGATGGACAATGGCATGACGCAATAGCCCAGTCTGTGCACATGCCTGAGGGAATGCCGGCAGCAATCCGGGATATGTGGGCAAGGAACCTCAAAATCGCCCGCGACAATGATGTAACTCTCACACCGCAGAAATTTGCGGAGATGTTCGTGGACGAAAATTTCGTGGGTTGAACGGGTCTTCTCTGAGATTGCGCAGTAGCTAAGTTTCGCTCAAATCCACTGTGATCCGCATTGGACTCGTTTTGACGCCTGCCGGCCAACACCGCTGGACCGATTTCGAAAGCTGCCGGGCCGCCTCCGCTGCCGCTTCCGAATGTGGCTCATAGGATGCAACGGCGACCGATAAGACCTTGCCGGCCTTGTCCAGTGTCACCTCGAAAGTGGCTTTGACGTGATTGTCGACCGCCGTTACCGGCAAGATCAGACAATCGCCGATCCGCTCGACGCTGACAGCCTGTCTGGCGTGTGCGGAAACCGAACAAACAACCAGCAGTGAGGTCATCAAAAATCGCATCGTCGCCCCCTTTGGATAGCCGACGATAGCGCTGACCGCTAATCAGCGGAAGGACCAAATCATCGGGGGAAACGGATGCGCGAGGTTGACGCTGCGCCCCTCTCCCCGTTCTACGGGGAGAGCGATGCCGGCAGGCAGGTGAGGGGCGGTGCCGGCATTTCAGAAGTTTGCGCTGCCCCTCATCCCCCTACCGGGACCTCCTCCCCGTAAAACGGGGAGAAGGGGCTAACGATCAATAATCGCCGTTGTAGTAGCGGTCGTCGCAGGGGGCGGTGTAGATGCGGCCGCTGGTGCGGTCCTGATAGCGGCAAAGCTGTTCGCCGGGCGGCGGCTGCGGCGTGGTGGCATTGCCGACAACGGCGCCCAGCAGGGCGCCGGCTCCGGCACCGATGACCGTGCTCTTGGTGTTGCCGCCGATCGCCTGGCCGGCAAGCGCGCCGGCGCCGGCGCCGAGCAGCGCACCGGTGCTGGTTCTCTGCTGTGCTTCGGTCTGCGCGCAGCCTGCCAGCGCGGCGGTTACGAACATGGCGGCAATGGCTCTGGACATGGTCATCGTCTGATACTCCCTTGAAGTCTATGAACTAATTCGCAGGCTGATTTTGCCAAGTACGGTCGCATTTGCGGCGGAACATAGGCACCGTGCCTCACGAAATAAGACATGGTTGTTTTTGTCTGACGGCCTGATCCGCAAAGAAAGTAACCGAACAAGACCCAAAGAGCTTCATCTCCAGTCGCGCCTTCCAGGGCGCTACGCCGCCTCGATCTGCATTACCTTTTTCGCCGCAGCGGCCAGAAATCCGGATCGGCTGTAGCCGTGGCGCTCCGCATATCGGTCAATCTGATCGAGGACATCTTCCGGAATGGTGACGTTGACACGCACGACCTTCGCAGCTTCAGCTTTCAAGGGAACCAGGATGGCGACACCGCTCAGATTGTCCTTGTCCGACATCACTTCCTCCAGGGATGACGGCTCGGGAATGGCCTCGCCATCCTCGACCAGCCCCTCGACATGAAAGGCCAGTGCTTCCCCGGCCATGGCACGGGCATCATCCAGGTTGACGCCGGCTGTCACCAGGCCCGGAAAATCGGGAAAGGAGACGCCGAAGTCGCTGTCCGCCTGCTTGTGGATCAATCCGATATAGTTCCGCATTTCTCTACCTCAGCTTCACGCCGGATTGTTCTTCAATACTCTTGAGAGTGCCGATCGGGATGTTGCGCTTGGGATGCGGAACTGTCACCCGGCCCGGCTTGGATTCGTGCTTGGACTGGGCGTGACTTCCTTTTCGAGCCACTTCGTACCAGCCATCCGCCAACAGCCTGTGAATGACATCGGCGCTCTTCATGTTGTGTATAGATACACATAACTGATCCAAATGTCCATGAGCTTTTGCCGCTGTTGCGTGCGGCGGCCCAGCCGACCCCGTTTTCAATCCCGCAAGAATGGAGAAATCAAATGACCCGAGGTCTTGCCCGGACGCTTTCGCGTGCCGCCGCCAGAGAAGCCGGCCTTGCCCCGCCCAGGGCGGGGCTTACCGCCAGGACGACGGGGCAGGGCGGCGCCTACCGCACCGTCTTCTCCTTTAATGCCATGCCGGTGCCGGTCACCGATGCACTGGCCTATGCCAGCCAGAAGCTGTTCGATTTCATCGACGGCAAGATCCGCATCAGGGGCGGCACGGCAAGACTGCAGTTCGCCGTGCTGACTACCCGCGCGTCGACCATCAACGACAATGCCGCGCTGACCTGGTCGCTCGGCTCGACGGCAGCGTCGACCCCAGCGCTCGCCTTGACGATGATCAATGTGCTGGCGGCGACCGGCCGCACGCTGGATGGCGCCGGTGCCGCCCTGTCGAGCGCGTCGGTTGCCGATGTCGCCGCCGCGCAGACGCTCGACGGCACCGTGACGCCGGTCGACCTCTATCTCAACCTGGCGTTTGCCATCGGCACCGACATCGATGCCGACGGCACGATTGCCGTTACGGGCACGATCACGCTGCTCTGGGAGAACTGGGGCGACAATGCCTGAGGCGCTAATCTCCCCCCTTGAGGGGGAGATGTCGCCGAAGGCGACAGAGGGGGTCGGTTCGACCGGGCGCGACGCCCGGCGACAGATGAGGTCGGCGCTCCACGCGCGGCTACCCCCTCTGGCCTGCCGGCCATCTCCCCCTCGAGGGGGGAGATACCAAGCGTCGCCATCGGCTCTCCTCTGAAACGTCAACAAAAGGAATCTTCTCATGACAGATCTGGCAGACGCCGGGTCCGTGGTGGCGGCGCCACCGGCGGGCAACCTTGCACGGCCACCGGCCAACGGGGACAACGGGTCCGCCCCGCCTGCGGCCAAAAGCTGGTTTGACGGTCTTTCCGAAGGCAACCGCAAGCTTGCTGAAACCAGGGGCTGGACCAAGCCTGAAAGCCTCGATCGGGTCTTCGCCTCCTATGCGGAGCTGGAGCGGCAGCAGGGCGAGAGCCTGCGCGTTCCGGCAGCCGATGCAGCCGCGGAAGACTGGGACAGGTTCCATGCCCGGCTGCCCGAGGCGATGCGTCCGCTGACCTCGCCCGACAAGGTCGAGTACCGGCGCCCCGACGGGCTCCCCGAAAACTTCGCCTATTCGGACGAGCTCGCCAACGCGTCCAAGGCCTGGGCGGTCGAGGCAGGTGCTACCCCGAAGGTCGCACAGGCCTATCACGACCGCTTCGTCGGCTACATGGCCGAGCAGGCCAAGGCACAGCAGATCGCCCTTGCCCGCTCGGTCGAGACGACGCATGACGACCTCGTCAGGGATTGGGGACCGACCGGCAGCGATGGCTTTCGCCAGAAGCTCGAGGTCGCCAACCGGGCGATGAAAAAGCTCGGACTGGTCAATGCCTACAAGGCGAAGGGTATCCTTCTGCCGGACGGCGCCTTGACCGACCCGCAGATCGCCAAGGCGTTCCACGCCATCGGCGAGGCGATGTTCCGCGAAGACACGATCGACGGCAATGCTGCCTTGAGCGGAGGCAATCCCTTCAAGCGCAATGCCGCCGGCGAGCGCAACCTGACTGGCATCTCAGCCCTGGTCAAAAGCGACCCCGCCCGCGCCCGGCGGCTGGCACGCGAGGCCGGCGAAAATCCTGACCTGTGGATGCCCAACAATCCTCTTTAACCCAAACCTGAAGGAAGACAAAAATGGCAGACGCCTATACCCGTATCGCGGACGCGATCGTTCCGTCCGTCTATGCGCAATACTCGTTCGAGGAGCACGTCCAGTCGCTGGAGATTTACCAGGCCGGGATCCTGTTTTCCGACCCGTCGATCGCCTCGAAGCTCAGCCTGGGCGGACGTTCCGTCGACATGCCCGGCTGGAAGGACCTCGGCAACGATCCGTCCGAGCCGGTCAATGACGACCCGGCCGACTCGATCGAGATGAAGAAGATCGGCGCGCGCCGCGAAGTCGCGGCCCGCAATGTGCGTGCGCAGGCCTGGGGCATCCCGGATCTGACCTCGATCCTTGCCGGCGACGATCCGCAGAAGCTTATCGTGCGCCGCCAGACCGACTACTGGCAGCGCGCCAACAAGCTTACGCTGCTGGGCATACTGAAAGGCGTGCTGGCCGACAACATTGCCAATGACGCCGGCGACCTGGTGCGCATCACCGGCGCCTCCATCGTCGACACCGACATCATCGAGGCCGCCTATCTGATGGGCGACCGCGCCGACAAGTTCAAGACGATCTGGATGCATTCCAAACAGATGAAGGCACTGAAACTCGCCGACCTCATCGACTATGTGCCGTCGTCCGAGCAGGGCGGGCCGCTGATCCCCTATTACATGGGGCTCAGGGCTGTCGTCGACGACGACATTCCGGTTGCCGGCGGCGTCTACACGGCGTTCATGTTCAAGGACAAGGCAATCCTGTGGAACGAGCTGCCAGTCAATACCGAAGGCGGCCCGCTCGAGTTCGACCGCAAGCCGCGGCAGGGCCATGGCGGCGGCGTCACCGAAATGGTCGGCCGCCGGCATTTCGTGCCGCATGTGCCGGGCACCCGCTTCCTCGATGCGTCCTCGGCCGGCGAATTCGCCACCGATGCCGAGCTGGCACTGGCGGCAAACTGGGACCGCACGGCGTCGAGCGTCAAGCACATGACGTTCATCGCGCTGAAGACGACCGAGGCCTGATCGGGCGAAGGGGCGGGCGTCAGACGTCCCGCCCCTTCGGGACACCAGGTCGGCGAATCCCAAGTTCACCCGCTGCGCTGCGTCGGAGTGATGTGAATTTTGGCGTTCGCTACAACATTCATGTTGCCCTTTGGCCAATCGACGGCACCAAACAGTTACAAGAAGGGGCGATGCTGCCTTGTCTTGGTAAGGGAGGTCACCATGAACATGAAGTACAAAACAGTTCAGGAAGTGCTCCGAAAAGCGGGCATTGTCATGAGCAAGAAAGGGGAAGTTCATCGCATAAACTTCTTCAGCGGCCTGGAAGACACCGCCTACTACACGCCAAGTCTTCAGGACGCCCTGGACAGGGGCTTGGCTTTGGCGGGAGGTGCCGGAAGGGTGAAAGCAAGCGTCTTTGCCAAGTCAGCTGAAACAGGGATCTCGACCGGCGCACACGTCGGCTGACACAATTCAGGCAAGACATCGCCGCGTTGCGCGGCGGTGTCGTGAAACTGCAATAGCCGAAGCATTGCCGTCTTCCTTGCTCGAATGGGAAAAAGACGGCTGACGAAGCGTCTGCCACGCCGTTTCATGACGGGCGGGTGGCGTCGTGACGGCCCCCGTGCACGAGACGTGCAACGTTCTGCCCAAGCCACAAATCACAAAAAATCCCCAGCCGCTTCGAAGCGGCTTTTTGCCGTGGAGGCACCATGCCCCGTTTTCTCCGACCAACCATACAGACAGAGGCCTGAGCCATGGCCATCACCCCGCTCGACATCGCCAACATGGCGCTCGCCGTGCTCGACGAGGCGCCGATCGAAAGCCTCGACCAGGACGCCAAGGCGGCGCGCCTGCTCAATCTGCATTTCGACCTGACCCGCGAGGCCGAATTGACCAAGCATGCCTTTGTCTTCGCCATCCTGGCGGCCTCGGTCGCCGGCTTCGACACCGGCAGCGGCGCTGGCACGCTGAACTTCGCCTATGAGCTTCCCGCCGATTGCCTGCGGCCCTTGCCGCTCACAGGGAATGGCGAGCCGGATGGCGTGCCGCTCTCATGGCGGCAGGAGGCCGGGCTGATCTATTCGGATCAGGCCGGGCCGCGCATCATCCGCTATGTCGCCAACCTGACAGACCCCAACGACTGGGACGCGCTGTTCAGCGAAGTGCTGGTGGCGGCGCTCGCCATCAAGATCGCCCATCCCTTGACCCACAAGGCCAGCATGATCGACGTCGCCCGTAGCGCCTATGACAGGGCGCTGGATGCAGCCTACTCGGCCAATGCGATCCAGCGCGGCGGCAGATTTTCGACGACGTCCTGGGCTTTCCAGCGCGGCGACAGCCGGGGCGTCGGCCGATGACCACGCTCTATCCGGTCCAAGATGCTTTCATCCGCGGCGAGATTTCTCCCCGCTTGCATGCTCGCGCCTCGCTCGAGCTTTACCGGGCGGCGCTGTCGAAATGCACGAACTTCGTCACGCTGCCGCATGGCGGCATCAGGAAACGCGGCGGCACGTATTTTTGCGCGCAGGTGAAGGCTCCGTCAAAGGCGACACGGCTGATCCCGTTCATCTTCTCGGCCGATCAGGCCTATGCGCTCGAATTCGGCGATCTCTACATCCGCGTCTATGCCTATGGCGCGCGTGTCGGCACGGTCGAAGTCGTTTCGCCTTATCCCGAGGCCGATCTGTTCGACCTGCAATTCGTCCAGTCGGCAGACCAGATGTGGATCACCCACAAGGATCATCCGGTCAAAGTGCTGACGCGCACTGCGCACACGACCTGGACGCTCGCCGATTTCGTCTTCTCGACGGCCCATACGACAAGATCAACACCACGGCCACGACGCTAACGCCGGCCGCAACCGGCAACGCCATGCCGGTCATGGCCTCGAATAGGCTGCCAAGCGGCACGGTCAGCAACAGCAACGGCTCATCCGACGTGTGGCAGGTGTTCGATGGCGACAAGCAGAAGGGGGAGAACATAGCGGGCTTTCCGAGCGGGTATCTGCGCTACCAGTTCGGCGGCGGGGCCAAGACGGTCGACGCCTACTGGATTACCGCCACGAATGATCACTCAGACACTGCATCGCCGACCCAGTGGCAATTCCAGGCCTCGCACAACGGCACCGACTGGACGACGCTCGACAGCCGGGACGGAGAGACCGGCTGGTCCAAGTCGGAAACCCGTTTCTTCGACGGCTTCAACAACACGGTTGCCTACGAATATTATCAGCTACTGTTTTCAGGTGGCGGCAGCGACGGAACCGCTATCGCCGAACTGGCCCTGCACGAATACGCGCCGTCGCAAACGCCGTTCGATCTCTCGGCCTCCTCGATCGTCGGCATCAACGACGGCATCGGCTTCCAGACCAGCGATATCGGCCGCGCCATTCGTCTGCTTGGCGCGGATGGCTTCTGGCGCTGGGCCAAGGTCGTTGCCCGGACCAGCACGACGGTGGTCACGGTCCAGTTGTACGGGCATGCTCTGCCCGATCTCAGCCCGATCATTCGCTGGCGTCTCGGCACGTTCGTGCCCGGCAAGTATGTCCAGAGCGGTTCGCTTTACGAGGAGCGTCTGGCGTTCAGCCGAAAATTCTCGGTCTATGCCTCGCAAACCGGCGATTTCGACAACTTCGCCACCGGTGAGAAAGACACCGACGCGCTGGAATTCGTGCAGGCAGGTGGCGGCCAGGCCAATGACATTACGTGGGTGGCGGAATCGGACGGTGCGCTGATCATCGGAACGCTTGGCGGGGTGAGGGCGCTGTCGGGTTCCGGCATCGACGAGGCGCTGACGCCGTCCTCGTTCAAGAACCGCCGGTCCCGGACTTTCGGTTGTGCCCCGCTGCGTCCCGTCGATGCGGGGCAGTCGTTCCTCTATGTCACCCGCTCCCGCAAATCGATCGCCGAGCTGACGCAAAACGCCACCGGCCGCTTCACCTCCGACGATGTCGGTCAGATATCGGAGCACATTCCCAAGAAAGGCGTCGTCGAACTCGCCTTCCAGACCGACCCCGATCCGCTGCTCTGGTTCCCGCTCGGGGATGGCGAACTCGGCGGCTACACGCACCAGCCGTCGCAGGACGTTCGCGGCATGCACATCCACCAGATCGCCGGAAGCTTCGCAGGATCGAACTGGGCCGTTGTCGAAAGCGCCGTGGTGACGCCCGGCCAGGACGGCAACGACGATCTCTGGCTGATCGTCAAGCGCACGATCGGCGGCGTGACCAGGCGCTATATCGAAATCAAGACCGCGCCGTTTGAGTATGGCGGGATCGGCGATGCATTCGAAGTCGACTGCGGCCTGACCTATGATGGCGTCGCCGTGGGCACGGTCTCAGGGCTTGATCATCTCAACGGCGAAACACTCGACGTCCTGGCCGATGGCAAGGTCTACAAGGGCCTTGCTGTGGCTGCTGGCGCGGTTTCGCTGCCCGGTGGGGCTACGGCAGCCAAATGGCAGGTCGGGCTCGGCTACCAGTCCGAAGCCAACACGCTGGAGCTCGACGTCGGCGGTCGCGACGGATCGATCGTCGGGCGGCGCAAGAAGGTGGCCAAGCTCATTCTTTCGCTGCTGGAAACCGACACAACCGGGCTTCAGGTCCAGTCGTTCATCCGCGGCCGCTGGGAGCAGGTTCGCATTCCGTCTGTGGTTGCACCCGACGGCATGGCGAAATTGTTCACCGGCAATGTCGAGGTGCCGATCGACGATAGCTGGGAAGGGCAGGGGCGGGTGAAGATCCGCCACGTCAATCCAACGCCCTGCACGATCAGGGCGATGACACCGGTGTTCGACGCCGAGCCTTAGAAACTGCTGATCTCCCCCCTCGAGGGGGAGATGTCGCCGAAGGCGACAGAGGGGGTCGGCACGTCCTGACGCGGCCTCCCATCGCAAACTGAGGGGGTTGGAGCTCCACGCGAGACGACCCCCTCTGGCCTACCGGCCATCTCCCCCTCGAGGGGGGAGATGGCCGGCTCCGTCTTCCATCGCTTCCCCAACCAAGGAACCCACCCGTGACCCCAACCCATGCCGAGCAACTCGGCAAGGCGCGGACGGCTGCCGATTTTGTAGCCGTCATCGCCTTGCTCGACACCGACCTCAACGATGCGATCGCCCGCAAGGGCGAGCTGGAAACGGAAAAGTTTGACGCGATCTTCGGCGCCGGAAATTTGACGGCGGCGCGTGCCGCATTGGACGACTGCAACGCTGAAATCGCACTGATCGAGAAAACCATCGAGGACGCGGACGAGCGCCGCGTTGGCGCCCCCCTGGACGAACCCCCCGCCGAAGCTGCCGTCGCCACGCCTGCGCCCGGCGACGAGGTCAGGACAAAGGCCGAGGCGCTCGGCGAGCGCTGGCGCACGGTCCACTGGCTGATCGAGCAGCTGCGCCAGGAGCTGTTCGCGGCCGATGCCTTGAGCCGCGCCATCATCGCCGCCAACGGCCTTTTCGATGCCGACGGCGCCGTCGACCTGAAGATCAACCTGACCACCATCCGGCGCACCGCCATGGCCGGCCCGCGGGCCGCCGCGCCATCGCGTCTCAGCCGCCCGGCAATCCAGGCCGACCGGCTGCTTTTGTCCTTCCTCAGCCCCGGCGGTGTGCTCGACCGGCGCCCTTCGATCGGTGCGCCGGTCGACGGCATCAAAAGCAAATTCATTCCCGCCGGCGAACGAGGCTGACCATGTGCACACTAGCTCTTATCGGCACGGCGCTTTCGGTCGGCGGCGCGCTGGCGGAAGGCCAACAGTCGAAGCAAATGGCCGAGTACCAGGCCAAGGCCTATGAACAGCAGGCGCGGGCCGACGCCCAAAGCTCGGCCTTCGAGCAGGGCCAGGAGCGCCATAAGCAGGATCTGCTGCAGGCGCAGGCGCGTGCCCAGGCCGGCGCTTCGGGCGTCGCTATTTCTGGTTCGCCGACCGAGGTGATGGCGGCCAATGCAAGGCAGGGCCAGCTCGACCTCAAGGCGATCCAGTACGGCTCGCAGCTGCGCCAGAACGGTCTCGCCACGCAGGCGGCGATCGCGCGCTTTTCCGGCAGGCAGGCGGTGGGCGCCTCGATTTTCAAGGCCGGCAGCAATCTCGTGTCCGGCATCTCCGGCATCTACGACCCGGCCAAGGCGGTGACGTTCGGCGGAAGCGCCTTCCCGCCGGCGCCGGGTGGAGGCCTCTACTGATGGCCACCATCCCGCTCCAGCTTGCCCAGCGCCGCCTCGATACCGGCACTGTGGCCTCCTATCCCGACGGCTCGCCGGTGGGCGCCGCCATGCAAGGCTTTGGCGACGAGCTCTCGGCGATTGCCGAGCGCTTCAAGCAACAGAAGCAGCAGCAGGACGCGTTCGACGCCGACATTATCGGCCGCGAGCTGAACGCACGCATCGCCCACGCCGAGGCCGTGGCGGTGCAGACCGCGCCGGCCGACGGCGGCGGCCTGCACGACTTCATGTATGGCCAGCTCGATCCGCGCAGCGACGGCGTCGTCAGGCCCGGCCTGTTCGACCAGATCTTCGACGACACCGTAGCGAAAGTGCCGGAGGGCGAACGCGCCAATTTTCTCGCCCAAAAGCAGGCATTGCGGCTGGCCGGCTCGGCGCGCATGGCCGCGCAGCAGCACGCGCGGCGCCAGAACTATGAGCAGGCCGAGTGGAGCAAGGTCGAGGACGGCTATACCAGCGCCATCGCGCAAAGCGACCCGGACGACACAGAAACATTCGATGCCATCAGGCAGAGCGGGCTCGAGCTGATCGGCAAGATGGGCAACCCGGTGGCCCGCCAGGCCGCCGAGGCTGCCTGGCGCAGCAACACGGCAAAGGCGCTCGCCGACGCGATGATCGCCAAGGACCCGAAGCGTGCTGCGGAGGTGCTGGGGACTGGGCCGGTCTCAACGGACGGCAGGACTAAGGACGATACCATCGAAGCTGTGGGCGGACCTCGGGCGAGTGGGTCCAGCGTGCTGGCGACGCGCGAAGCGCCCGTAGGTGGCCTTCCGTCCGACGAAACACCTATCCGCACGGGTTCCGTGGGGCCCGTCGGAAATACGGCTTGGGCTGCCGCAGGACCCTGGATTGCCGACTTGTCGCCGGACACGGTTCAGGATCTCGGCCAGAAGGCGCAGGTAGCGACTGTGGCAAGCCTGGTCGATGCGCGCACGAACATCGACATCGCCTTGCAGAACGCGCCGGCTGCCATTGCCAATACCGGCAGCTATTCTGGCAAGACACCGGGTGCCGAAGACTTCACTGCCGTGTACGGCGCCGAAGATGGCGGCAAGCGTCTCCAAGCCTTCGACATAACGGCTGATATCGGCCGCGCGGTTTTCGACATGCGACCCGTCCCGAACCAGGCGATACACGCCCAGATTCGGGATTTTGAACCCGGCCCCTACGGCTCGCCGGAAGAGCGGGAGCAATATGAGATAAGGGCCGGCGCCGCGCAATTGGTGCTGGGTGCCAGGCGCGCCGATCCCGCCGGTTACGTCGGCCAACTGTTCCCGAACCATGCTCCGGACTGGGATAAGATCACAGCTCCTGAGGATTATAAGGCTGCCGTCACCTGGGCCGTCGCTGCTCAGCAGGAGTTGGGCTTCGACCGAATACTGCCAATGCCCTGGGCTGTAGCTGGCCAGCAGGCGGCGAAATACATCGACCAAGGCGTGCCGTTCGAAAAGCGCCTTGCCAAGTTGAGTTCGATCGTCCTGGCGGTTCGCGATCCTGATGCCCGCAAGGCGACAACCCAACAGATTTCTGTGGCGGCGGAAGCCCAGTGGCGAGCCAAGGCCGCCCAAGATCCGAACGTCGCGCCAGAGTCGTTGGAAGCCCAGGTTGCAGTGCTCAAGAACAGGCTGGCGTGGATCGGGGAACATCCGGCCCAAGCCCAGTACAGCACCATGCCGTGGCTACAGCAATTCGGCTTGGCGTTCTCGGATGTCGGCCGCCTCACGGCTAAGGGCGCGGCCGCCGGCGGTGCGGATGCGATCTCCGCCGGGCTGGACTCCGCTTGGTCCGGAGGAAACTACCAGAACCTCCTCGAAGATGAACAGGCCAAGACCGAGGACGCCGAGGACCGGGCCGGTTCGGCCGGTTGGGCGGCGGAAGCCCTCGGCACCGGCTTAAGCGGATATGGCCTGGCGGAGAGTTTGTTCGGTTTGCTGGGCCGGGCAAGCGTTGGCGCGGCGGCAGAGAACGGCTTGATCGGTCTTGCTGCCCGAACTGGCGTCGGGGGTGTGGCGGGTGACACTTATGGCGGGGCATACGCCTTCAACACAGGACAGAGCGTCCCCTGGGGAATTGCCAACGGCGCGCTTTGGGGGGCGGGCGGCAATGTCCTTGCCGAAGGGCTCAGTGCAGTTGGCAGCCAGGTGTTGGCAAGGCTTGCCGGGCGTTCTGCGAATGCTAAACCTGATATCGTACTGGATAGTGGGGCTCCCCCGGTTTCTGTCAATGCAGAAGAGATTCCGATCTCGACCGGCAAGGCCCGAGAAATAAGGAGGCCCTATACGCATTTGGAAGATCCTCCCAACGTTGCGTCCGGCAAGGATCCAACAAAGAAGCAGAGGATAGCTATTTTCGAGGAAAATAAAAGGGTGAATGATGGAATTTTGAGATCGGATGAGAGTGGTATAGAAATAATTCCAGCAAAGAAAAGCAAAAGAGGCGTAACTCCTCCAAAAAATGAAGCTCATATCGATCACATAGATCCGGTTAATCCCGCTGACAAGACAAAATCGTCAGGATCAAATAGCCATAAAAATCTTCGTCTTACGGCTGGGTTTGAGAATATAGAAAAATCGAATAAATAGGTGACATATGACCGAATGGAAGTTCGAAAACCCAAAAAACACAGCCGTTATTTCGACTCGGAAGATATTTAGGGGGGGCGGCTGGATTGCGTATGTGTCACATGATGATGACGGCGATGATAATGAGTCGTGGCAATTCTACGGAAATGAAGCTGAAGTTGATCAAGATGACCTAATTTTAGTGGCCTTGGTCGAGGTGGTCGAGCTTGATGGAACTGTTGCACAGTTGGCGGATTTGCCGTTAGGCTGGCGTGCGTGGCGCGATACAAAGTCTTCGCCATGGAAGCGCGACAAAATCACCTAAACACATTCTGAATGGTAGCGGAGTTTACTCTGCTTTGACCCGGTGAAAGTAAAAAAAGGCGTTACTCCTCCGCCAACGAATCACAGTTTGATCACATCGATCCGCTTATTCCAGTTGATCCGACAAAGACTCCCGGATCGAATAGTTACACCAATGCAAGGATGGTTGCAAGAATTCGAAACAGAGAAAGTGGAACAAATAGGCGCTGTGATGACTAAATGGAAGTTTGAAGACCCCCAGAACGTAGCTGTTTTTGTAAACAGGAAAGCTATACGCAATGGTAGGTGGGTTGCTCGCGTCGTGCATGATGATGATGACGGATCATGGCAGTTTCACGCGGATGAATCCGAAGATTTCGATGAAAGCGATATTATGATCATAAGCCTGAAAAATATGGTTGAAAAAGACAAGACTATTATGCAGTTGGCTGATTTACCTTACGGCTGGTATGCTTGGCGCGAGACAAAAACCTCGCCATGGAGGCGAGGCAAAACCCTCGACGAACACCCAGAATCGGAGCGGAGTTAGTTTCGACTTCCAATTGTAACGGTTGACATGGGTGATTGCGACGCTGAGCGGCGGAGCCGACAGCGGTGCAAGAAACCGGGGCGTCACTTCGCACGGAGCGTTCTGGCAAGGACCAATCAGCCCACGGGCCGGAATATGGATGTGTCTCACGAGAAAGCGCTGGCCGACGGGGGGCAGATCACCTCTCAAACATCACGCATCGTGCGAGAGCAGATCATATTAAACACCATGGCGATGCAGGAGACTATGCTCGCTGGGCAAGAAGAAGATGGCTCAAGCAAGAAATGAAAGGGAACACAAGTGGTCGAGAGAAATTATAGCGACGTCAAACCCGACTTGACCAGCGTCACCCGCTTGCCGTCGACTGACAAAAGCACAGGCGATGAAGAGCTTGATGCTGCACGTCTGGAAGCCCTGAAAATATCTTGATTTCTATGATTGGGTTTCAGACATCAAGGGGGAATACCTTGGATACGGGGCCGACGGCATAACCTATATTTTTCTCTTCGAGATTGTTCCGGGCAGGCCGGAAGTTGACCCATGGATATGGGTAATCGTCGGCGATGTGCCCCCGACATATCTGCCGGCGGTAGACGCCAAGACTCCATACGAGGCGCTGGATGGATATATCGGCGCCATGGAAGAGTGGGTCGAAGCTGCGCGACGGGGGACTCGGTGGCAGATCTAATCCCGCTCAACGTGCCGCCTAGCCCAGCCAACGCCGAAATGTTGGATAGCCGTCTCAAATTTCTCGACGAAAGGGTGTTGCCGGAACTTCGAGAGTGATCGGCTGCCGCTTGTCGGCAAGCGCCGTCAGTTCCTTGACGAGAACGTGCTTTCGTTGCTCCCGAAGTGATGTACTGGCGTGCTCCGTGGCTCGTCGCGGATGCAAGCCCGGCACTCGGTTCGACCGGATCAGCACTGGCGCAATCACTGGTGAGTGCGCACGCCGGAAATGGCGACCAGGCACGCAACGTGCCGTCGGTCTGATTGTGGTCACGATCCTGGCTTATGGCCTGCTAACCGCCGAGCGGTCAGGTTGGCGGTGCCTCCTGGATCGCCTCCTGTTTAAGATGAAGGATTGACCTGTTGCGCACAGACACTTTTCCGACCATGGCAAGGATCGCTTTTCTGCTTACCTTGGCCGGTGTTCTCCTGCTCGCGCTTTCGCCGGTGCGCTTCCTGCAGGAGTTGGACATGGGCTTCACCTTCCAGCACGACAAGCTCAATCACGCCGCGGCGTTCGCTGTGCTGGCGGCTCTCGGAAGCCTCGGCTGGCCGGAACACAAGACGAGGCTGGTCGTGCTCCTTGCCATTACCGGCGCGGCGATCGAGCTGCTTCAGGGCGTGCAGCTGATCGCGCGCGATATGGATATCCTCGACTGGATCGCCGACTGCGCCGGCATGGCCTGCGGGCTGGCGGCCATGGGCGGCACAAGAAGGCTGATTGGCGGGCTGCTGTAGTCTCGACCGCGTTGCCGCTCTCCGTCCGGAAAATGTAAATCGCCGGCTGCGCCGGATAGCGCGGTGTCCGGCCGCGTAGCTTAAGTCTCCCACCGACAGCACCGAACCCCCTTCCAGCCTCGCTTATGCGGGGCTTTTTTTATGGAGCAAGCCCTCATGTCCCGACCTGCAACTGCCGCCGTTCGTCTCCTGACCGGTGAACGCGAACCCGTGCGCCTCGCAACCACGGCCGACATCCTCCTGCACGGCCTGCAGGCCATCGACGGCGTGCCGACCGAAATCGGCGACCGCGTGCTGGTCAAGGACCAGGCCGACCCGACGCAGAACGGCATCTACACGGCGAGCGAAGGCGACTGGTTCCGCGCCGCCGACGCCCGTTCTACGCGCACCCTGCAGAAGGGCACGACCGTTCACACCCAGGTCGGGTCGGTCAACGCCGACCGCGTGTTCGAGTTCACGGCCGACGAGCCGGCCATCGGCGCCGATGCCATCACCATCGCCGCATCCGTTCCGCCCGACATCGCCGATGTGGTCGAAGAGGTCGAAGCGCTGCGCGATGAAACCCAGGCGCTGAAGGATGCTGCCGCTGCCAGCGCCGGCCAGGCAACCGCCAGTGCTGCCGCTTCCGCCGCGAATGCCGGACAAACCACAGCCGACCGGGCTGCCACCAATTCCGATGCCGTCGCGGCCGCGGCCGCCGTCATCAGCGCTCAGGCTGCACGCGACGCTTCGCTCTACGGCAAGGGCATTTTCCCGACGACTGCGGCGGCAATCGGCTTCGGCGTCGCCGGCAACGGTGCGATCACGCCAGGCTCCGGCGGCGCCAACGGCACGTTCGACCTGGCGTTTACCGGCGGGACCGGTTCGGGCGCTGCCGGCCGCTTCGTCGTGGCGGGCGGCGCGCTGACGCAGATACTGATCACGGCGCCGGGCTCCTACACAGTGGCGCCGACGTTGAGCTTTGCGGCGTCGGCAGGGCTGGCCGGCGCCGCCGCCGCGGCGGTGCTGGGCAGGAATGTCGATGTCGGCGAGTATTTCTGGACGGAAGTTTCGACTGGTGTGCTTGGGCTGTACAATGTCACGGCCGGGCCTGTGGCGGCCGATACGGGCGTTCGCGCGGCAACGGCTGCTCTCCTTTCGAGCGTCGATAGCCTTGCAATGATCGAAGGCCTTAGCGTTCCGACCGCCAGGCTAACTGAGGCGGCCGGATCAGTCAGCCCATCTGTATATCGATCCTACTCTTTTGTGTCGGGCGACACGATCGAGCACATTGCCATTGCCAAAGCTGGAGAGCGAAGCATTCTGCAGCTTATTCACGCGGGGGCTGGTGCGGCCTATACAGCCAACTTCAATCTTGAGGAGGGTATCGTCTCAAGCAGTTCTGGCGCGAACCTCGTCAGCGCTGCCATCACGGATATTGGCTCCGGCTGGTACGAGTGGATAGTGTTGAAAAAGTCCGGGTTGCAGCAGTCCTGAAGCACTGATTCAATCTTCGTCGTAAGAGGAGATTGAGTCGATGAT
>NZ_JAMYMZ010000075.1:0-19406 GCF_040318825.1 Mesorhizobium sp. M1006
CCCGTCGCTTCACCGGCCCAGCAGGGCACAACCCACGCCGGAAACGAACTCAAAACTGGATAGAAACTGGGGGCAACGTCACGGCGTATCCATCGGTGTTACAAACTCACGATGACAATTCTCTACTTGGGCTGGATCTCAATCGAGTCAGCCTCGCCGAGGGCAAGATTTTCTCGCGGCTCAAATGGCCCAAAAGCCGCACTGCGATCCACAACGATTCCCGAAGTCCGTTGAGGCTGGCAGACGTTGTCACAGTGCAGCCGTCAGGGATTAGAACAGCTGTAGCCCGGGGGCTGACATTTACAAGTAACCGTCTGATTGCCCGGACAACTCGCTTCAAAAGGTATTCCGTCACATATGCATGTCGCTGAGTTAATTTTTGTGAGAGGCAATCGACGGCTTGATTTGAGCGCAAGTGCATCTTGCCAAACGGTTGCCGCCGCAAGAACAATGGGCGCGTTATTTTGAGCGGCTCTTGAGGTTGGTGCCGCTTCAATCAGCCCGATCACGGCCACTACAAAAGCAAAGGAGATCAAGATAGTTCGCATCATCCGCTCCTCCCATAACTAACTCACCTATTATAGATGAGCTTATGAGCGTTTGAAAGACGCCGTCTCGGTCGCTAAGGACACTTCCTATCGGATCCAAGAGCCCCGGTCGGACAAACTCGCGCTGCGCACCCAACGTACAGGGTTTCGTGTGAGGCGGGACTACACGCGGCTGACGCGGGCCAGTTCACAAATCGCGGCGGGCGCGCCGATGACTGCGCGTAATGTTCATCGGCAGAGCAACTGCGCTTGCGGGGCACGTGTTTTTCCGTTGCGGAAAGAATAGATGTGTCCAGCAAGCGTTGGGTTTGTGCCGTAAATATATTTTTAAGGGGAAAGTATGGGACGGGAACAGTCACGGCGACTGCGCGTGCGTTGGGGTGGCGACCGCTCCCGCTCTCATACGCTTCGCTTGGACACATTGATTCCATCCAGAACGTCCCGGAACGAAAAATTCTCGACAGACAGTGATCTCGAATTGGCAATGTCGCCAGTCCTCGCGACCTCGGCGATCGGCCGCGCAGTTGTTGCCTATGATTTGCCGAAGGTGCCCGGTGCGCAGAACGCCTTGCAAGAAGCTGGCGCGTTGCTCGACATGGCCGCCGAGATCGAGCACTCGCTGATGGTACAGTACTTGTATTCCGGTTTTGCTGTGGTTCAATCTGCTGCTGGCCAACAGCCCAACAAGCTGCTGCGGGACATAGCGGTCGAGGAAATGGGCCACCTTCTGACGGTGACCAACATACGGCTGCTGCTTGGTCTGGAGCCCTATCTTCGGCGCCAGGACGAGAGTCCGCAGGAAGGTTTCGACCCCTTTCCCTTCGCGCTGGAGCCGCTTTCCGCCGACTCCCTGGCAAGATACGTCGCGGCGGAGTCGCCGAGCGAGAATGCCGAGCTCGCACAGGGCGACAAGAAAGCCTCGGTCATTTCCTCGCTAACGGGGCAGTTGCACAATTTCAGGCCGGTCATTATATTGACCGTAATAAGTGAGCCGAGGCACTAAGTCAATATAATGACCGATGTTACGACAGCGTTGGACCCCGAGCGGGTGCTTGGCCAAGCGATAGCGGTTCGGATCCGACAATTGAGGCGCGACCAAAACCTGACCCTGGATCGACTGGCAAAACTGAGCGGCTTATCCAAGGGAACCGTCGTCACGCTGGAGCAAGGCAAGGCGAACCCCAGCATCGGCATACTTTGCCGACTGGCGGCGGCGTTTTCGCTTTCGGTGGCCGATTTGTTGAATGACCATCCTTCCACAGTTCGCCTTCCTATTGAGCGGACAGAGACGAGGACGCTTTGGACAAGCGCTAAAGGAAGCTTTGCACAACTTCATTCATCGATCTCGGGACGAACGATGTTCGAACTGTGGAGCTGGGCCATTATGCCGGGCGACGTGTTTTCCGCAGATGCTCATAGTCCGGATACGCGCGAGCTGATCTCGGTGACTCAGGGGTCCCCCCGCACTCATACGCGGCGGCATCTGATCTGCCTGCCCACTTCTCGATGGCAGTTCTTGAGCGTGGTGGACAGCGAGATCCGGGGCCCTCTTCGCCGGCAACGAAGATGCCCGGGCCCGTTCCGCAAGACACCGCCGCTCGCTAACGACCGCCCATTCGCGACAGGAGATCCACCGTTGTACGTTCCGCCCCATTTTGCCGTCCCCGATCACAACACCCTGCTTGACCTAATCGGGAGACATCCGCTCGGTATCCTGGTCACCCACAGCAAAGGCACACTCGACGCGAACCACATTCCCTTCGAGCTTGACCGCTCGAAGGGAGACAAAGGCGTCCTCAACTGCCATGTTGCACGCAAAAATCGAGTCTGGGAGGAAGTTGCCAATGGCGATGAAGTCCTCGTTATCTTCCGTGCGGCCGACGCTTACATCTCGCCGAACTGGTATCCAAGCAAGCATGAATTCCATAAGCAGGTGCCCACATGGAACTATCTCGTCGTCCACGCCCACGGACGCATCACTGTCCGGGATGATGAGCGCTATGTGCGCCGTAACGTGGCGAAGCTCACTCACATGCATGAAGCCTCGCAGCCTGCCCCGTGGAAGATGGGCGACGCGCCGAAGGACTTCATTGACACGATGGTTAAGGCGATCGTCGCCCTGGAAATCGAGATCACCGGCCTGGTTGGTAAATCAAAACTCAGCCAGAACAAAGAGGTGCGCGACATTCAGAACGCTGGTGAAATGCTGAATGCCCGAGGCGTCAATGGGATGGGAGAAGCGATGCTCGCGGCTGCGGCGGCCAAATCCCAATAGCATCTATCTTGTCCCGACAAGCCGCTGGTGCTGGATTTCCAAGGGGTGGCCTTGAGAGACAAATGCTTCGGCCAGCACCTGACCACCCGCTATGCGGCAGATGGACAAGAACTCAGGCCGCCATCGCCAGCCACATCCGCAATGCCGCCGGATCGATGGAAGCTGCTTACCCCGCCAGCCTTTCCGGTCATGTCGCCTGCGTCGTCAATACCTCGAACAGCAGCCTGGCGCTTAAACCGAGTTGCGTGTTCGGTATGGCGGCACAGCGGTTTCGAGATCGGAGCCGACTGGCAGCGAACGCCACCCCCACGGTGGCGATGCCTCGCAGCCAGGTTGGATGATCAAGCAGCCGGGATGTTCGGCAGGCTTGCACCCGCTTCAGATGCGAGACGGGTCAAGACGATCATCCTGCACAACGTCACGCGGCGGTGGGCCGGTTTCGAAAAGGGCCGGCCCCGGCCGTTCATACAAGTGGAGTTGGGGGCCGGGGCCGGATCAAGCCTATCGGGTCGAACCCGCCGGGACCGCGCGTACATCATCCCGGCAACGCCAGGCGCTCGTCCGGGGCCATGCGGGCTTCGGCTTGGCGCGCCGAATGTCTGGACCGGCATCGCGGAGCATGGCGCACCAGTCTCCCACATTGTACGTAGTCGCCATGCTGCCCCTGGCCAGATCGCAAATGACGCACGGCTTGTTCGCGATGGCGAGCTGAAGCACGTTGACGGCCGTGCCGGGCGATGCGCCGTCCCAGACTATCATCCCAAAGTCCGCGCGTCGCGCCATCTCCGGTCTTTGGCGGCTGGATCCAGTATCCTCTAGCGCCTTCACGAGACGGGACCTGGTAGGCAGCCCAGTCGCCCAGATTATTGCTAGCTTCCTCGCTCTGACCGCCGTCTCCCTCTGGCCCTGCGTGAGGGATCGTCATCCGGCTGCAGGCCGGCGCGCCCGGACGCTGCCGCTACGGGAGGCGCTACGCGCGTGGAGCTAGTGGCCTTTGTCAGCCAGCCAGAGGCCCACGTCCTGGATCGAGCGCATGAGCACCGACGGATTGTCCCGCGCGGGAATGAAGCCCCAGCTCTGCCAGTAGCGCTCGGCCTCGGCGTCGATCGCCCGCACCACCACTGCGCGGCCGCCGACGATGTCGGCGCCGGCGACGCAGCGATGCAGCGCGTCCTTGACCAGGCCGCTGCCGATGCCTTGTCCGGCATAGCGATGGTCGACGGCGAGTTGTCCGATCAACAGGCAGGGGATCGGATCGGGCGGGCGTCCGGTGCGGATGGCGCGCGGTGCGCTGTTCGGCTGGATCACGCCCGGCGCGAGGCCGTAATAGCCGACGACTGTTCCCTCATCGTGAACGACCAGGACGCGGGTAAAGCCGCGGACCTGGTTCGTTCGCGCGAAGCCGGCCAGCCAAGCGTTGAGCGCCGGCTTGCCGCAATCGAAGCTGTCGAGGCGGTGCGCGTCGTCGAGGAGTTCGATGCCTGAAAGCGCCACCTAACGGTCCCAGGGCGGGGACCGACGCAGCCGCTCGGCCGCCTTCGGCGGGGGCGCAGCGGCGGGGGCTGAGATCGCCTGCATGAAGGCGTCATAAGCTTCCGGGGACACGCGGATGACGGTTTCGTTGAGGATGGCCGCCTGCGCCTCGTGCAGCGCGGCGCGCCGCATGAATTCCGTGCGCGACAGGCCGAGCAGCTCCGCGCCGCGGTCGATGATGGTGAGATCATCGTCGCGAAACCGCATCGAGACGGGTGCTTCCTTCCTGGTGGGTGTGGTGGCCATGGCGCGCTCCTGTGCTGCGGACGTATATACGTTAGTGTAACGCGGAACGCAATACTACGTTCCCTGCCGACGTCTCGTGGCGGATGGTCTCAGGATTTCTCGCCGCATCGGTTCTTCTCGGCTTCTCGCCCCAGTCGCCATTGCCGCAACCCAGAGCAAGGTGGCTTTGGTCAGCTCCGGCGGATCAATTACGGCTTAGAAAGCGCATTTGTTTTTGGCGGCCGGATGAGCGGGTCCAGAAGCGAAGTCGCTGCCATGACTGTCGCCGGACGAGCCCCGGCTATCCCGAAGCTGATGAACATCTGACGCGATGGCGACTTTCGGGCCGTCACGCCACAAAGGAGGAACGGCTATGAAGCCTGGGCGGCGGCACTTTCATTCTCAGGCGCCGCTCTATGCCACCTGTCGGCCAATGTGACATCGCCACTGCGGTCCTTCGAACAAGTCGATTCGATTCTGAATTTCGGCCTTTAGATGATTGTAGCGATTGAATCAGCGACAAGGGCTGGGCAATCGCGGTTGTGGTGACCGCGAGCCACTAAGTTTGTGCCGTACCCTTACAATGATTCATCAAGGCGTTTACCTCGGCAATCACGAGATCCGGCGTGATGTCGAACTTGCATCGGACTTTGACCGGACAATGCCGCACTTGGTCCAGACCACATCCGCGACATTCAATAACACTCATAAGCATGCTGACCAAGGGACCTCGAAACCCCCAAATCTCCGGTAGATGTGACGCCGTGAAAATGCCGATAGTAGGGCGGCCAAGCTGGGCAGCGACATGGCCGGTGCCTGAATTGTTCGAAACGACGAGCGCGGCCGAATTCACGAGACAATCGAATTCCAATTCTGACAAGTCGACAGCCGTCCGAATGTTCGCGGCTCCACGTTCCCTAGCTATCTTCGCAACCTCCTCAAGCGCTTCCAGGCATTCGCCACGGCCAACGAGGACCACCTCACCACGGGTCGAAAGAGCAGCGACAACTTTGCCAAAACTTTCAATCGGCCAATCTCGCAGGCTGGAATTGGAGAACGGAGCCACGACAATCGGGGCATTGCCTGTAGTCGAATTCTGTGGGTGACCCGCTCCGCTTTCGAAATAGGCAGCTGCCTTTGCGACCAGAAAGAGGAGGATTTCTGACACATGCTGGAGACGCACCTGCTTACGGTCAATGAACCAATCAAGCCATCTACGGGGGATTTTGTTAGCAAGCCCTATTTTTTGGACCAGCTTGTAGAAAATGGTTCTGCGCAGTTTCAGATTGAATGGCGCTATCGCAATATCGATCTGATGCATGCTGTACGGATCAACTATCGCCGCACGGTGCCTGGCGGGGACTTCAAGCAAGATGGGCCTTGTTTCTTCCGGAACACGCATATCAATGGCAAGATCAAACTCGCCGGTCAGCAGCGGCCTTATGTCGGCGGCTTCTTTGCGCGTTTTGACTTTTGGGTTGCGAGGAAAAAAGTCAAAAGCAATGTGATCGTCGGCGAGGTCGAACTGTTTTGCAGTAGCGATGTTCCAGCTTCCCACCACCAGCGTAATGTGGGCATGCGCAAAACGCTGACGAAGGTCCTTTAGGGGCCCTAGAGACATCCAAAAGTCGCCGACATGATCAAGCTTGAGGACCAAAATTCTCATCCTTGCGCTTGACTGTTCCGGCTCTTCCCAGCTGCGGTATATAATTTGATTGCCGTCGTGCTTTGTAAAATATGCCATTGCCATTCCGAAGATTATACGGTCAACACTGATAGTCCAGTGACGCGTGTGTAGGGTTGGAGTGCTCCCCACTTGTCCGCGTCTCCGCAAGAATTCTGCCATCAGATCCAAGCCGCGCTCCAGCAGGAGCTGTCGGGCGAAGTCTGCATCTCTAGCGGTGGTAGCGCGCCAAGAAGCCAGCTATGTCCCGACCCGCAATGTGAAGGGCTTCGTCACGGTCTTGCATGCAGTGAGTTCGAGAAACGCCGAGTAGACGGCGTTCGCCAAGCCGCCGTCCCCAGATCTCGGAGCATAACGGCAGTGGCCTCGCTCTTTGGTCGATGCTGATCCTGAATGAGACCGTCGCCGCCGGCGACGACATCGCCGGCCGGATTGACCGTCTCCGGCACGCCCTGTCGCTGTGGTCCCGCATCATGGTGGTTACAAAGGACCCGCCGCAGGCGCTTTTTTCTGCGCGTCCGGGTCGTCCAACATGAAGTGGACGAATCAACCCTGTGATGAAGTCGACCCCCGGCCAGCGGGGCGCTGGCGGGGGGCGTCGAGGAACACCTTTATTCGCCGAGCTTGGATAGCGGCATCCCTATCACGCTGAGAGCCTGTTATGCTGGTCCAGCGTTTGATCGCAGTCTTGATCCATGCGAGCAGCTTGTGAGGGATGCAACCGAACGAGGCGCTGCTCCCACAGTCGTCGCAGGCCCTCCATCACAGCGTCACGCTTAGCCTGATCCGGCGCAATTGTATTGAGGAGATCTCCCAACATGGCTTCGCCCTCAATCCGCATCAGCAGATTAAACAAGTCGTGTGAAATTCGTACACTGTCACTGCTGAAGTGGGTCGTGCTGATCTCGCAGTGAGTCTCCCGACGATCTGGCGCTTTGTAAGCGCGGGTTTGATGGAGGGACACATAGGGCGGCAACGAAACCGCAAGCGCAGTCCAATCCTGCAGCGTTGCAGCCCGCTTTTTTACCAGGAAGGGCCCGACCACAAGTCCATCCAGCTCTGTCGTCAGAAAGGTGGCAATCGCGTCTGCAACCGAATCCACGATCGGTTCGGCATTGTTGTTAAAGGACGTATTGAGCAGAATTGGAGTGCCTGTACGCTTCTTGAACGCATTGATGACCTCCCAGTACGCGGGATTGGCGTTGCGCGATACTGTTTGCAGGCGAGCGGTACCGTCGACGTGCGTGATGGCACCGAGCAAGGCGCGCTTTGAGTCACGCACGCGAACGACGAAATTCATGAATGGAAATTCGTGCCTACCGTCCGGGAGGTCGAAAAATTCGCTCGCATCCTCCTCCAGCACAGATGGCGCGAAGGGCCGATAGCCTTCGCGCTTCTTGACCATCGCATTGATCCGGTCCTTGTTTGCGGCGGGCCGAGGGTCGGCAAGAATGCTGCGGTTGCCCAGCGCACGTGGCCCAAACTCCGAACGACCCTGCACCCAGCCGATCACGGCGCCGTTGGCGATCCAGTCGGCTGCACTGCTTGCCACGTCATCAGAGCGTTCAACCTCGAGATGTCCGGCCATGCATTCAGTTCCTGTTGCACGGCGCGCTCGCTCCCGAGATCAGGACCCCAATAGACCCCCTGCAGTCGCTCACACGGCGCGGGGCGGCCCATCTCGTTAGAGACTATCAGCGCAGCTCCCAATGCGCAGCCAGCGTCGTGAGACGCGGGTTGCACGAAAATGTCTTCGAAAAGCCCTGAATACAGCAGCTTACCGTTCATCGTGCAGTTGTGGGCCACCCCCCCCGCCAGGCACAACCGCTTCATGCCGGTGGCCTCACGGTGATGCCGGAGAATGTGGAACACGATCCGCTCAAGCGCTTCCTGCAGTGACGCACTCACATCTCGATGCTGCTGGGTGAAGGGCATTCCCTTTCGCCTGACCTCGATATTGCGGAGCAACGCCGGACCGATGCGGTCGAGGTGAACACGGTAGCCACCGCCGTTGGCGGAGAGCTCGTAGAACTGCTCGAAGAGCTCGCGATAGGGAGCGGGGTCGCCGTAGGGCGCGAGTCCCATTACCTTATACTCGTCGAACAAGCCGTAGCCGAGATAGCGGATCGTCTCGAGATAAAACAGCCCAAGAGAATTGTTCTCGGGGAAAGCCTCGAGTTGCGTAATTTCTGTGCCAGACCCTACCGCCAAGAGGCCCGATAGGAAATCACCAGAGCCATCAATCGCTAGAATGAGACTTTGTTCGAAGCCCGACATTGCAAAGGCGCTCACGGCGTGCGCCTGATGATGACTTACGAATGAAATACGCGAACTGTCCAACTTAGTGCCGAACTCACGCGTTAACAGATCCTGCACCAACGTTTTAGCATCCAACGGAATGGAGAGAATGTCCGGGTGGGATGCGGACATACCTTCAAGCATGGCGTTGGCATAGGGCTCGCTGGCGTAGAGCGCGACACGATCAATGTCGTTGAGCTGAACCCCCGCCGCTGACAGACAGTATTGAATCGAACGAATTGGGAGCTTGTTGGAGTGTTTCATCCGATTGAGGCGTTCCTCTTCGACGGCTGCTATCACCCGTCCGTCTCGGACGAGCACCGCGGCGCCATCGTGCATAAAGGCGTTCCGAAGCTCGAATCGGTTTTCATGGACTTGGTCAAGTCCGCCGCTAATTCCTAGACACAGCATTTCTTTCTCCACATAGTGACGGGCAAGCCAAATTGGCCTGCCTCAGACCGTTTCCAACTAAATAGGCCGCGTTGTCGCTTGCAGCTGCAACCGCCTGTCAGGCATCACCGGCATCAAAGAACGCCTCATAAGGGTCCGCCTGAATCAACATGAGATGCTTCGATCGTGGCGCCTGCCATTCCATGACGCCGAGAGCTTGGCTGGATCATCGAATCTTGAGCGGCTGCTGACTTGCATGCCGGCGATGCCGTTTTCATCTGCAGCACGAACTTGTGACGCGGGCTGCCTATATCCTTGCGAAGGGGCGGCTGTTGACGAATAATGCCGCGCCGTGAACTGGCCCGATTTCATTCCCCGAAAGACCGTCGCACAGGCGACTGACATGTGCTGCACTGTCCGCCTGCTTCCCGGTCGCACATCCGATAACGCCTTCGCTTGTGCAGGAGGCCGCATCGCGTCATTCGTCGGCCAAACATGGCACCGACTGGAAGCCCGGCAATACCGCGTAGATGTAAAGTGCGCTGATGTTGTATGGTAGCGCTGCCGGCCGGGTCTCCAATCCGCTGCCCAAACGAGCGGACTGCCTGCGGCAAAAAGCCCGCCACAAGCAGAATCGCGCTGGGCAGCTGCCTCGCCTGCAAGACTTCGCAGCTCAGGAACATTGGGGACGACTAGCGTCGAACCGCCGACATGATCGGCCAGTTGCAACTCACTTCTCGGCACGACCTCCACTGCACGTCAGGGCGCATGGAAGATTTTCTCCTTTGGATGGGTGACCGGTGCGGACGTGCTTTTGTCCATGCAAGATTTCCGAAGAGTTATGAAATCGTTTGTTTCGATCAAAGTCATCCACGCTATGAATAGCTGCCGGACATGCGCTTCAAAGGGGCTTCAGGCTTCCCGGATGGCTACTCCGATTCGAAGCGCGTGGCATTCCATGCGCTCTATGACAACATTTTTCAGCAAAGGGTATGAGAGCAAACCCACACTTCTTTTTCAGAAGTCGCTTCGAAGCAGCCGAGGCCTTGATGGGCTTCTTCACCAAGTTCGGCGATGGTGCCGCAGACATTCTTCCTCTTTCCGGGCTGAACAAGCGCAGAGTTCGCGCCTTGGCAGTGTATCTGGGCGCTCCGTCTGATCTTGTTGAAAAGATCCCGACCGCCGACCTGGAGAACCTCGTCCCGGTCTCACATACGATGAGATTGACGACTTCCTCGAAGGCCAAGAGATCAACGAAGCGGCGCACAGGCGTATACTTCATGCGCATTCCAGCACAGCCCATAAGCGAGCGCTTCCCGTCACAACGATTGCCATGACGGGTTCGATATTTAGGCATCGGCAATAGCGTCTCAACATACACGATCGATGGGCTTGCCGCAGTTAGGCAGCTAGCGGCCTGAATTACCGCTGGAGCGAAGCGCTGCTCTTTCAGCCCGCATGCGGTCATGAGGTTGACAGTGTCGGCACGTATCGCCGACGCCGGCACGCGAACTCATTCTCCCTGAATGCCTGCTCTATCGATCTTCCGCAGCGTACCCACTTGACCGGTCGCTTCGACATTCCAGGCACCCGGATTGTAGCCGATCCTTGCCGCTCTCCTTCGGCCGGTCGCAATGCTAGACGTGCGGCCGTTACGCGATGCAGAGCTGGTTGTCAGATGCGTGATGCGAAACGTGAGATGCAGCTCCAGTTTTGGCGATGGCGGGCTCGCCGCATTGTTGATATTCTCCGCACGGAACAGGCGCGCAAATGACACCGGATTCAGAGAAGGCCGAGGCGGTCGAGCAGTTACTTGATACACCTGACCTTGCAACCGCACTGGAAAGCGAACAGTTCAAGAAATTCCTCGACCAGGTGCCGATCGCCATAGCCGTTTCGGACCTTGCCGGTGAAGAGCGCGTGGTCTACGCCAATCCGGAATTCGAGAAACTCTCAGGCCTGATGGCCGCCAGGCTCACCCAAGAAAACTGGGCGGCCCTTTTAGGGACGGGCCTCCATCAGCAAAAGGACAGGCCGCTAGCCGAGGCGGTGGTCGAGGGAACCGATTTGGTCGGCACCTTCAGGCTGGAGCGCGGCGAGGACAAACCCGCGATCGTCGACGTTTATTCCAACGTGATCGAGGACGACAACGGCAAGATGTGCTTCCGGCTGGTGGCCCTGGTCGACGTATCGGCTCACGGCGAGGCGGGAGATCAGCGCTCGGTGGAGGAGCGTGTCAGCGAGAAAGACACGCTGCTGCGCGAACTGCAGCACCGGGTGAAGAACAACCTGCAGATGATCACCGCGCTGATCCGGCTGGAAAGCCGCAACGCGACCGAGGCCGACCGGAGACGGTTTGAGCGGCTCGCCGGTCGCGTCGACGCTCTGGCGATCCTCTACCAGACGCTAACGGCCGACGAGCCGAAGGAGGAGGTCGATCTTGGCGTCTATCTCAGCCAGATCGCGTCCGCGGTGATGAGCTCGCATGCAGTCGAGGGGATCCGCCTGGATATGAAGGTGGATACATATCCCGTGTCAATAAACGTCGCCATGCCGGCGGGACTGGTCGTGAACGAACTGCTGACCAATTCACTGAAGCATGCGTTCAAAGGACGCGATGGCGGCACGATAACGCTGCACAGCATCGTCAATGGCGACGGCTGCCGGGTTATAGTGGCGGACGACGGAATCGGCCTGCCGGAAGGCGAGACGTGGCCCAAGCCAGGGAAGCTCGGAGCGCTGATCGCGCGCTCGCTGACCGAGAACGCCAAGGCGCAGCTCGCCGTCGAGTCCAGCGCCAACAAAGGGACGAAGGTGACCATCGTTTTCAAGCGGTCGGCGGCAGCAAGCTGAACGGTTGCTGTCGAACTAGCAGGCTGGCGGCTGGTTTCATGTCGCGGCTTTGAGCAGGTGGCTGCAAATAGGCTAGGTCGCCCTTCACGGCCTGTTTCACATGGTCGAGGTCTTCCATTATGCTCCAGGCTTGCTGCTTCTGACTTCGGCGGCCAGTCCATCCCCACCTAGCGGAAGGCACTCCCGCCTGATTACGTTGCGGCTTGAGTCTTGACGGCGGGGGCACCTGACGCCTTCGCGCTCATCACGCGCGGGCCGGCAATTCAGCAGCGAGTCATCGCTTGGCCAATCTTGCCGAGGACGAAGGTCTAACCTACAAATAAAATCGGTCCGACTGTTCGTGGCCGGAGGTAACCGCGAATTTGCGCTATCGGGACAGGAGAGCAGTGCTGTAGGCAAACCGCGATGCGTGCATTCGTTCGATTGGTTCTACGATTATCCTGACGCCTGGGGTGACCAGTTGCACCAGTATTTCCTACTACGCGCAATCTTTGTAGGGTCATGTGCAGATCATCGCGGCCCGCCAAGACATCGGAAAACTGATCGACGATCCTTCAACCCCTGAGATATTGCGCGCCCGAATGGCATCGGCGGCCGCCATATAATAGTTTGCGGCAAAGACGGCCGCGATCGAACGGCTGAGGACGCGCTCGCCAACAGATTGCGCGACAGACGATGGGGTGGATACCGCGGATACGACGCCTGGTTCGATGCTCCGATCAACAACGCGAAGCTCGCCGCGACTTCCGTCTACAGCGATTCGGTTCAAAGGCTTGGCGCGTTGGACAAAGCTCGCCGCGCCGAAGCGCGATGCATAGAAGCCGGGATAAGTCGCCCGAACACAAGTCGAACAAGCGGAGTGGTCGACCGTTTCGTCCTCCCCGGGGACGAGCCGGTTGCTCTGGCCTGGGGCGACCTGGTGGGTCTTGCGGAGCACCGTCTCCAGCATGGCGATCAGGTCTTCGGGAAGTATGGCCTCATTCTGCACAGACGGTTTTGCGTGGCTGTTACGGATGCCGGCGGGCACGGTGGCGATATGGCGGTCCTTTCGATCGAGCGGCTCGCCACGCTGCGTATAATTCCACGCCAGGGAGGAGAGACGGCGCTCGATCGTCGCCACAGAGTTTGGTTTCTTGTCTCCTGTAACCTTTCTGGATGCACAGGCCGTGATGTAGAGGCCGACGGTCTGCGGATCAGGCGGCAACACCTCCGAGGTGCTGCCGGCGCGCCCAGGCGCAAAAAATCCGCTCTCGACCGAGCGGCGTCAGACCGGTATTCTTATGGATGTTCATCCGGTCCCCCTGGAGTCACTGAAGCTTCGACAATCTCAGCTTTCCCGGTTCGGACCGGATGGACAAGCTACTGAAAGCTCACAACTAGCTACCAATGCGATCAGCTTTCGGGCTATCGGGCGCATCCAGGGAGGATGGGTATGTTCTTGGCTAACGGGCTCAAGCTGCGGGACCGCGGGTGCACGCTGGCACTGATGTTGGCGATTATATGTGTATGTGCGCCTGCACTGGCGGCAAACGCGTCGGATCAGGCGTGCCGGTCCATCGCCAAGCTCAAAATTCCAAGCGTGATCTTTACCGAGGCTAGCCTTCAAAAGCCGCAGGAGATCCCCGCAGATCCCTTCACTGCATTCACCGGCGCCTCGCCTCAGGCGGTAAAAGTGGGCGGGCACTGCCTTGTCCGAGGTGTTATCGGGAAACGCCAGGGGGTCGATGGTCAATCATATGGCACCCGGTTTGAGGTGCGTCTTCCGACGACCTGGAACGACATGTTTCTTTTCCAGGGCGGCGGCGCAGTTGATGGCTTCCTGGCGCCGGCCGTCGGGACCATTCCTTGCCGGAACTCGACCGCGGCTCCCGGGCTCTTGCGCGGCTACACTGTTGTAAGCATGGATGGCGGGCACCCAAGCCCCGATCCGGCTTTCGGGGTCGATCAAGCCGCACGCATTGATTTTGCGTACGCCTCCATTGGCAAAGTCACTTCGGTCTCGAAGCAGGTGATTGCAAAGTTCTATGGGGCGGCTCCGAAAAAGTCGGTGTTCATGGGATGCTCGAATGGCGGTCGTGAGGCGTTGATAGCGGCTCAGCGATATCCGCTCGAGTTCGACGGCATTGTTGCAGGTAGCCCGGGTTTTCGTCTCAGTGCCGCCAACATTGCCGAAGCCTGGGATACTCGCCAGTACATGAGCATCGCTCCCAAGGATGAGGCCGGCCATCCCATTCTGTCCCGCGCCTTCTCCCAGCAGGATCTGAACATCGTCGCCAAGGCGGTTCTCGCTGCCTGTGATGCCCGCGATGGCATTGAGGATGGCGTCATCAACGCCTGGCAGCAGTGCCGGTTCGACCCAAAGGTCCTGTCCTGCCAAGGCGATAAGACGGACAGCTGCCTCACGGCTGGTCAAGTGCAGGCCATGAGCCGCGCGTTCGCGGGTCCGGAAAGCTCCGATGGCGAAAAGCTTTACAGCGATTGGCCATATGATACGGGCGTTGCGGGCGCGGACTGGAGAATGTGGAAGCTGGGCAATTCCCCCACTTCCCAGTCGGATGCAAATAACATCGTTCTGGGAGCCCGCTCGCTTCAATACTACTTCATGACGCCCCCGGCGCCGAATTTTGACCCCCTGAAGTTCGACTTCGACAAGGATCCGGCACGCGTTGCGGATACGGCCAAGCTCAATGATGCGACCGGCACGTATCTCGCCAGCTTCGCTGCCCACGGTGGAAAGCTGCTCTTGTTTCAGGGACTTTCCGATCCGGTCTTCTCAGCCAACGATCTGGTGCGCTGGTACAAGCAAGTCGTCGAGGTCACAAGCGGCGGCGATTTGGAAGCGGCTCGCCGTTTCGTGCGCATGTTCATAATCCCGGGGATGACCCACTGCGGCGATGGCCAAGCCTTCGACGACTTTGATCCTTTGGCCGCCATCGAGGGCTGGATAAACCAAGACAAGGCTCCGGATTCTCTCGCGGCTGGCAGCAAGGCATTCCCCGGCAAGCACCAGCCGATCTGCGCTTATCCCACTCAAGCTGCCTATGGCGGTAAGGGAAATCCCGATGAGATCGCGAGCTATTCGTGTCGGGGATAAGAGACCTCGTCATTTGTTCGCTTCAATCTGCGCGCATTCCCGGAACAGGTCTCCCGGACCAAGGATCGGTTGGAAAAGCTAAACCCGGAATTTGTGGGCCGTGCCATAACGCAGTTGATGATCATGCCTGACTACGAAGCGTCGGCCGCCGATAGTCTGGACACAGCGCTCGCTGTGCTCGATGAGGTAATTGTTATCGCCTGAGATCTGACCGCCTCATCCCAGCGGACAAAACGGGGGCATCAGAGCCCGGACGCCTTGGTGAGATTTACGCGGAAACGATCGCGCCGGCGCTGATAATTTCGCGTCATCTCCGCGGAGGCATGGCCGAGCTGTTTTTGCACATAGCGTTCGTCGACCTCGGCCGACGAGGCGAGGCCGGCGCGCAGTGAGTGGCCGGCGAATTTCTTGGCCCGTTCGCCCTCCGACAGATCGCCGCGCACGCCGGCGGCGAGCGCCGTGCGCTTGACCAGGCGTGCGACCTCCTAGTCGTTCAAGCGATCGGCACCGACGGCTCTGCCTTGACCAGCAACGCGCCGAAACAGCGGTCCGTGCGCAATGCGCGCCAGTCTTAGCCAGGTCTGCAGAGCGACCACAGGGCAGGTGGCGTCGGAGGAGCCGCGGCCGATTTCGACCTCGCGCCAGCCGGTTTTGCCGCGCAATGTGACAAGCAGACCCTTATCGGCAAAAATCTCGACCCAGCCGCGCCCGTCCTCGGTCTGATCCCTGCCGACGTCGAGGCCGACGATTTCGGATCGGCGAAGGCCGCCGGCGAAACCCAAAAGCAGCATGGCGCGGTCGCGCAGACCACGCAGCGTGCCGCGGTCGAGGGTCTCGAACATGCGATCAGATCCTCGGGCAGGATCGCTTCCTTCTGCCGGGGAGGGGAGGCGTGGGTGTTGCGAACGCCAGCCATCACCGTGGCGATATGCCGGTCCTTGCGGTCCAGCGGCTGGCCGCGCGGGCAAAATTCCAGGAGAGCCACGAAAGCCGGCGCTCGATGGTTGAAACGGTGTTGGGCTTTTTGTCGCCAGTGGCCGTACCTGACGCGCAGGCGGCGATATAGAGCCCGACGACCTCAGGATCGGGCGGGAACATCTCGATGCCTTGGCGCCGGCACCAGCTCGAAAAATGCTTCCAGTCGGCTGCGTAGGCGCGGCGCGTGTTGGCCGAACTCGCCGCCTCGATATAATCGCGCGCGCGGCCGGCGAGCGCCTCAAGCTGCGCAGGCAGGCTGGAATTGGCAATGGCTGGAAGGGGAGGGGACGAGGCTAGGTCGGCATCGCCCATCTGCATGACGATATCGATGATGTCGGGCAAAGCCGCGGCGCTTTGTGTGTGAAGCTTGTCCGAAATTCGTAGCATATTTCGGACATCTTGACCGTCACTTCGTCCGAAATCGGACCACAGATTTCGGACAAAGCCCCAGCATCAACCCGCCAATATCTCGATCTGCCGTCGCCGCTGCAAACGTCGCCTGTGAGAGGCGAGCCGCCTCTAAACTGGTCTATATCCCGATTAATAATAAGAATGTGGTCAACTTCCATATTTTAGAGGGCACGCATGCTGCCACTCAACCGGCCTGATCACCACACAAAGTGAGGAAGAACCTGGTTAGGTGCAAAGCGACAATTGCCTCGACAGCGGGTCCCGGAAGGTTTATGCTGCCCAGTCTTACCGCAATCCGAAATGGCGATTGAGTACCTTCACGAGTGAAGGGATTCCCGCGGTCTTAGAGATGAGTTGTCGAATGGCGCGAAGTCGCACAGAATCGCGAAGTCGCACAGAATCGTGTGTTTGATACCGATCAGGATCGCGAGCTATTTCAGGCGCAGAGAGGTCTTGCGCCCGATGCACGAGTTGCTCCCGGTCCAACGGAAGTGAATGGGGTGGAACTGCTTTGTCGACCAAATTGTTGACGGAACGTCCGGCGCCCATTGTTGCTACATGTCTGGATTCTTGGGGCGTTTTGGATGATGCAATCCACCATCTCACTCCAAAGGGCAGTGGAATCTGGAACAATGTCGCTTTTGTACGCAGGACATCCTTCGCGCCCGATTGGCATATTGTCTTTAACTCTGCTTCTATTTTTGGGCTCCCTGTTGATATCGAGGCGAGTCCAAACAGGACAATTTTTGCAATCGGCGAACCGCCGACGAAAGCTCATCGCGCATTTCATGAAGGGCAGGGGAAAAATACCATCGTCCTGACGTCTGACGCAGAGCTGGCTGCTCGGCAGAATGCAGAGCGCCGATTCGTTTTGTCTCCACCTATCACTCGGTCTTGGTCTGTAACAAAGACATATGACCAACTTCTGGTCAGCGAAGTCGTGGACAAGCCGCTTCGGCTCTCATGGATTACCAGTAACATCGCCCTGCTTAAAGGGCATCGATATCGGCTGGCGTTTCTGGAACGGCTGAGAGAGGAGCTCGATTTTGACCTGTTCGGCCGAGGTTTTCGGCTGATTGGAGATAAATGGGACGCACTCGCACCGTACCGTTACAGTATAGCTTTCGAGAATACTCGTGCTGATTACTATTTTACAGAGAAGCTTATGGACTGCTTCGTTGCTGAAACAATGCCGATCTATTACGGCAGCCCGGCAATCACGAGGTTCTTCCCTTCCGACTCAATGGTTCTGATTGACCCAGAGGACAAGAACGTAATCCAAAAAATTCAAGAAATCATCGACTCGGACCTCTGGAAGGAGCGTCGCGGCGCAATACAAGAGGCGAAGCGGTTGGTTCTTGAGAAATACAATACGTTTGCTTATCTCGCGGGCTTCATCGAAAGCGTTCACGATAAACCCTTACCGCCGGAAGTTATACACATCGGTTCGCCTGCGGTCGATTTTGGGACAGACGAATGAAGTACTCCAACGCTCGCTTCGCGTGCCAGGCGGTTGGTGGTCTGGCGAGATCGGTACGGAGCGCTCGGCGGAGAATGCCTACCTGCGCAGACGGGCCGGCACGGGCGCACGAGGTCATGCGCCCCGGCTGCCGCTGATCAGACGAACTGGGGAAGGCCAGGAACGGAATTGAGGACCTCGTCCACGAGTTCGTCGCCGGCATGTTCCTTGGCGAAGGCGATCGTCTCGTTGGCGATGGCGGCGATCTTTAGAATGCTGAGACCCTCACTCATCAATTGCTGGCCGAGCCCCATGAGGCCGCCTCCGCCCTCTGGGTCGTTGCCATTATACTTCGCCACTAATTCCGAAGCTCCGGGAATGGCCGCGATCATGCGCGCAACGGGACCGTCGGCCGCGTGGCGTTGCAGGAAACCCAGCATTAACCCAACGGCCTTCTCTGCGAGAGCCGGGCCGATGCCGGCACCAGTGGCGATGCGCGATAAGAATTCTTCCATGGCAGGGTTCGTCTCTCTTTAATGAGGTTTACACGGGGCCGGTCCGGCGCCCAAAGCGCCCTTGGCCGAAGCACAATTGAACTCCACAAAAATAGGCCGGCGGAAGTGCTATTGCAACTGCGCGTAAAACCGCCTCTGTCAACGCAAGCTGCGTCGGACGTGCGTATTTCGCAAAAACGGGACAGTCGTTCCGCTAAATCGCGGACAGCAGTTTCACTAATTCGCGGACAGCAGGATGGAGTCGGCGCTCGGTTGCCTGGTTGAAGTCATTTGCGATTGATTTCGCCGTTTTCGGCGCCGGTCAAGGGCGGCGGTGTTTTTTGCTTTCTCATGCTGTCGCCTTCGAGGGTGATGCGATGGGCGTTGTGGATGATCCGGTCGAGAATGGCGTCGGCTATTGTCGGCTCCGCGAATGCTTCATGATGCACCTTTCCTTGATCGCCTGGTCCGTTGCAGTCGGCGTTGAAGTTGATCGATGTGGTCGCTGGAAAGGTTTCCGCTTGGCCGCGGGCGTCACCATTTCTTTCCCACAAGATCCTTCAACGCGGCATTGTCGAGCATGGCGTCGGCCAAAAGCCGCTTCAGCCGCGTGTTCTCGTCCTCCAGAGCCTTCAGTCGCCGAGCCTCGGAGACATCCATCCCGCCGAAGCGGGCCTTCCAGTTGTAAATCGAGGCGTCGCTGACCCCGTGCTTGCGGCACAGATCGGCAACCGATACCCCGGCCTCATGTTCCTTCAAAATTCCGATGATCTGCTCTTCAGAGAAGCGGCTACGTTTCATGTCCTGGTCCTCTCGATGGGCCAGAACGAACTTCAAACCGGATTAGATAAGAGGGGCAAGGTCAAGGTCGATGACTCAACTGTTGTGTGGGGAGAGCTCTTACTTCTCATTCGCTCCAAATGCGGACGCGGCGCACGAGCTCGGAAGTTGAGATCCCGTAGCGATCGTGAAGCGTCGGCAGCGCGCCAGCGTCGAGGAACTCGTCGGGCAGGGCGATCTGGCGAAAGACTGGGGTCACTCTCTCGCGCATCAGCAGCGCGGCAACGCCTTCGCCAAGGCCACCAATGATGGTGTGGTTCTCCGCCGCCACCACCAGCCGTCCCGAACGGCGCGCGGCAGCGAGTATCGCCTCCGTATCCAGAG
>NZ_JAMYMZ010000076.1:0-19281 GCF_040318825.1 Mesorhizobium sp. M1006
CTCCGCTAAACACGGGAGCTGCGCGGCGGACACGCCGACGTCACCGCAATGCCACGCCATTTTGCAGAACTTGACGCACACAACTAAATTTTGCATCGACGGCATCAATTGGCTTAGCGCCTGCTGGGAGGCCAAACGGGCCCCCTTTGATAAAGGCTTGAGGCGAAAAAGCCCTTAGCGGTGCGTTATGGGTTTTGCAGGATTGAGAGAGTATACCGAGAGGTAGAATCTGATATCTTGAGGAATTTCTGCTGTTACTTTCCCATATCTCGATTGAAGAAACCAAGTCTGGCTTGTTGGCTCTTAAAATTTCTATAAAGTCCAATCTCCATCGTTCGACCAGATCGACCAGGCCGAGTTCTGGATCATATTTTACTGATCCGTGCGCCAAGTATGTCAAATTTGGCTTATCTTGCGAGAGGGTAGAATATCTTATTCTACCCTTTTGATAGCTGAAACCCATTATCTTGACAGATGTCACTTCGGAGCCCCCTCCCATAATATTTCGACATCTCTACACACTCTATCCTTTTTTAATAGCCCAGGAAGCAAAAGAGGCGGCATTGGACGTGCCGCGTCTTTCGTCAAAGATTAGAAAAGACGCCCAATTCTCAGCTACACCCGCTCGTGGCCCCGCACGTATCGCACTTCTCGCAAGTGCCGTTCCGCACCATCGTGAAGTTATGGCATTCCGAGCATTCGTTGCCGGTGTAGCCCTGCATCAGTGATTGCTGGCGCCGGTTGGCGGCGAGCGCTTTGGCTTCGGCTGCTTCTTTCGCGGCCTCGTCGGTGAACAGCTCCGTCGGGTCGGAGGCTTCCGCGTAGACGATGTCCTCGACCAGTTCCCTGGCGCGCTCCTCGTAGTCGCGCTTGTAGGCGATGGCTTCGTCGCTGGCGGGCTTCAGCGTCAGCACGTTGGAGCCGGAGAAGGCGGTCGGAGCGGTACGGACTGGAGTTCCGGAACCCGAACCCGCAAAGCCCTTGGGCTCGGCACTCATGCCCGACACCAGCTTGACCGGCGAGGCACCGCGGGTGAGACCCTTGGAGAAGGGCGTCGCCTTGCCCTCGTTGATGCCGCGACCGAGTGCCGTCTTGTCGAAATCCGACTGGTCGACATGGGCGAGGTCGTGGCGGCCGAGATAGGAGACGGCCAGTTCGCGGAAGACATAGTCGAGGATCGACGTGGCGTTCTTGATGGCGTCATTGCCTTGCACCATGCCAGCCGGCTCGAATTTGGTGAAGGTGAAGGCCTCGACATATTCGTCGAGCGGCACGCCATATTGCAGGCCGAGCGAGATGGCGATGGCGAAGTTGTTCATCATCGCCCGGAAGGCGGCACCTTCCTTGTGCATGTCGATGAAGATCTCGCCGAGGCGACCGTCATCGAATTCGCCGGTCCTGAGATAGACCTTGTGGCCGCCGACGACCGCCTTCTGGGTATAGCCCTTGCGGCGGTTCGGCAGTTTCTCGCGGTCGCGGTAGAGACGCTCGACGACGCGCTCGACGATCTTCTCGGTCACCTGCACCGCGCGCTGCGCGGCCGGTGCCGCGATCAGCTGCTCGATGGCTTCGTCCTCGTCGTCTTCGACGTCGGCAAGCAACGAGGCGTTGAGCGGCTGCGACAGCTTCGAGCCGTCGCGATAGAGCGCGTTGGCCTTCAGCGCCAGCTTCCACGACAGCATGTAGGCGCCTTTGGCGTCTTCCACCGTCGCGTCGTTCGGCATGTTGATGGTCTTGGAAATGGCGCCGGAGATGAAGGGCTGCGCCGCCGCCATCATCATGATGTGGCTGTTGATCGACAGCGAACGCTTGCCGATCTTGCCGCACGGGCTGGCGCAGTCGAACACCGGCAGGTGTTCGGCCTTCAGGAACGGCGCGCCTTCCAGCGTCATCGCCCCGCAGACATGGATGTTGGCGGCCTCGATGTCCTTCTTCGAGAAGCCCAGCGCCGGCAGCATCTCGAACGAGAAATCGTTGAGCTGCTCATCGGTGAAGCCGAACGTCTCCTTCACCCAGTCGGCGCCCAGCGTCCACTGGTTGAAGACGAACTTGATATCGAAGGCCGACTTCAATGCCGCATTGAGCGCGGCGATCTTGTCGTCGGTAAAGCCTTTTGCCTTGAGCGAGCCGGGGTTGATGCCCGGCGCCTGGTTGAGATTGCCGTGGCCGACGGCATAGGCCTCGATCTCGGCGATCTGGGCCTCGGAATAGCCGAGCGTGCGCAGCGCTTCGGGCACCGCGCGGTTGATGATCTTGAAATAACCGCCGCCGGCGAGCTTCTTGAATTTCACCAGCGCGAAGTCGGGCTCGATGCCGGTGGTGTCGCAATCCATCACCAGGCCGATCGTGCCGGTCGGCGCGATCACGGTTGCCTGTGCGTTGCGGTAGCCATGCTCCTCGCCAAGCTCGATGGCGCGGTCCCAGGCGGCCTTGGCATGGTCGGCAAGCTCCTGCTGCTTGAGATCCGAGGCGACCAGCGGCACCGGGTTGACGGCTAGCCTCTCGTAGCCGTCCCTTTCGCCATAGGCCGCGCGGCGGTGGTTGCGCATGACGCGCAGCATGTTCTGCGCGTTGCGGTCGTAGTCGGGGAAGGCGCCGAGCTCGGCGGCCATTTCGGCCGAAGTGGCATAGGCGGTGCCGGTCATGATCGCGGTGAGGGCGGCACAGATGGCGCGGCCCTCGTCGGAATCATAGGGAATGCCCGAGGTCATCAGCAGGCCGCCGATATTGGCGTAGCCGAGGCCGAGCGTGCGGTACTCGTAGGAAAGCTTGGCGATCTCCTTCGACGGGAACTGCGCCATCATGACGGAGATTTCCAGCACCATGGTCCACAGCCGCACCGTGTGCTCGTAGGCAGCGATGTCGATGGTGCCGTCGGCATTGCGGTAGGGCAGAAGGTTGATCGAGGCCAGGTTGCAGGCGGTGTCGTCGAGGAACATGTATTCCGAGCACGGGTTGGACGCCCGGATCGCACCGGCCGAGGCGCAGGTGTGCCAGTCGTTCATCGTCGTGTTGAAATGCAGGCCCGGATCGGCCGATGCCCAGGCGGCATAGCCGATCTTTTCCCAGAGATCGCGCGCCTTCAGCGTCTTCAGCACCTTGCCGTCCTTGCGGGCGGTAAGATGCCAGTCGCCGTCCTGCTCGACGGCGCGCAGGAAATCGTCCTTCAGCGACACCGAATTGTTGGAATTCTGGCCGGAAACCGTGAGATAGGCGTCCGAATCCCAGTCGGTGTCGTAGGTCTTGAACGACATCGAGGTGTAGCCCTGCTTTGCAAACTGGATGACGCGGTAGATGTAGTTCTCCGGCACCGCGTCCTTCTTGGCCGCCTTGATCTCGCGCTTCAGCGCGGTGTTGACCGCCGGATCGAAGCAATCGTCGCCATTGCCTTCGCAGTTGATGCAGGCCTTCATGATCGCTTCGAGATGCTTCTTGACGATCTTCGAGCCGGTAACCAACGAGGCGACCTTCTGCTCCTCATTGACCTTCCAGTCGATGAATTCCTCGATATCGGGATGATCGGCGTCGACGATGACCATTTTCGCGGCGCGACGCGTCGTGCCGCCCGACTTGATGGCGCCCGCCGCGCGGTCTCCGATCTTGAGGAAGCTCATCAGCCCCGACGAGCGGCCGCCGCCCGACAGCTTTTCGCCTTCGCCGCGCAGGAACGAGAAGTTGGAGCCGGTGCCGGAGCCATATTTGAACAGGCGCGCCTCACGCACCCACAGGTCCATGATGCCGCCTTCATTAACGAGGTCGTCCTGCACGCCCTGGATGAAGCAGGCATGCGGCTGCGGATGCTCGTAGGAAGACTTCGACTTGGTCAGCTTGCCGGTGAACGGGTCGACATAGAAGTGGCCCTGGCTCGGACCGTCGATGCCATAGGCCCAGTGCAGGCCGGTGTTGAACCATTGTGGCGAGTTCGGCGCGACGCGCTGGGTGGCCAGCATATAGGCGAGCTCGTCGCGGAAGGCGCGCGCGTCTTCCTCCGACTTGAAGTAGCCGCCCTTCCAGCCCCAATAGGTCCAGGTGCCGGCAAGCCGGTCGAAGACCTGGCGGGCGTCGGTCTCGGAACCGTAGCGCTCGGCTTCCGGCAGCTTGGCCAGTTCAGCCTCGTCGGCGACCGAGCGCCACAGGAAGGAGGGGACTTGCGTCTCTTCGACCTTCTTCAGCCGTGCCGGGACGCCCGCCTTGCGGAAATATTTCTGCGCCAGGATATCGGCGGCAACCTGGGAGAACTGCGCCGGCACGTCGATGTTGTCCAAGCGGAACACCACCGACCCATCCGGATTCTTGATCTCGGAAAGCGCCTTGCGGAATTCGATCTCCGCATAGGCAGATTGTCCTGGCTTGGTGAAACGACGCTCGATGCGCATTGGTCCGGTCCCTTTTGTCTACATATAGCGCTTTTCCCAGAGGATTTCTGCCCTCTTGACGAAACGCGCATGCCCGCCGTCTGCCGGCGTTCGAACCCGCCGGCCCTCATCTTCACAGTCTCCGCCGCCCTGCCGGTCGAACCTCTTGCGAGGCCGCTGTCCGACGCGCTCACAGACCCTGTGGGTCCCTCAAAACTGAAAACTTTTTGTAACGCCCTCGGTCGAGGGAACTTCACATTATCTAGCGTCGAACCTACCTGCAAACACTAAATATAGTATTAACAGACAATTTATTCAAGTCCGACAATCCTCCCCTTTCGCCCCCCAAGGCTTCAAAATCCCACGCATTCGCCGGCCTCGTAAACAGGCGGGAATGCGGATCAAAACGCACATATTCCGGGAAAAAGACCGGCCTCGAAACTTTTCCGGTCGCACTCTCAACAAGAGCGCATGGCCTATAAAAGGCGACTCGTTTTGCGCCGTCAAGGATTCGTTTGCGTAGCTTTTATGACCCCAACATCTTGTGTGTCACATATGTGGATAACGGGGATAGAAGCGGAGCGCGGCGAGGAAGGTTCGGCGCCGCGCGGAGGTGCTTCGGCGATGGCGTTCGCCGGACCTGACCGCGGCTATGCGCCGCTCGGGCTCAGGAGAACCGGCGTGGATCCGCGCAGAAATGGGCGATGATCTGGCTGAGGTCGGGTTCGTTGACCATGCGCACAGCCTCGGCGGCGCTGACCCATTTGCGGGTGCGTGCCCGCTTTTCCTTCCATCGGTCGGCGACCTTGTCGACCTGCAGCGGGAAGACCAGCACCTCGCACGGCACTTCCTCGCCGGAATCCAGCACCTTGGCGTAGAAATAACGGCCGGCCTCGTGATGCGAGATCGTGCCGCGCAGCCCGGCCTCCTCGCCCGCTTCGCGTGCCGCCGCTTCACAAAGCGGCTCCTTTGCTTCCGGCCAGCCCTTGGGAAGCACCCAGCGGCCGGTATCGCGGCTGGTGATCAGCATGATTTCGACGCCGTCCCCGCTATCGCGCCAAGGCAGGGCTGCAACCTGCAGGCGGTACGGCACCGCGCCTAAGAGTCGCCGGACCCTTTCGGCCTTATGGTTGTGCGTCGTTGGCCTCGTCAACATCGGAGAAGCTTGCCCCAGCTTCCAGAATCATTTGCCGTCTCACGAATCTTACGGCTAATTATAAGCAATGAAAGTAAAAAATGTTTCACGGATCGGCCAAATTCCGTCAATCTGCGCCGATCTCAGCCTAATGGCGCGACTGCAGCAGCGTCGCGCCACGCCTTTATCGGTGTGCGGAGGTCCTCTGGGCGGACTCGGTGCATCAAGCGGCGTTGCCGCGAATCAGCCGGCGTGGTCGTCGGCGATCGGCTTCTGGTAGGTGAAGCCCATGTCCCAGGGGAAATAGATCCAGGTGTCCTGGCTGACCTCGGTAACGAAAGTGTCGACCATCGGCCTGCCTTTCGGCTTGGCATAGACGGTGGCGAAATGCGCCTTGGGCATCATCGCGCGCACGATGCCCGCCGTCTTGCCGGTGTCGGTGAGGTCGTCGATGATCAGCACGCCGGCCCCGTCATCGACGAGCAGCGCCGGCGTGACCTCCTTCAGCACCTGCAATTGCCCCTGGCTGGTATAATCGTGGTAGGAGGCGACGCAGACCGTCTCGATGATGCGGATGCCAAGCTCGCGCGAAATGATAGCCGCCGGAACCAGGCCGCCGCGCGTGATGCAGACGATCGCCTTCCATTGCCCCTTGTTGGCGCCGGCAAGCCGCCAGGCGAGCGCGCGCGCATCGCGGTGGAACTGGTCCCAGGAGACCGGGAAGGCTTTTTCGGGCAGGGACATCTTTCGCGCACTCCGCAAAGCGCGCATCGCGCGCAGACACCATGAAATGCGCGCGGAATTAACTGGAAAGGCTTGGCCTTGGCAAGGGGCGTGGAAAGCTATCCCTGTGAACCTACCGCGACAGAAAGGCCGCCACGGGTGCGGTGCGCAGCACCGTTCGCGTCACGCCGCCGAACAGCAGCTGGCGCAGCCAGGAATGGCTGTAGGCGCCGAGCACGAGCAGGTCCGCACCCGACTCGGCGACCCTGGTCTGGATGATGTCGTCGACCGAGGCGCCGCCGGACCTCAGCACCGAGACACTGACGGTCGCGCCATGCCTGGACAGCGAGGCGGCGATCTCGGCGCCGGCTGTTTCCGGCGCCTCGTCGAGCGTATCGGGCGGGTCGATGACGACGATGTCCGTCTTTTCGGCCTCGATAATGAAGGGCAGGGCATCGAAGGCGGCGCGCGCGGCTTCCTTGCTGCCGTTCCAGGCGAGCAGCACATGCTTGAAGCTGGTCACCAGCGAACCCGAATGCGGTACCACCAGCACCGGCCGGCCGGCATCGTAGACCAGGGTGTCGACGTCGGCGCTCGGGTCGCTGCCCGATTCGCGCTGCGCGGCGATGATCAGGTCCGCGGTGCGAACGGTCGAGATGCCGGTCAGCGCACTGTCGCCGGAAAAACTCTCGAGGCTGCGCCACTCGAACGACAGGCCGGAATTCTCGATGCGCTTGTGAAAGGCGGCCTGCAACTTCTCGGCGCGCTCCCGGTTCATATCGGCGGAAACCTGCAGGAACTCGGTGTCCGGAAAGCCGGTGGCAGAGGTGTAGGGCACGGGCAGCGCCTCGGCATGGATGCCGATCAGATGGCTCTGGAATCGGCTGGCCAGCGGGATCGCGCAGTCGAGGACGCGCTCGGCATCCGGTTCATTCTGCAATATGGCGACGATGGTCTTGAAGCGCATGGCAGTCCCTCACTTCATACGGCGATCCCACTCGTGACAAACGTCACTGCGCGATGCTGGTTCCGTCAGGCCGGCCATCAGCCCACTCGGCTTTCCTTGATCAAGCCCGCCACCATAGCCTCTACGTCGGCGCGTGCGGAGTCCAGCGCCTGCTGGCTGCGGGCGCGCACCACCAGTTCCGTCCAGAACTTGCCGTCGCCATATTTCGGGTAGGAGCCGATGATCGTGTCCGGGTGCGCCTTCTGGATGTCGCCCAGCGGCCCGCCGATCAGGCCTTCGCCGAACGGGCATTCCACGGTTGCCGACAGCATTTTGGTGCCGGCCCGCAATGTCGGCACGACATTGTCGAGCATCGCCTGGAAAATCGCCGGCACGCCGGCCATGACATGGACGTTGCCAATGCGAAAGCCCGGCGCAACCGACACTGGATTATCGATGTGGTCTGCCCCGCGCGGCATCCGCGCCATGCGCTTGCGCGCTTCGGTGTATTCGATGCCGCGGGCGGCGTAGCTTGCCTCCAGCAGGGCGTAGGCCTTGGCGTCGTATCCGCATGGCACGCCAAAGGCCTTGGCAACCGAATCGGCGGTGATGTCGTCATGCGTCGGGCCGATGCCGCCGGTGGTGAAGACATAAGTATAGCGGGTGCGCAGCGCATTCACCGCAGCGACGATCTCGTCTTCCTCGTCCGCAACGATGCGCACTTCCTTCAGGTCGATGCCGATCGCCGTCATGATCTCGGCGAGGTGGCCGATGTTCTTGTCCTTGGTGCGGCCGGACAGAATCTCGTCGCCGATGACGAGCATGGCGGCGGTGACGATTTCGGTCATGGCAGGCTCCGGAAAACGGGTCGCCTGAGATAGCGCGGCAAACGGCCGGCGGCAATGCCGCCAAACGACGGATCCACCTGTGCCACCTCCCTTGCAGTGGAGCCGTCGGCGGGTGATGCTGCGCCGGTTTGGGCGCTGAGGGAAAGATGCCGGTATCAATTCTGCTATGGCTACCCGGCGCGCTGTTTCTGCTGGCGCTCGTCGTGGCAGCCTATCCGCTGCTGGCGACGCTGCGGATCGCGGCGAAGGCCGAAAGGCTGGTGCCGGCCAGTGGCAGATTCATCGAGATCGACGGCAACCGCATCCATTATGTCGAGACGGGCGAGGGGCGGCCGATCGTCTTCCTGCACGGCCTCGGCGCGCAGCTTCATCAATTCGGCCACACGCTGTTCGGACGGTTCGGCCCGGACTATCGGCTGATCGCGCTCGACCGCCCGGGCTCCGGCTATTCGGTGCGGGCCAGGGCCGCCAGCGGACGGCTGTCCGAGCAGGCCGAGGTCGTGCGGCATTTTATCGACGCGCTTGGGCTGGAAAAGCCGCTGGTCGTCGGTCATTCGCTGGGTGGCGCCATCGCGCTGACGCTGGCTGTCGAGCATCCAGAGGCGATTTCCGGCATCGCCTTGCTGGCGCCGCTGACCCATCTGGAGCCGGACGCGCGCGAGAAGTTCGGCCCGCTATATGTCAAGTCGCCGCTGCGGCGCCGGATCATGGCTTATACGGTGGCGATCCCGGCGGCTCTCAAATATGCCGAAGCGACGCTTGCCTTCATTTTCGCGCCGCAGACGGCGCCGGCCGACTATATGGTCGAGGGCGGCGGCTGGTGCGGGCTGAGGCCAAGCCATTTCTATGCAACGTCGACCGATGTCGTGGCCATCGAGCATGACCTTGGCCGCATCGAGCAACGCTATCGCGAGATCACCATGCCGGCCGGCATTCTGTTTGGTGCTTCCGACCGCGTGCTGGGCATCGATATCCACGGCTGGCCGGTGATGGAAAAGATCAGCGGGCTGCATTTCGAGCCTGTCGAGGGGCTTGGCCACATGCCGCAATTCGTCGAGCCGGAACGGGTCGTCGCTTTCATAGAACGCATTGCCGACCGCGCATTTGCGCCGAAGTCCGACACCGGCAGCTGACACCCTTCCGGAACGCGGTCTCGGCCGGCAGGGTGCCTACCCCAGGCATTCCCGGCCGCCGGGAATACCTCCGAACCCAATCACGATGCTGGCTATTCCTTCACGGCTCCGGTCATCGAGGAAACATAGTGCTCGACAAAGAACGAATAGAGCACCACGACCGGCAGCGAGCCGATCAGCGCTCCCGCCATCAGCGCCCCCCATTCATAGACGTCCGAGCGCACCAGCTCGGTGAGCACGCCGACCGGCACAGTCTTGTTTTCGGACGACTGGATGAAGGTCAAGGCGTAGATGAACTCGTTCCATGACAGCGTGAATGCGAAGATGCCGGCGGAAATCAGGCCCGGCACCGACAGCGGCAGCACGATCTTGGTGAGGATCTGCCAACGGCTCGCCCCGTCGATCAGCGCGCATTCTTCCAGCTCGAACGGGATCGAGCGGAAATAACCCATCAGCAGCCATGTGCAGAACGGGATCAGGAAGGTCGGATAGGTGAGGATGAGCGCGAACGGCGTGTCGTAAAGTCCAAGGTTGAACACCATCACCGACAGCGGAATGAACAGGATCGAGGGCGGTACGAGATAGGCGAGGAACACCGCGAGGCCGACCTGCCGCGCCCCGGAGAACCTCAAGCGTTCGATCGCATAGGCAGCGAACACCGCAGCCAGCAGCGACAGGAACGTGGCGGCGGTCGAGATGATGATCGTGTTGAGCAGCCAGCCCGGATAAGACGTCTCGAAGAGCAGGTAGCGGATATGCTCGAGCGTCGGATGCACCACCCAGAACGGATTGAAATTGGCGTAGTCGGTCATCTCGAGGTTGGGCTTAACCGCCGTGATCGTCATCCAGTAGAACGGAAACAACAGCACGATGACGAAGATCAGCAACGGCAGGTAGACCGTCACCACGCGGCGCGGCAAACTCTGCAGGTAGCCCATGCCGCCTTCGTCGAGTTCCGGGCGTTTGCTCGTTTCGATCGCGGTCATGTCAATCTCCGCCGCCCTGCTGCCATTTGCGGCGCTGCAGGCCAAAATAGCTGAACAGGATCGCCGCCAGCAGGAACGGGATCATGGCGACTGCGATCGCGGCGCCTTCGCCAAGCTGGCCTCCGGAAATGCCGCGCTGGAACGACAGCGTCGCCATCAGATGCGTGGCGTTCACCGGCCCGCCGCGCGTCAGCACATAGATCAGCTGGAAATCGGTGAAGGTGAACAGCACCGAAAAAGTCATGGTGATGGCGATGATCGGCGTCAGCAGCGGCAGCGTCACATAGCGGAACAATTGCCAGCGGCTGGCGCCGTCGAGCGTGGCGGCCTCGTAGAGCGACTGCGGAATCGTCTGCAGGCCGGCAAGCAGCGTGATCGCCACGAAAGGAATGCCGCGCCAGACATTGGCGGCGATGACCGAAGCCCGCGCATTCTCGGGATCGCCGAGGAAGTTGATGCGATGGTCGATCAGGCCCATTTCCATAAGCGCCCAGGACAGGATCGAGAATTGCGAATCGTAGATCCACCAGAAGGCGATCGCCGACAGCACCGTCGGCACCACCCAGGGCAGCAGGACGATCGCGCGGAAGAACGACTTGAACGGCAGGTTCTGGTTGAGGATAAGCGCCAGCCACAGGCCGAGCACAAACTTCAGGACCGAGGCGCTGATCGTGTAGAGCAAAGTGTTAAAGACGGAGAGCCAGAAGACGGCGTCATCCCACAGATATTCGTAGTTCTCGATACCGATGAAGATGCCGGGGCGGCCGATGCGGGCATCGGTGAAGCCGAGCCAGACGCCGAGTCCGAGCGGATAGGTCAGGAAGACCAGCAGCAGCGCCGCCGCCGGCAGCATGAAGCCGAAGCCAAGCGCGTTATGACTTTCGGACACGAACGTCAGAATGCGCGACAGCGCCGACCGGCGTGGCTGAGCGGCAGCGGAGGTCACGGCCATGGGTCGGCTCCTCTAAGGTCTCATTGATCGGCGGGCGGCCGCGACGCAGTCCAAAGCCAGCCGGGCAGCATGGCTGCCCGGCTGAATCCGGCTCAAACGCGATAGTAGCGGTTTGCGCGCTTTTCGGCTTCTTCCATCGCTTCTTGCGGCGTCGCCTGGCCGGTCACCGCCTTGGCGAACATGTCGACCAGCACATAGTCGGCCATGGTCGCCGCCGAGGCATAGCCAAGCGGGCCGGCATAGCCGTTGGGCCGCAGCGTCGCCGAGGCCTTGGCGTAGGCGGCATTGTTCGGATCGGCCGTCCACACCGGGTTGTTGTCGAAGGCTTTGAGCGTCTGGCAGCAATAGCCTGCCGACGACGTGATCCACTGCGACATTTGCGGATCCTCGAACATGAACTGCAGGTAGGCCTTGGCGGCGTTGGGGTAGGGCGTGTAGTCGAAGATCACGGCCGTGGTCACCTGGAACAGCTCGACGGATTTTCCGACCGGGCCGATCGGCAGGTTGGTGGTGCGGATGTCCTTGGCTATCTCGGCCAGTTTCGGATCCTTGTCCTTGTTGATCTTGGCGGTGTTGTAGGCCGAAATGCCGTTGGCGATGACGCTCAATTGCCCGGCCAGGAAGGCGCGGTTGTTGTTGACGTCGAGCCAGCTTTCGGTACCGGGAATGAAGGTCTTGTAGAGCTCCTGCGCGTATTCGATCGCCTTCAGCGTCTCGGGGCTGTTGATCGTCACCTTGCTGCTCTCGTCGACCATCTGGCCGCCATGGCTCCACAGCAGCCAGTGGGCGTAGTTGTTGCCGTCGCCGACGCCGTGGCCATGCGTGAAGCCGGCCGGGTGCCCCTTCGCCTGCAATGCCTTGCAAAGCTCGAGCAGGCCTGCCGTGTCCTTCGGAAATTCGGAGAAGCCGGCCTCCTTCACCCAGCTTTCGCGATAGACGATGGCATTGCCGATGGTCGCCAGAGGCAGGCCGAGGAACTTCCCTTGCCGTGTCGCATATTGGTGCGGTCCATCGTGCCAGCCGCCATATTTCGAGCCGAGATATTCCCCCAGCTCCGTCACGTCGTGCAGCTTGTCGGGATATTGGTGCGGGTCGTCGAACCAGACGAACATCAGGTCCGGGCCGGAGCCGACATTGGCGGCGACCGCCGCCTTGGGGCGGATGTCCTCCCAGCTTTCCTTGTCGACGCGGACCTCGACGCCGGTCGCTTCGGTGAAGCGTTTGGTGTTGGCCAGCCATTGATCCTCGTCGCCCTGCACGAAAGGCGACCAGCGCAGCAGCCTGAGCTTGGCGCCGTCCTCGGGCTTGTATTTCAACCCCTCCTGGGCAAAGGCGGGAGAGCCGATGAGCCGGCTTCCCAAGGCTCCCGCCGCAACGCCGGCGGTGGTGCGGATCACGTCACGTCTGGTGAATTTCATGCTCGCTTCCTCCTGCTTATTGTCCTTGCCGTCCTACTGCCCGATGGGCGTTTCGAACCGCTGTCCGGTTTCGCCGTGAAAGAGGTGAATGAGGCCAGGCTCGGCCGTAAGCCGGATGGTTTCGCCCGGCGTGAAGGAATGGCGTTCGCGGAAATTTGCGACGATCTCATCGCCGCCGGCGGTGCGGCTGATGAGCTGCACTTCGGACCCTGTCGGCTCGACCACCACGACGGTGACCGGAATGCCCTGATTGTCGGACAGCCGTAAATGCTCGGGCCGTATCCCCAGCACGACCGGCTCACCATTGCCGATGGAAAGTGCCGAGGCCAACGGGACCGAAATCCCGCCGGCGCCGCGAAATGACGGCGAGCCGTCGCTTACGATCTCGCCTCTGAGCATGTTCATGGCGGGCGAGCCGATGAAACTGGCGACAAACAGATTGTTCGGCCGGTCGTACAACTCGAGCGGCGGCCCGATCTGCTCGACGATGCCGTCATGCATGACGACGATCTTGTCGGCCATGGTCATCGCCTCGATCTGGTCGTGGGTGACGTAGACCGTCGTCGTCTTCAGGCGCTGGTGCAGTTCCTTGATCTCGGCGCGCATCTGCACCCGGAGCTTGGCATCGAGATTCGACAGCGGCTCGTCGAACAGGAAAACCTGCGGATCGCGCACGATCGCCCGGCCCATGGCAACGCGCTGGCGCTGGCCGCCGGAAAGCTGGCGCGGATAACGGTCGAGCAGCGGCACCAGTCCCAGGATTTCGGCCGCGCGCCGCACGCCGGCATCGCTCTCCGTCTTGGGAACGCCCTTGAGCATCAGCGAGAACGCCATGTTCTCGGCGACCGTCATATGCGGATAGAGCGCATAGTTCTGGAAGACCATGGCGACGTCGCGCTCCTTTGGCGCAACGTTGTTGACGACACGTTTGCCGATCGCGATCTGGCCGCGCGAGATCTTTTCCAGGCCGGCGATCATCCTGAGAAGGGTCGACTTTCCGCAACCCGAAGGACCGACCAGCGTGACGAACTCGCCGTCGTTTATATCGACGCTGACCCCGTGCAGGACCTCGACGGTCCCAAATGATTTGTAGACATCGCCGATTGCGACAGACGCCATCGATCTCCTCCCGATTGATTCCTGCAACGACTTCGAAGGAAACCGCTTTCCTGCCTGGCCCGCGACAGCGCCCAGGCTCCTCCCCGGTCACGCGCGATGTGAGACGGTAGCGCTACCAAACCGACCTGTAAAGCACGCCGGCATCACTGGGATATCGGCACACCCTAATCCGAAACCTCGGTCTGCGGCCGGTCGCGGCCGTCCGCGAGCTCGTCGTGCCATTTGCCGTCGGCGTCCTCGTACTGGATGCCATCGGTGTTGCCGGCGACCTGCTGTTCGGCGGAAGCGATCTCGGCGGCGCGCAAGGCGTCCTGATGGGTGGGGAACGTTTCGGAGAATGTCGAGCCGACCTTGTAGGCCCAGCCTCCGTCATGCTCGACGATCTTGTAGGTCAGTTTCGCCATGAAACCCTCCGGTTGAAAGCCCGTTGCCTCAATGCAGCCTGTCGTCGGCCAGTCTGTCGTCTGGCAGCCTGTCGTCTGCGACCAGCACGTCCGATTCCCTGGCGGCTTCGATCAGTGCCCGGCGCGCATCCGCCGTCGAACGATAACCTTCCAGCACTTTTAGGCAAGTGTCGAGGGCATCACGATGACGCGGCCCGCGGTTGAGTGGCCAGACCGTCATCAAGCACTCCGCCGCCTCCTGGGCGCTGCGGATCTGCCGATATTTGCCGACATGGCCGAGTTCGACCACGACCGGCTTTTCAAATGGCTTGCTGTCCATCATCGCCGCCAACGCGGAGCGGCCGATTTGGTTGCAACTGCTATTTTAGCTCAGGCGAAAATAGCTCAATAGCCGCAGTCGTTGCGCAGCCAGCGTGCATTCGCCCAGCCGGTGCGGCCGCCGAAATCGACCTTGTACCAGCTTCCGCGGCGGTCGAAGATCTCGGTTTGGTCGCCGTTGAATAATTGCCCGATCATGCGCGACGACGAGTTCGGTCGGGCTCGAACGGCGAGAAAGCCGCTTCCCGTCGCCAGATTGTAGTGCCTGGAAAGTCCGTGCACCGTGCCTTCGCAATATTGCGCCCCGGCCGGTGTCGATGAGGCGAACGACAGCCCGGCCGCAACCGCGACGGCAGCCGCAATGGAAATCCCCCTGAACGACATGTCACTGCTCCCCCCAACCCGCCGCGCCCAGCCGCGGCCCCGGCCACCCTACACCGGCAGAGGATCAAAGCGAAGCTGTAATGCCCCGCCCAGCGAGGTGAGAACCCGCCGTCAGGTCGCCGCCTTCATCCAATGCTGCATCGTTGTCACCGAGCGGGCAAGCTGCGGCGCCGGGTGGATTTCTTCGCCAAAGGTGGCCGCGGCGCGCCAGCCCCAGCGCGGATCGGCGAGGAAGGCGCGCGCCAGCGCCACCATGTCGGCGCGCCCGTCGGCGACGATCGCCTCGGCCTGTTTCGGATCGTCGATCAGGCCGACGGCCCGCGTCGGGATGCCGACGGCCTTGCGCACCGCTTCGGCCAGATGAACCTGGTAGCCGGGCCCGGAGGGCAGCTTCTGCAACGGTGAATTGCCGCCGCTCGAGCAGCAGAGATAGGCGACGCCGGCTTCCTTCAGCGCTTTTGCCACTTCGATCGCATCCTCGACCTCGAAGCCGCCGTCGACCCATTCCTTAATCGACAGGCGCGCGCCCAGCATCAGCCTGGGCACCGCCTTCTTCACCGCCTTGGCGATCTCGACGGCGAAACGCATGCGGTTTTCCAGCGAGCCGCCCCAGCGGTCGGTGCGCCGGTTGGAGAGCGGCGACAGGAACTGGAAGATCAGATAGCCATGCGCGGCATGCAGCTCGATGAAGTCGAAGCCGGCGCGCTCGGCCCGCCGTGCCGCTTCTGCGAAGCGTTCGATGATTTGCAGGATCTCGTCGTCCTCCAGCGCCCGCGGCACCTGCCAGCCGGTGTCGTAGGCGATGGCCGAGGCCGACACGATCGGCCACGGATCTTGATCGGCATGCAGCGGGCCGCCGCCCTCCCAGGGTTTGCGGTTCGAGGCCTTGCGGCCGGCATGGGCAAGCTGCGTGCCGAATTTCGTGCCCGGTGCGGCGACACGCTTGGCTGCATCCAGCGTGCGTCGCGCGGCCGCCTCGTTGTCCTCGGAATAGAGGCCGAGACAGCCATGCGAGATGCGGCCGCGCCGTTCGACATCGGTCATCTCGACGGTGACCATGCCGGCGCCCGACATCGCCAGGTTCATCCAGTGATAGAGGTGCCAATCGCTGGCCGAGCCGTCCTCGGCCGAATACTGGCACATCGGCGCGACCGCGATGCGGTTGGGGAAGGTCAGGCCGTCGAGGGTGATCGGCTGGAAAAGCGATGAGGTCATAAAAAACTCCGGAAAGGGTTGCCGCTATTTATGCAGCCGATTGTGCCAGCGCCAGACACGAGACGGTGAACCGGTGCTCTGGACCAATTGGTGGCCCGATTGCACGAACCGCCGTTCGCGGCTACGCCTTGCCGCGGCAGCAGGGAGTCCACCATGGAAGATCGCATTCGCATCCGCTCTGAGGAAGTCCTTTCCGACGAGTGGGCGGTTTTGAAAAAGACCGTCTTCGACTATCGCCGGCGCGACGGCAAATGGGAAACGCACACCCGCCAGACCTACGATCGCGGCGACGGCGCGGTGATCCTGCCTTTCGATCCGGAGCGTTCGACGGTGCTTCTGGTGCGGCAGTTCCGCTACCCGGCCTACGTCACCGGCCACAAGGAGCCGCTGATCGAGGCCTGCGCCGGCCTGCTCGACGAAGACGATCCCGAAACCTGCATCCGCAAGGAGGCCGAGGAGGAACTCGGCTACCGCTTGAAGGACGTGCAGCGGCTGTTTTCGCCCTATATGAGCCCCGGCAGCGTGACTGAGCGGCTCTGGTTCTTCGTCGCCCGCTACTCGCCCGCCGACCGCATTTCCGACGGCGGCGGCGCCCACGACGAAGGCGAGGACATCGAAGTTCTGGAAATGCCGCTCGACGAGGCGTTGGCCGGCATCCACGACGGTCGGATCATCGACGCCAAGACGATTATTTTGATCCAGCACCTGAAGCTGAACCCGATTGGAACTTGAACCCGTGCCGGAACTGGAAGTGGGTTGAGCGTGCCGGTCGTCAAAATACGAAAGATACGAACGAGAGCCAATCTGGTGCGGACGACGGGAATCGAACCCGTACGATCAGAGATCGAGGGATTTAAGTCATGTAAATGACTACCCGCCGACAGCGAAAGCCTTGCTGAGCAAGGCTCTCCGCTTTCTGCTCTGAACTTTTCCTGCCACAGTTGTGGGAATTCCCACGAATTTTCTCTCGCGCTGGCTTGGGTAGATGAGCCGCATTGCGGTTTGCAAAGTCCGAGTTCGTATTTTAGATGAGCCTGCTGCGGGCGTGGTGAAACTGGTATACACACCGGACTTAAAATCCGGAGGCCTTAGGCCGTGCGGGTTCAAGTCCCGCCGCCCGCACCATAGCTCACACCAATTTCAGGGTCGAGGAGCCAGAGAGTATTTTTTAGAAGCGGATGGGAACTCGAAGACCAACTTGAGCAGCATTTCGACGAAGGCGAGGAGGTCTGTAGCTTCTTCCTCTGACATCACTACGATTTCGTGGTTTGCCTCGTTGCCCTTGGTTCGGATGTGATCAACCCACGTTTTCGCGTCAGGCGGGACGTATCCCTTTGCAGAGATGAATTCCACATACTCCATGAAGTTCTTATTTTTGTCGGCTCCCTTTGAAACAGCGATATGCATGAGCAGCTTACGGCAGCACAAAACCGCCGCTGTAAACGCGTTCTTTGAAAAACAGTCGCGAGCCTCATCATACAACTGTTGAACAGTCGCTTCGTCTATACCTTTTACGTCTGCACCGAAGCGGATGCCGGGAACCTGTCCCTGCTGGCCAAAGTAACTTGGTGCGTAGCAGTGGTGACAGATGTACACGAAAGCGTCAGGCGACCCGCTACCATCTTGGTAGCTACCACGGACGTAGCCAACATTGGACGCAACGGGGTTGCCGCAATGGCCGCAGGTGTACGCCCTTGAGGTTAGTGTCAACGCGTTTATCCATCGCAGAATGGCTGCCATTGTATTGTTGTCCTGTGATTACAATTATCTAAGGATAGGGGCGTTAGCTGCCGATGCAACGCAACGGTAGCTTAACTCGTCTAAGCAAGATGTCTGTTTTTGCGCGACAATGGAATGTTCCCACAGAATTTTCTTACATCTTCCCTTGCGCGCTGCAAGAGTTGCTACGTGAAACTTTCCCGCTGGTGACTGTGAAAAGCCAGTAAGAACAACTTAACAGCGCGACTAAAGATAGATCAAATTTGCGATGCAACCTTGGCTCCGCTAAGCCGTTGATTTGCCATGGCTCCTCAGCCCTGCCTTTTTAAGTCCCTTGCGTCTACCAATTCCGCCACATCCGCAGGCCAGTCCTTTTCAGATGCCGGGCAGGGGCCGTCAAGCCGTCTTTTGCCGTAGAGAAATCTGGAAGCTAGCGAGGCCGATCACCTACAGTTATACAAACAAAATCGTTTCACCTGGAAATGTTTTTAGCGGCAGCTTCCGCGGCTACCGCGAATGCGCGTCCCCCGTTCGCAGGATGCGTTCGGGCGCTCTGCCCTGATAGACTCCAATTGGCAAGTGGATCGGCGCACCGATACTCGACGCCGTCCTCTACAGACACTGGGAGATTGTCATGCTCAAGCTTGCCTCTGCCCTGGCACTGCTGCTTGTTGGGACGGCGCCTCTGTTTGCCGATGAGATGCCGATGAACGCCAAAGACATCAAATGGGGTCCTGCTCCTGCTGTCATTCCCGCTGGCGCGGAAATGGCTGTTGTCGCTGGAGACCCCTCAAAGGACGGCGCCTTTGTGCTGCGGTTGAAGACACCCGCCGGCTACAAAATTGCCGCACATAATCATCCCACCACGGAATACGTAACGGTGCTTTCCGGCAACTTCCATATTGGAATGGGCGATAAGCTCGACGAGTCGAAAGGTGTCGAACTGACTGCTGGCGGCTTCGGCGTCGCGCCGGCCGGAATGAATCACTTCGCCTGGACGACAAGCGATACGATCATCCAGGTTCATGGCGAGGGGCCATTCAAGATCACCTACGTCAACCCGGCAGACGATCCGAGCAAGAAGTGACAGTTCGGGATCGAATTGAGTGAACCGGCCGAAGGCTCGGAACGAGTGCGTCGAACTCCGCCACCGTCGATTCAGAAGGATCCTCTAACGAGACGAAAGCTGATTGGCCGCAACGGAATCGCATTCCCGCTTGGGCCATTTTGCCGTGAATGGCGCCATAACAGAAAAACCCGCCTCGGGAGGCGGGTCGTTGGAGCCAATTGGCACCATAGCCAAATTAGTAGCATAGCTGCCGGCACAAAGCAAGAACAAAGTTGCTGCGGCCCGGCAAAAAAATGCCCTTGGCGATTGGCGAAGGCCATGGCGCATCGATCTCCCTCCTAGAGGGGGAGATGGCCGGCAGGCCAGAGGGGGTCGTCGCGCGTGGATAGGCGACCCCTCTGTCGCCTTCGGCGACATCTCCCCCCACAATGGACAGGGCTATTGCAGATGGAAAGCCGAGGCTTTCGCTCTACCACCCCTAACCCCTCCCCACAAGGGGGAGGGAGACTTCCGTTGGCGCTGACCTCGGCAAATTGCCTGCCTTTCGGCGCCAAAAG
>NZ_JAMYMZ010000077.1:0-18779 GCF_040318825.1 Mesorhizobium sp. M1006
AAGGGGGCTGCAGAGCACCCCGAGGGGGGGGGCGCCGGCCCGCGCGCCCGTCGGTGCCGTGCCGGCGGGGGTGGTGCGCCCACCCCCCCCGATTCTCCCAGGCGCGGCGTGCCGCTTGACCGCGGCCGGCAATCTCGCGCCAGGCGAAAAGGATATGGTCCGGCACCTCGAACGGCGCGAAGGCCCAGCCGATGTTTTCGCGCGTCGCGGCGATCTCCGCATCGCCCAGCGGCGCGCCATGCGTCTTTTCCGAACCACCCAGATTTGGGGCGCCCTTGCCGATCACCGTGCGGCAGGCGATCAGAGACGGCTGGTCCGATTGCTGCGCCGCTTCGATTGCCGCCGCAACGGCTTCCGTGTCGTGGCCGTTCACCGACTGGACATGCCATCCAGCGGCTTTGAACCGCGCCGGCTGGTCCATCGATGTCGACAGGGAAGTGGGCCCGTCGATCGAGATCGCATTGTCGTCCCAAAAGACGATCAGCCGGGAGAGCTTCAGGTGACCGGCAAGATCGATCGCCTCGTGGCTGATGCCTTCCTGCAGGCAGCCGTCGCCGGCGATTGCATAGGTGAAATGGTCGACGAGATCGGCGCCGTGGCGGGCCGCCAGCATGCGCTCCGCCAGCGCCATGCCGACAGCAGTTGAAATGCCTTGTCCAAGCGGGCCGGTCGTCGTCTCGATGCCAAGCGCATGGCCATATTCCGGATGTCCGGCGGTGCGGCTGCCCAGCTGGCGAAACCGCTGCAATTCTTCGATAGGCATGTCTTCAAAGCCTAGCAGGTAATGCAGCGCATACTGCAGCATCGAGCCGTGCCCGGCTGAGAGCACGAAGCGGTCACGATCGGGCCAGTTGGAGGCCGACGGATCGATGTTGATGAAGCGGCTGAACAGCACCGTCGCGACATCGGCCATGCCCATCGGCATACCCGGATGACCGGAATTGGCCTTTTGGACGCTGTCCATCGCCAGTGCGCGAATGGCGTTGGCCATGTCGCGCTCCGAGACGGCGGCGACGGGCTTCAATGCTGCTGCCTGGCTGTTCATGGCGTCCTCCTCACGACACACGGTTCTTGCGTTCGATCAATTGCAGGATGAGCGGCGTCAGGATCAGCTGCATGGCAAGGTCGAGCTTGTTGCCGGGCACCACTATGGAATTCGGCCGCGACATGAACGAGTCGTGGATCATCGAAAGCAGGTAGGGGAAATCGATGCCGCGGGGATTGGCGAAGCGGATAACCAGCATCGATTCGTCGGGCGTCGGAATCCAGCGCGCGATGAATGGATTGGACGTGTCGACGATCGGCACGCGCTGGAAGTTGATGGCGGTCTGCGAAAACTGCGGGACGATGTAGCGGACATAGTCCGGCATACGACGCAGGATCACGTCCATCACTGCCTCGGTGGAATAGCCGCGCGTTGCGCGGTCGCGATGGATCTTCTGGATCCATTCGAGATTTATGACCGGCACCACGCCGATCTTGAGATCCGCGTGCCTGGCCAGGTTGATCTTGTCGGTGACGACGCAGCCATGCAGGCCCTCGTAGAAGAGCAGGTCGCTCGGCGGAAATTCGCGCCATTCGGTGAAATGTCCCGGCGGCGTGCCGTACTGCTTCTCCTCATCCTCATCATGGATGTATGTGCGGGTCTTTCCGGTTCCCCGGCGGCCATATTCCTCGAATACCTCTTCGAGGATTGCCAGTTCATTGGCCTCGGCGTGGAAGTGGGTGAAGTTCGGATTGCCCGCCCTTTCCTCCTCGGCCACCTTCGCCTTCATCGTGGCGCGGTCGTAGCGATGGAAAGCATCGCCTTCGATGAAGGCGGCCCCGATGTTCTCGCGCCGGAAGATCAGCTCGAAGATGCGCTTGACAGAGGTAGTGCCTGCGCCCGACGACCCGGTGATGGTAATGATGGGGTGCTTTGCCGACATGGTCTTCAGGCCCTGAAAAGGCCGCGGCGGCTGAACAGCGGCGCGCGCTCGCCGATGGCACTCGGCTCGGTGTGGTAGCGGGTGATGCGCGCGACTTCCCGCGCCGATCCGAAAACCATGGGCACGCGCTGGTGCAGGCTCTCGGGTTCGATTTCGAGGATGCGGGTGATCGTGTCGGTGGCCGCACCGCCCGCCTGTTCGACGAGATAGGCGATCGGGTTTGCCTCATAGACGAGGCGAAGTCGCCCCTGCCTGTAGCCCTTGCGCTTGTCGCCTGGATACAGGAATACGCCGCCGCGCATCAATATGCGGTAGCAGTCCGCAACCAGAGAGGCGATCCAGCGCATGTTGAAGTCCTTCTCACGTGGGCCTTCGGTGCCTTCAAGACAGTCATCGATGTAGAGCCGCACCGCCTCGTCCCAATGCCGGTAGTTGGCGGCGTTGATGGCGAACTCCTGGGTTCGCTGCGGGATGATCCGGCTCTCATAGGCCTGGACGAAGGTGCCGAGCCTGGTCGAGAGAACGAAGACATGGGTGCCGCTGCCGAGCGACAGAACCAGCGCCAGCTGCGGCCCGTAGATGAAGAAACCGGCGCCCAGCTGGCTCACGCCCGCCTGCAAAAACGAGGCGGCCGGATTCCCATCCGGCGCACCAATTGCAGGGAGAAGCGAGAAGACCGTTCCGATCGACACGTTGGTGTCGATGTTGGATGAGCCGTCGAGCGGGTCGATGGCGATGGCAAGAGCCGCTTGCCTGTCGAGCAGCACCGGCTGCTCCAGTTCCTCGGAAGCGTAGAGCGCGACCGGAGCGTGGCGCATGGCGTCGAGGAAGATGTCATCGGCGAAGACATCGAGATCCTTCTGGATGTCGCCGTCAGCATTGGCGCCGCGGGTTCCCGCAAAGGCGGTGCCGAGCACCCCTTGATTGATGGTGTTGCGGATTGTGGTGGCCGCCTGCGTCAGCTGACGGATGGTCGCTACGACCGCGGAGCGCAGTTCGTCCGGCTCGCCAAGATAGGAGTTCAGAAAAGCGTCGAGTGTTGCCGCTGGCATCGTAACCTCCCCATCCAGCCGCCTCTCCTCGGGTCGGCCGGATTGGGAAAGGAGAACAAACGACGCTGGATAAGTAAAATTCAATAACTTTACTCAGGCAGTAAAAAAATTTTAGTATGCCGTATGAGAAACCTCACGCTCAAGCAGTTCAAGACCGTTCAGGCAATCATCAGCCACGGAAAAATCGTCAGCGCGGCCAAGGTGTTAGGGCTGTCTCCTCCAGCGGTGACGATCCAGTTGCGGCAAGTGGAGGAGGAGTTCCAACTGGCCTTGTTCGACCGGACGTCGGACGGCATGCGTCCCACTGCCGCAGGTCTGGCCTTCGTCGAGACCGCACAGGCCATCGAGGAGCGGCTTCGTCTGCTCCAAGACAAGATGGATGCGATCAAGGGCGTGCGCGCCGGCAGCTTGCGGCTCGGCGTCGTTTCCACGGCCAAATATTTCGCGCCGCGGCTGATGGCCGCCTTCATGAAGGAACATCCCGATATCGACATGCGCCTTGCCATCGGCAACCGCGCCGAGACGATCCACAATCTGAAGAACCACGATATCGATATCGCGCTGATGGGACGCCCGGCCAAGGAAGTCCCGGTGCGTGCTTCGGTCTTCGGCGATCATCCGCTGGTCATCATCGCACCGCCCGACCACCCGCTGGCGTCGGCACGCGACATTTCCAAGGAGCGGATCGCCGAGGAGCATTTCCTCATTCGCGAGCCCGGCTCCGGAACGCGCATCTCACTGGAAATATTCCTGAGCGACGTGCCCGGCCGCATCGACGATCTCGGCGTCGAGATGGACTCGAACGAGACCATCAAGCAGGCGGTGATGGCCGGGCTCGGCATCGCCTTCATCTCTGCCCACACCATCGCTGCCGAAACCGAAGCCGGCCGGCTGGTTATCCTCGACGTTGTCGGCATGCCGATCCGCCGGCAATGGTTTTCGGTGATGCGCAGCGATCACGCGATCTCGCCGGCGATGGCGACCTTCCACGATTTTCTGATGCGCAAGGGCGCGATGTACCTGCCACTTTTCGGCAAGCTTTATCCGCACGAGGAACTGAACAGTAGAGGTCGCGCGAGTTAGCCTAGTTCAACAAGTTTCGGTCGTAGTAGGGACGTGGCGTGCAAATACAGGAGAACGGCGGTGGCGCTGAGCGGCAGCTTCGACTCGACTAACCCCTAAGGCTCGAATCATTTAGGATGGAAGTCCGAATGGAGCGACGCAACCGCTTGTCCGTATGGCTTAGCTGCGCCATGAGCGGTCGCTAAAGCGATCAAGGCCGAGCGGCCGGAGTCGACCCCTAAGCCGACCGTCGGAAGGCGGGCTGCAAGGTCCGCATCCGGCTGGTCAGCGGGCATCGCCCGAAATGGCTGCCTTTGGAGAGCTGTCTCGGACGAGGGACGGCTTTGCACCTCTTCCGGCACATGGTTCGGCAACCGTTGCTGTTCGTGTGTCAAGTTCCTCCGTCGAGTCCTCGTGGATGTCATCAGCGGCGGCTTGATCCTGCATACGGCAGGCTGGTCAATCCGACTTGCCGAGAGCTTTCAGGATGAATCGGATCTGCTCGCGCAGGCCCGCTTCGGTGTCTTCGCCGTATTGGACGCAGTGCTCGATCAGGATCGGATGGAGGAACGGCGTGAACGCGGTGTGGACGGCACGCGCCGCCGTAGCGGAATCGTCGACATTGAATTCGCCCGATTCGATGCCCTCGCGGATAATGACCCCTAAGGTAATTACCACGTGCTCGATATGCGCCTTGATGGTCGCCCAGTTCTCCTGCATGGCGGCGACAATCAGGTCGTGCATGCGCCTTTCCTTGACCAGCGTCATCTTCTTGTGATGGTGAACTGCGGTCAGTAGCTGACCCAATTTCTCCCCGGCCGACGCGTTCGTGCGCGCGATTGCGAGGGCGATGTCAGCTACCTCGTTCAAAGCTTTCCCGCAGATGGATTCGTTGATTGCGTCCCTTGAGGGGAAGAAGCGGTAGATGTTTGCCGTGCTCATGCTGAGTTCGGAGGCGATGTCGGCCACCGACGTTTTGTTGTAGCCGATGCGGCGAAAGTGCCCCTCCGCCACCTCCAGGATGCGCGCGCGCACCTCGTCGGGATCAGTTCGCATTCGGAGCGGACGATTCATGGATGTCTCCAGGACTGATGAAACGGATCTGCCGGGCTCGCCCTGGGCGATCATCTGTAAGCGGCAAGATCGTCCGGCTGGCCCTGCATATGTTCAGGCAAAACCGGCGGGCGAGAACTTGAACCGTCTTTTCCGACAACAGTGCCCTATTCGGCAGCCATCGCTGTTTGCAATTCCGGTTCCTCGGTCGAAGCCTCATGGGCCACATCTGCGGTCGGCTTGATCCGGAACCACGCGGCATAGAGAGCGGGAAGGAAGAGCAGGATCAGCACCGTGCCGGCCGCCGTGCCGCCGATCAGCGTATAGGCCATCGATCCCCAGAACACGGAGTGCGTAAGGGGGATGAAAGCCAGCACGGCGGCAAGCGCCGTCAGGATCACCGGCCTCGTGCGTTGCACGGTGGCCTCAATGACGGCGTGATAGTCGTCAAGGCCGGCAGCACGGTTCTCCTTGATTTGTTCGGTCAGGATCAGGGTGTTGCGCATCAGGATGCCGGCCAGCCCTATCAGGCCCAGAATAGCGTTGAACCCGAAGGGCTGGTTGAAGGTGAGCAACATCGGCACGACGCCGACGAGCCCAAGCGGTGCGGTCAGCACGACCATGGCCATCGTCGAGAAGGATCGTACCTGCAGCATGATGACGATCAGCATGGCGGCGATCATGGCCGGGAAGATCTTGCCCAAAGCAGTGTTGGCCTTCTCAGCCTCCTCGATCGATCCCCCCATTTCAATGTTATAGCCGGCCGGAAGGGACGCGATCAGCGGCTGAAGGGCTTTCATGATCTGCTTTGAGACCTCCGGAGGCTGAGTCGCTTCGTTGATATCCGACCGGATCGTGACGACGGGCGTCCGGTCGCGGCGCTTCAGGATCGGCTCTTCAAGACGGATCTCCGAATGACCGATCTGGTCGAGCGGAATCTGGCGGCCGTCCCGGCTCATCAGCGAGAAATCCGCCAGACGCGCCGGATCCAGCCGCTCAGCCCCAGCGCTGCGCGCCACGATGGGGACATTGCGAATGTCCTCGCGGACCTGCGTGACAGGGATGCCGGTGAGGAGGAACTGGAGCTGCTGGCCTACTTCCGCCGGCGAGAGGCCGATGAGGTTCAGTCGATCCTGGTCAGGGATGAAGCGCAGTACGGGCGTGCGGTTGCCCCAGTCGCGGTTGGCCTGCCGCACGTCCGGGACGCCGCGCATGATATCGAGGGCCTTCTCGGAAATGCTATAGAGTTGCGCGGGATCAGGCCCCGTGACCCGGAACTCGACAGGGAACGGCGTATAGGGTCCGAACACAAGCTGGGTGACGCGGACATCGGCTTCCGGCGCGAGCCCCTGCGATACCGCCTCCCGGAGCCGGTGCTTCAGCGCCTCGCGCGCCTCCGCGTCCGGTGTCAGCACGACGATCTTGGCAAAGGCAGGATCAGGCAGTTCCGGTGCCATCGCGAAGAAGAAGCGCGGAGCACCCTGACCGACGTAGCTCGTCACGATCTTGGCTTCGGGCTGGCCGTCCAGCCAGTGCTCCAGCTTCTCCACTGTGGCGGTCGTCGTCTCGATGCTGGTGCCTTCCGGCAGACGAACCTCGACCAGCACTTCGGGGCGATCGGATGTCGGGAAGAACTGCTGTTTCAGGCTGCCCATGCCGACAACCGAAAGTGCGAAGACGATGCCGACGACACCGCAGGTTACGAACTTGTGGCGCACGGCAAAGATGATGAGCCGGCGAAGGCGCCGATAGTTCGGTGTGTCGTATATGGCGTGAACGCCGCCTTCGACCGGTTTGATCGCGGGCAGCATCTTGACGCCAAGGTAGGGCGTGAAGACCACGGCGACGATCCAGGAGACGATGAGAGCGAACCCTACGACCCAGAAGATATTGCCGGCGTACTCGCCGGCCGTCGAGCGTGCGAAGCCCACGGGCAGGAACCCAGCTATCGTCACGAGCGTTCCCGACAGCATCGGCGCCGCGGTATGGCTCCAGGCATAGGCCGCCGCCTTGATGCGATCCATGCCCTCTTCCATCTTCACCACCATCACCTCGATGGCGATGATGGCGTCGTCCACGAGAAGACCGAGCGCCAGGATGAGGGCGCCGAGCGTGATGCGATCGAAGAACCGGCCGGTCTCCAGCATGATGAGGAACACGGCGGCAAGCGTCAGCGGGACGGCGGCCGCCACGACGATGCCGACGCGCCAGCCCATGCTGAGCAGGCTGATCAGCAGCACGACACCGAGCGCCATCGCGAACTTCAACATGAACTCGTCGACCGCCGAGGTGATGTTGACGGCCTGGTCGGACACCTTGTCGAGCGTTATCCCAAGCGGCAATGTTCGTGCGATGGCCGCCGTCCGGTCCTCCAGCGCCTTGCCGAGCGCGCGACCGTCCCAACCCTCCTGCATAACGGCCGCGAGCATGATGGTGGGCTCGCCCTGGCGTCGGATGAGATAGGTGGGAGGGTCCTCGTAGCCGCGGCGGACCTCGGCAACGTCGGAAAGCTTCAGCGTCCGCCCCCCGGCAACGATCGGCGTGTCGGCGATAGCCTGGACACTGTCATAAGCGCCGTTGAGCCTGATGAAGACCTGCGGCCCCTGAGTATCGATCGAGCCCGCCGGTGTGACGGTGTTCTGCCGCTGCAATGCGACGATGATATCCTGTGCCGACACGCCCAGCGTTGCCAGCTTGGCATAGGAGAACTCGACGAATATCTGTTCGGGGCGCTCACCGAGGATGTTGATCTTCTTGACGCCGGGCACGTGCAGGAGGTCCTGTCGAATTGCCTCGGCCTGCCTGGCCAGCTCACGCATCGGCATGCCTCTGGCCTTCAGCGCATAAAGGGCGAAGCTCACATCCGAATATTCGTCGTTGACGAAGGGGCCGTAGACGCCGGGCGGCAGGTTGCGGGCTTCATCCCCCAGCTTCTTGCGGGCCTGGTAAAACTCTTCCTGCACGACGGATGGCGGCGTGCTGTCCTTCAGCGTGACCGTCATAAAGGCGTAGCCCGGCCGCGTGGTGGTCTCGACCCGATCGTACCAGGTGAGCTCCTGAAGCCGCTTCTCCAACGGCTCGGCGACAAGGTCCTGCATCTCGCGGGCCGTCGCGCCCGGCCATGCCGTCGTGACCGTCAGGGTCTTAATGGTGAAGTTGGGATCCTCCGCCCGCCCGAGCATAAGGAACGCGTAGGCGCCAGCCGCCACGAGCAGGAGGATGAAGAACAGGGTGACGGCCCGTTCGCGAACGGCGATCGCTGAAAAATTGAGGTTCATCGTCAGTTGCTCCCGCTTTCGGAAGCAGACCTGACGCGAGCGCCCTCCTGCAGAAGATGAGCGCCGAGCGAAACGACCGGATCTCCCATGTTCAGCCCGGAGACCACGGCGCTTTCGCTTGTCACACGAACAAGGCCGACAGGTCGGAAGTGTACGGTCGAGGTGGCGCGATCCAGGGCCCAAACGCCTGTCTTGCCGCCATCATCGAGCACGGCTCCGAGCGGCACCTGGACTTCCGGCTGGCTCGCCTGGCTTGTGATCCGGATAGTCACGGTCGCGCCAAGCGGTGCTGCCGCGGCCTCCCCGTCGAGCACATAGCGGGCCTCATAGGTACGGGTCTGGGGATCGGCGGCATCCGACAACTGCCGCAGATGCGCCGTATGGCGCCCATCGGCTGCATAAACGGCGGCCTCGGCCACAGAGCCGATCGCCGGCCGGATCGTTTCGGGAAGCGCGACCACCGCTTCACGAGGGCCGGCCTGGGCGATCCGAACCACTGTCTGACCGGCGGAGACGACCTGTCCCGGCTCGCCGATGGTTTCGACCACAGTTCCATCCGCGTCCGCCACCAGGACGGAATAGGCCGCTTCGTTTTCCGCGACTTTCGCTTCCGCTTCGGCGGCGGCGAGTTGTGCGGTCGCGGTGTCCAACGCGGCCTTCGCCTGCTCGTAGCGCTGCGGAGTTGCTGCCAATTCCTTCTTGACCAGAACGGCATAGCGCTTTTCGTCCGCGCTCGCCTGAACCAGCACAGCGCGTGCCGCGGCGACCGCATTGCGCTTGGCGGTGAGCGCGAGAGCCAGATCGGTGTCGTCGATCCGCAGAAGCGGTTGGCCCGCCTTGACCCGTTCACCGACGTTCACCAGGCGCTCGATGATCTTGCCGGGTACGCGAAAACCAAGATTGCTCTGCACCCGCGCGGCAATCGTGCCCGTGAAACCGCGTTCGGATCCAGCCACCGGCGCCGCCGTCACCAATCTGACGATCGGCGCTTCCTGCCTCGGATCCGCCACTGCGGTTGCCTGCGTGCGAATGGGCAGCGTGACGAATGCGGCCACCCCTAACCCCGCTGCCAGGACGCTGCCCAGCCCAATGACAAGTCGCTTTGTCATGCCCATCGCCTCATGCCGAAATAGATTGCGTTCATTCTCTATGCTGTGTCCTGCGTCGACCGGCAGCGGCCGGCTGCGACCTGCGCGGCGAGTCAGTCCGGTAGCGCGTCGGCGCGCGGATGCTTGTCGGTCCCAGTCGCGACTGTCACCTCCTCGCCGGACCTCGAGAACGCGTAGAGAGAGCCCCGGTAGCCCGGCATGGAGAAGGCAACGGAGTCGCGGTCGGCGAGGCCCATGACGACGCGCAGCGGATCGCCTCCGCCCTTGGGCGCGAAGGTGGCGGTGACCTCCAGGAGGTCGCCGTCGATTGGGACGTAATAGACCACCATGTCGAGGCGTCCGTTGTGCAGGCTGCCGGCTTCGATTGGGCGTCCGACGGTGGCTTCCTCGGCAAACGCTGGGGTCGCCAGAAACAGCGCGGTCAGGAGCGAAGCGCTCAGGATCTTGCGGATCATTTCGTGTCTCCTTTTTTAGATTGCATTCGCCATCTATATAGCAGATAGATTACGAATGCAATCTAAAAAAAGAGATCGACGATGCGTGTGAGTCGCATACAGGCCGCGGAAAACCGCGAAACCGCAATCAACGTGGCAAGCCGCCTTTTGCGGGAGCGTGGCTTTGACGGCATCGGCCTCAAGGATCTGATGAAGGGTGCCGGGCTGACCCAAGGCGCCTTTTACAAGCATCGCATCAAAGGAGGACTTGGTGGCACAGGCGTCCAAGCGGGCGATGGAGAGTGCCAACCACCGATGGTCGGCCGCGACCGCGGCAAAATCCGAGGATCCGCTTGGCGCGGTGATCGCGTTCTGCCGTCCGGTGAAACCTTAGTGGTTTTCTGTCCGCTGGTCGGATCCGTGGCGCTGTCGGGAAGACCACCGAGCAGGACGCCCGCCAGCACAACGCGGGTCTCGTTTTCATGCCCATCTCAGTGCGGCCAAGAGCGGAGCGGTCGGGGTTCTGCGGATCAACTCTCATCTTCTCTTGATAGATTGCGTTCGCCCTCTATATAAGATATAGATTACGAACACACGCTAAAAGGGAGATTACCGATGCGCGTAAGTCGCATTCAGGCTGCGGAAAACCGTGAAACCGTTATCAATGTGGCAAGCCGCCTTTTTCGGGAGCGCGGTTTTGATGGCATCGGCCTTAAGGATCTGATGAAGGGTGCCGGGCTGACCCAAGGCGCTTTTTACAAGCAGTTCGCGTCAAAGGAGGACCTGGCGGCGCAGGCGTCCAAACGGGCAATGGAGAGCGCCACCCAACGATGGTCGGCCGCGACTACGGCAAAACCTGAGGATCCGCTTGGCGCGGTGATCGCGTTCTACCTCAGCATGGACCATCGCGAAGAAAGGATGGACGGCTGCCCGATCGTGGCGCTCGGTTCGGATGCCGCCAGACAGGGCGTGGACGTGAGAGCGTCGTTCGAAGCCGGGATCAGGGAATATCTTGAGATGTTTGGTAGTTGGGTTGGCGAGGCCGACGGCGAGCGGCCCGGCGACAAGGCCATGGCCATTCTCTCGACAATGGTCGGTGCGGTGCTCCTTTCGCGCGTCGTCAACGACCCCGACCTCGCGCAGGCATTTCTGGATGCGGCGACAGAACAGGTTCGCGAAGCAGCCGGCGCTTGAATGGCGTGCGCAGCGCTGGCGGCGCACCCAAATCGATAGGAAAATAGATGCGACGGATTGTTGTCACAGGCATGGGAGCGGTTACGCCCCTTGCTGCCGATGTTGAAGCGTCCTGGTCGCGTCTCCTGGCCGGCCGCTCAGGCATCCGGAGGCTTGCGGATGATGTGGTACGCGACCTGCCGGCGAAGGTCGGCGGGGTGGTGCCCTCCACAGAAGAAGATCCGGACGCTGGTTTCGATCCGGAAGCCATCCTTCCGCCGAAGGATCAGCGCAAGGTAGACCGGTTCATTCTCTTTGCGCTGGCCGCGGCACGAGAAGCGCTCGCCCAAGCAAGATGGGCCCCCGTCTCGGAAGCGGATCGCTTGCGCACCGCCACGATCATCGCCTCGGGCGTCGGCGGGTTCCCGGCCATAACCGAGGCGGTGCGCACGGTCGACCGGCGCGGCGTCCGCCGTCTATCACCTTTTACGGTGCCGTCCTTCCTGGTGAACCTCGCGGCAGGCCACGTCTCGATCCGCTATGGCTTCAAAGGTCCGCTCGGTGCACCCGTGACGGCGTGCGCGGCCGGCATTCAGGCGATCGGCGATGCGGCTCGCCTAATCCGCGCCAACGAGGCCGATATTGCCGTGTGCGGCGGGACGGAAGCATGCATGAATCTTGTCAGCCTCGGTGGGTTTGCGGCGGCACGCTCTCTTTCGACGTCCTTTAATCACCGTCCTGATGAGGCCTCCCGACCGTTCGACAAGTCGCGGGACGGCTTCGTCATGGGCGAAGGAGCCGGCATGCTGGTCATCGAGGAATTGAGCCACGCGCTGGCGCGCGGCGCAAGACCGCTGGCCGAGCTTGTCGGCTACGGCACGACGGCGGATGCTCATCACGTCACCTCCGGTCCCGAGGACGGCGACGGTGCGCGCCGGGCCATGGAGATCGCAATCGCCCAAGCAGGGATTTCGCCCCGCGAGGTTCGTCATCTCAACGCCCATGCGACCTCCACGCCGGTGGGCGACCTGGGTGAGATCGAAGCGATCAAGAGCGTGTTCGGGCGCGATTTCGCGATAGCTGTCAGTGCAACGAAATCGGCGACCGGACACCTGCTCGGAGCCGCCGGCGGGCTTGGAGCAATCTTCGCAATCCTGGCGCTCAGGGATCAGATCGCACCGCCGACCCTCAATCTGAGCGCTCCCGATCCGGCCGGCGACGGGATCGACTTCGTCGCAAACCGGGCTCGGCCGATGGCGATGGGCTATGCAATCTCCAATGGCTTCGGCTTCGGAGGCGTTAATGCCAGCGCGCTGTTCCGGCGCTGGACGGATGATCTGGGCGGCGCGAGTACCGGAGGCGCTCATGATTGACGCCTTTCGCTCCGAGCTTTCGCGCTTCTCCCACGCCAATCCAAAACGAAGAAAGAAGTGACCTCCATGAACAAGACCAATCTAGGCGTCGCCCTGGTGACGGGGGCATCCAGCGGTATCGGGCACACAACGGCCAAAGCCCTGCAGAACGCGGGCTTTCGCGTGTTCGGAACCAGCCGTCGCGCGGTCGTCGACCGATCCGATGGCGTTACCATGCTGGCCTGTGACGTGACCGATGACACGTCGGTGGCGAAACTTGTCAAGGACGTGCTGGCCGAGACCGGGCGCATCGACCTGCTTGTCAATAATGCCGGCGTTGGCCTGCTTGGTGGCGCGGAGGAGTCCTCGATGGCCCAGGCCAAGTCGTTGTTTGACGTGAACGTCTTTGGCGTTATGCGAGTAACCAAAGCGGTGTTGCCGACAATGCGCCGCCAAGGCAAGGGCAGAATCGTCAATTTGAGCTCGGTGCAGGGGTTCATTCCAGCTCCCTATTTCGCGCTTTATTCGTCGACCAAGCATGCCGTTGAGGGCTACTCCGAATCGCTCGACCACGAACTGCGTCCTTTCGGAATTCGCGTCGTGTTGGTGGAGCCCGCCTATACCCGCACCTCATTTGAAGAAAATCTCGCCAGGCCGGATCAGTTGCTCGATATCTATGACTCTGCGCGCGCCGGCATGAATGCAGCTGTGCGGAAAGCGATGGAAAAAGGCGATGCGCCGGAAGTGGTGGCCAGGACCGTTTTGGCGGCTGCGACCGATCCCGCTCCGAAGGGGCGCTATGCGGCTGGAAAAATGGCGCGCCAGGTCAGTTTCCTGCGCCGTTTCGTCCCCGCATCCGCATTCGACAAAAGCCTGCGAAAGCAACTCGGGCTCTCGGTTTGATGACATCGACGAACACCCGTGAAGATCGGAATCATCGACGCTGGAAACGTCGGCACCACATTGGCGCGGCGCAACCTGACGCGATTGCTCTGGAGAACGCCCTGCGGTCGTTGGCGTTAGATTAGCGCCATGTTATGTTGCGGCGCGAAAGAGCGGGGGCCACGTCCTTTCACACCCGTAAGCGATCTGTATGTGCGACCCCTGCAGACTGGTCGGAATCACGGAAACCTCCCGGGCATGGGGTTCGGGATCGATGGGGACAAGGGGTAATGCTTTACACGCTCATTATGATGGTCTGCCTGACGGATGTGCCGCAGACCTGTGAACAACGCGAACAGATGGTGGACGGCCTGGCGATGAATCCCGGGACCGCCTTCATGCAGGCGCAACCGCTGGTAGCCCAGTGGATCGAGACGCATCCCGGTTATTTCGTTCAGCGCTGGCGCGTGCTGCCCGGCCGTGGATCGTGATATCCGCCGCGAAGATCGAATGAGGTTCTATTTCTTCGCGGCGAGCGTTTCCGAGACGGCCTTGGACAATTGATAAAGCCGCTGCTCGATTATCGTCGGCACTTCACAGACGTAGGTCAGTGATTGGACGCGTTCATTGAAAATTCGCGTTGCGAATGTCAGCTGTTCGGTTCGCCGATCGATCTCTTCGGGATCTGCATCCGGCTTTGCCCGCAATGCATCGACCTCGGACGCTTCCTTGCGCAACGCGGCGGCCATTTCGAGCTGCTTGTGGGCGTAGCGGGAAATACCGGAGATCACCTGCGAACGCTCGGCGTCCAGGTGGTCGAACATGCCTTGCACCATCATCGCCATTTTGGGTGCACGTTGCTCGGCCGGCAAGGAGGCCGCGAAATCCCTGATCTTCTTTTGAGCTTCCGCAATCGGCATCCGGCGAGCCGACACTTCCTCGATCAGGGCGGAGATGGTGGGGTCCTTCGACCAGTCCTTCGCGGCTGAAGGAAGGTCCGGTCCGCTCCAGATCTGGCCGAGCGAGAGTTGCGGCACCTTGCGCTGCATGCAGGGCCAGTCCGGATCGGGGTTGGCTGCCATGGCGTTGACGCCTGGCGCAAGCATGGCGACCAGAGCCAGACTGCGAACATGGATCATTCGCGCCATCAGGCATTTCCTCCCGTGTCCTGTTTGCGGGTCATCAGGCCGCGCGAAGGGTCGTAGGCGATGATGGCGGCGGCAAGGAACAGCAGCGTGCAGCCGGCAACGACGCCCAGCGACAGCCAGTCAACCTGGCCGTAGAAGGCGAAGCGGATCAGTTCGACGGCGTAAGTAAATGGATTGGCGAGGCAGATTTTGTAGAGCAGGGGGCTAGCCTCCTGGATACGCCACAAGGGATAGAGTGCCGGAGAAGCGAAATAGCCGGGAAAGATGACGAAGTTCATGATGCCAGCGAAGTTTTCGAGCTGCTTGATCATTGAGGACAGAAGCATGCCGAGCGCACACAGCATCATGCCTGACAGGAACAGCGCCGGCAGCACGGTGAGATAGCCAAGCGGCGGCGCCTTCACGCCCCAGAACCAGGCAACGATCAGGAACGCGTAAACCTGCGCGATTGACACGGCGACACCGGCGAGCATCTTCGAGATCAGTAAAAACCATCGCGGGAAGGGGCTGACCAGCAGGGTGCGCATGTTGCCCATTTCGCGATCATAGACCATCGACAGCGAAGACTGCATGCCCGAAAACAGCAGAATCATGCCGCACAGGCCCGGCGTGATGTAGACCTCGTAGAGCACGTAGGTCTTGTAGGGCGGGATGATCGATACGCCGAGCACCTGCCGGAATCCGGCGGCAAAAATGAACAACCAGACGAGCGGCCGAACCAGCGAGGATATAAAGCGCTCGCGCTGATGCAGGAAGCGCAGACACTCCCGCACGACGATCCCTTTGAGGCAAACGAGGTAGTGGTGGAGCCCAAACTGTTCGAATTTCACCGGCGTGAGGGGTGCGATTTTTGCGGGCATTGCGGGAGCGCTCATGGCGACATCTCCGCGATGCCGCTTGTCTCGATGCGGTTGAGCCTGGAAAAGGCGTCGCGGATCGAACTGGCACCGCTCGTCGCAACGACATCGGCCACCTTACCCTTGGCAACCAGGTCGCCCTGCCGCAGCACGACGACATAGTCGCCGTCTTCGACCTCATCGATCAGATGCGTCGCCCACAGCACACCGATGCCCTCGGTTTCGACGAGTTTGCGGATGGTGGCCAGAATGCCCGCACGCGACTGGATGTCGAGACCGACCGTCGCCTCGTCGAGCAGCAGCAGGGAAGGGCGGTGGAGCAGCGCCCGCGCGATCTCGATGCGCCGCATTTGGCCGCCGGAAAGACTGCGTGCCTTGTCATGCTGACGGCCCTGCATGTTGACTGTCTCGAGCAGCGCGGCAATGCGCTGCCGGGCTTGGTGGCCGCCAATGCCATGCAGCGAGGCGTGGTAGGAGAGGTTCTGGTGGACGCTGAGGTCGAGGTCGAGCGTGCGTGCCTGGAATACGATGCCGACACGCCTGAGCGCTTCGCCCGAAGCGCGGCTGACATCATGGCCGAAGATGCGAATCGATCCGCGGCGGGTGCCGTAAAGATGGCTGATCAGTGAGAACAAAGTTGTCTTGCCGGCCCCATTGAGGCCGAGCAGAACGGTGAAAGTTCCCGGCGCGATCGAGAATGAGACGTCCTGGAGCGCTCGCTTCGGACCATAGGAATGGCTGACGCCGGCAACATCGAGCGCTGCCACCTCCTCTCCAGCTCCGCTTGTCCTCACATGCTGCATGCCGCTGGCTCCTTCGGGGCGCGCTGGTCATCTAGTGCACTTGCAACATCCCCGCGGCAAATATTCATCACGTCGGTCTCCCTGATCATTGCCGCGGTTTAGTGGGGCGATATGGCCACGCCCCAAGGCTGCTGGCCCACCGTAACCGATTGAACCGGCTCGTCCGTCGCCGTGTCGATGAAGGTGATGTCGTTGGAATTGCCGTTGGTGGTGATCAGCGTCTTCTGATCGGGGGTGAAGTCGAGATGCCAGACGCGCTGGCCGACCAGGATGTATTTTTCCACCTCGTAGGTTTCGGTGTTGATGACGGCGACGTGGTTCGCTGGGCCGAGCGCGACATAGGCTTTCTTGCCGTCCGCGCTGATTGCGATGCCGACCGGCTGGATGGTTTCGGGCCGCAGTCCCGCAATCGCGAACTGGATCTTCTTCACCACCTCGCGTTTGAGACTGTCGATGACGCTGACGGTGCCGCCGATTTCCGCACTGACCCAGATCTGGGATCCGTCGGGCTTGAATTGCGCAAAGCGCGGACGCGTGTCGACCAGGACGTTGTCGGTCACCTCATGGCTGTCGGTGTCGATGAAATGCGCCATGCTGGTGGTTTCGGAGGTGTTGACCATGGTTTTGCCATCGGGACTGACGGCCATGCCTTCAGGCTCCACCCCGACGGGAATCTCGGTCATGACCTGCTTGCTCTCGACGTTGATCGCGGTGACGAGATTGTCGTCCTCGTTGGCGACGTAGAGCGTCTTGCCGTCGGGCGAAAGCACGAACAGTTCGGGATCGGGGCCTGATGGCAGCGTGCCAACGATCTGCAGCGTCGCGGTATCGATGATTTCGATCGTATTGTCATCGCTGGCGCACAAATAGATGAACTTGCCGTCATGCGAGATGGTGATACCGCGCGGCCTCTGGCCGACTTCGACGGTCTTCACCACTTGCATCGTCGCCGTGTCGACGACCGTTATCGTATTGTCTTTCTCGTTGGAGACATACACGGTGTAAGCCCACGCCGGATTGGCCATGAAGCCGAGAATGGCGAGTGCGCAAGCTCGTCTCTGCACGAAAATTCCTCCCGATTGGTTCTACTTAAGGACGCATTTCGTTTCCGGCTGATCGACGCCGAGCGTATCGAGCTCGGAGATCTGGTGGAGATAACCCTCCTGTGGCGATGTCGAGACCACGGATTTGGTGTCGCCGAGCAGGATTGGCTGGCGAAGCTGATGGTTCCACTTGCGGAAGGTCAGCTTCTGTCCCTTGAAGGCGGCGACCGAGAAATCGTCCGAGCGGATGTAGTCGCTGATCTTCTTCGGATCGTCGCCATTGGTCCGTGTGCCGGCTTCGCCCACCGCCCGCACCGCCGTCCAGGCCGACATATCCTTGGACAGCATTCGCCGGCCGGTCGTCCTCAGGAAACGGCTTTGCATTTGAATGCCACCCCATTGCTCGCTCGCGGGATGCCAGGACGATGCGACAAGACCGGCCGTGCCAGCGACCAGCCGCGGTGTCCAGGTGCGGAAGGGCACATAGGTTCCGAACACCTCGCTCTCATCGGCGACAAGCACCACGTCATGCTCCGGCAGATCCTGCGTGAACACGGAAATCTGCTGCTGTATCTGCGTGGCGCCGGTGTCGGTGCGGCGCGCCGTGCCAGTGTCTTTGAACTCCTTCTCGGCGACGATCTGACCGCCGAAGCGAGCCGCCGCGCGGCGCAACGCGGCCGCATAGAGATGATCCCGCTCGTGCGAACCATAGAGCAGCACCCAATTCGGCCATTTCTTTACCACGAGATACTGCGCCAGCGCGTCAGCCAGCATGCTTCGTGTCGGCGCCACATGGAAAATGTTTATGCGGCAGTCTTCCTCGCGCAGGCTGTCGTCAGTGGCACCGACATTGAAGACCAGAACGCCCTTGTCGCGGGCGATGTCGGCGATCGACAGCAATTGCCTGGCCGAGAGGTCAGCGACAACATAGCGGTCACCTTTGGCAATCAGATCGTTGAACGCCTGAACCGCGTCGGCGTCCGGCTTGACCTCGGCTATGTCGAGGCTGAATTTCTGGCTGAGGAATTTTCCTGTCGTGTTGTTGTCGCCGATCGCCACATTGGCGCCGGCGACACCTTCGTCGCGTGGCGGCAGGTCCAGCAGGGAAAGCGCCAGTTGCGGCGCGTAGGCCCGCAAATAACCTATTCTGATTTCGGTTATCTTTCTTTCCGGCCTGTCGGCTGCGACCGGTTGCTTGCCCGTCACTTCCTGGGCCATCACGCCTGTAACGTTGGCGGTCTGGAAAAAAAAGCACAAAAAGGCCGCGAGAGTGCCTGGCAGCGCGCTCGTCATCGATAAAACTGCCCATTCTTGCACTAAAGTCCGATTGTTCCCGGACCAGCGCGAATTCAAGGTGCCCACAATGAGCTTAGCGGACGCCACAAGATTTATCAAAGCCCTGCAAGTGGACTTACGTGTCTGCTTTAGTCCTATTCCTTTTCGCGGGGATACGGCGATGAATGAGCGTATTGCGGTCTCATCCGCAGCAATCGCGGAATGAGAAACTCTATGGGTCGTCATGGGAGGATTGCCTGATGAAAACGCGCGCCGCTGTCGCCGTTGCCGCCGGAAAGCCGCTGCAGATCATGGAGGTCGACCTCGAAG
>NZ_JAMYMZ010000078.1:0-18053 GCF_040318825.1 Mesorhizobium sp. M1006
GTTTATCCCCGCGTTGGTTCCCCCCGGCGGCGCCCCCCCCGGGGCGGCCGGGGGGTGTCATTTCTAAAAAGCTTGGGGCGCAATCGCCGACCGGGGGGTGGCGCCGGGCGCCCCCCGCGCCCGTCTTTAGCCCCCCCGAAGTCTTGGCACCCCCCGAAAACGGCAATTCGAAATTCAGCGGTGCCATCACCGCACGTCCGTTGACAAGCTTGCCGTCGATGAGGTTCATCGGCGGCGAGCCGACGAAGCTTGCCACGTAGGTGTCGCGCGGATTGTTGTAGATCTCGTACGGCGTGCCGGTCTGGACGATGCGGCCATGGTTGAGCACGCCGACCTTGTCACCCATCGACATCGCCTCGATCTGATCGTGCGTCACGAACAGGAAGGTGGCGCCAAGCTGCATCTGCAGGTTCTTCAATTCGATGCGCAGCGCTTCGCGCAATTTGGCGTCGAGCGCCGACAACGGCTCATCCATCAGGAATACCCTCGGCTTGCGCACGATGGCGCGGCCGATCGAGACGCGCTGCATCTCGCCGCCTGAAAGCCGGTCGGTCTTGCGGTCGAGTAGATGCTCGATCCGCAGCGTCCTGGCGGCGCGGTCGACGCGATCCTTGATCTCGGCATCGGGCAGCCGGCGGATTTTCGGCTTCAGCGGAAATTCGAGGTTTTGGCGTACGGTATAGCGCGGGTAGAGTGAATATTGCTGCAGCACCAGCGCCACGTCGCGCTCCGCCGCGCCCCAATCGGCGACATCGACGCCGTCGATCAAGACCTGACCTTCGCTCGGTTTTTCCAGGCCGGCAATCATGCGCAGCGTCGTCGTCTTGCCGGCGCCGGTCTCGCCGAGCAGGACGAAGAACTCGCCATCGGCGATGTCGAGATCGAGCCCGGTCAAGGCGGTGTGGTTGCCGAATTTCTTCGAGATGTTCTTGAGCTGGATGTGGGCCATCAGAGTCTCACTCCCAGCGATTTGCCGCTCGCCGTGTCGAAGAAATGCGCCTGGCCGGGATCGATTCTGACGAAGACTCTTTCGCCGGGGCCGCCGATGAAGCCGCTCTTGGTGCGCGCACGCAGCATCTTGGAGCCGACCTTGAGGTCGACGATGTCGAAGGAGCCGAGCGGCTCGACGATCTGCGTCTCCACCGGCAAGAACCCTTCGGCTGCTTCGCGGCGGACGAGGACGCCTTCCGGCCGGATGCCGAGCGCGAGTTGGCCGCCGGCATGGCCGTTGAGCTTCGACAGCAAGGCGCGCGGGAATTCGAAACCGGCGGCCGCATCGCCGACGGTGACCGAGGCCGACGAGGCTTTCTCGGTCACCGAAGCGTCGGCGACGTTCATCACCGGGCTGCCTACAAATTGCGCGACGAAAAGGTTCGCCGGATGCGAATAGACCTCGTCCGGCGAGCCAACCTGCTGCAGCACACCTTCATGCATGATGACGATGCGGTCGGCGAGGCTCATCGCCTCGATCTGGTCGTGGGTGACGTAGATGCTGGTCGAGCCCTGCTTGATGTGCAGCCGCTTGATCTCGGCCCGCATCTCCTCGCGCAGCTTGGCATCGAGCGCCCCGATCGGCTCGTCCATCAGCATCGCCTTCGGCCGCCGCACCAAGGCTCGGCCGATCGCCACGCGCTGCATGTCGCCGCCCGACAGCGCCGACGGTTTCTTGGCGAGGAGATCGCTGATCTGCAGCGTCTTGGCGACCGAGCGCACCTCGCTGTCGATCTCGGCCTTGCTCTTGCGCGTCGCCCTGAGCGGAAAGGCGATGTTCTCATAGACGCTCATATGCGGATAGAGCGAGAACGACTGGAAGACCATGGCGATATCGCGATCGGCGGCCTTGAGGTGCTGGACCGGCTTGCCGTCGATGAGGATGTCGCCGCCGTCGATCGTCTCCAGCCCGGCAATCGCCCTGAGCGTCGTCGTCTTCCCGCAGCCCGACTGGCCGAGCAGCACGATGAACTCGTTGTCGTCGATCTTCAGGTTGAGGTCCTTTATGACCTGCACGGCGCCGAAATATTTCTGGACGCCTCGAAGCTCGATCTGGGTCAATGCTGTGCCCCCGGATTTGCCCCTTGCCCGGTGCCGGCCTTCTCCTCCGGCGCGATCTTGGAGGTGATGTTGAAGCCGATCAGGCCGATCAGGATGATGGTCACGCCATAGCTGTGCAGCAGCATGTTCCACGGCTGGCAGAGCGCGATGATACCGAGCACCATCAGCACCTGGCTGCCCGGTTCGAGATATTTCTGGTTGATGTCGCGAAAGCTCATTTGCGGATCGCTCCAAACGACATGCCGCGCAACAGGTGATTACGGAGCAGGAAGGTGAAGATCGCGACCGGCAGCAGGAACAGGAAGGTTCCGGCGGCAATCACCGTCCAGTCCGGCAGGCCGGAACCGACCTGGCTGGGGATGAAGGGCGGTGCTGTCTGGGCACGGCGGCTGGTCATGATCAGTGCGAAGGCATATTCGTTCCACGCCGTGATAAAGCAGAACACGGCGGTGGCGGCGATGCCGGTGGCGGCCTCGGGCAGCACGATCTTGAAGAAGGCCTCCATACGCGTATAGCCGTCGACGAGGGCCGCCTCCTCATACTCCTTGGGGATCTCGTCCATGAAGCCTTTCATCAGCCACACCGAGAAGGACAGGTTGAAGGCGGTGTAAAGGATGATCAAGCCGATATGGGAATCGTTGAGGCCGACCGCCCGGTACATCAGGAACATCGGAATGGCGACGACCACCGGCGGCAGCATGCGTGTCGACAGGATGAAGAACAGTAGGTCCGCCTCGCCTTTTACCTTGAAGCGCGAGAACCCATAGGCGGTGAAGGTGCCCATGCCGACGGCCAGGACGGTCGAGGTTATGGCAACGATCAGTGAATTCATGAAACGGCTCGGATAGCCCGACCACTGCACCTGGCCCTTGCCGTCGCGCACAATCTTTTCGCCCCCATTGAAGACGACTCGCTCCCACCACGGCGCAGCCGCGTACTCCTCCGGCGACGGCGGGCTGCGCAACTGCGAACGCTTGGTGAACAACTTGACGAAGGGCGATATCTCCGGCTGGAAAACCACCGTCGGCGGAATGGTGGTGGCGAGGTTGCGCGGCTTGAACGCCGTCGAGGCGATCCAGTAGATCGGCGCCAGGAAGATGATCGTCACCAGCAGGACAGCGACGATGGCGACCCGGTTGAAGGTGATTTCGGAAGAAGTGCGGACTGCGGCCATCTCAGCGCTCCTTCACCTTGTTGAGGTATTTGACATAGATGTTGGTGATCGCCAGCACCATGATCAGCACGATGTAGGCGAGCGCGCAGGAACGCCCGGTCTGCCATTCCTGGAACGCCATCTTGTAGAGCCGGATCGAGATCAGCTCGGCCGTCGGCTGGCTGGTCAGGATGTAGGCGAGGTCGAAGGTCTTGAACGCCTCCATGGTGCGGAAGATGACCGCGATCATCAGGATCGGCGCAACCAGCGGCAGCGTTATGCGGAAGAAGGTGTAGAACGGCCCGGCCCTGTCGATCGCGGCTGCCTCGTAGAGATGCTTGGGCACGGCCGACAGGCCGGCCAGCGACAACAGCATGACGAAGGGCGACCACATCCAGATGTCGGTCAGCGCGACCGCATAGAGCGCCATTTTCGGATTCGACAGCCATTCGAAGGTGCCGAGGCCCAGCGCATAATTGATGATGCCGAAGGACGGATCGTAGAGCAGCTTCCAGAACAGGCCGACGACGGCCATCGACAGCATCATCGGCAACAACAGGAGCGTCGTCAGCAGGCCCTTGAGCGGAATGTCGCGATTGAGCAGCATGGCCACGCCGAAGCCGACGAGCAGCTGGCCGGCGACCGAGATGATGACGTATTTTGCGGTGATGGCGAAGTTGGACCAGACATAGGGATCGCTGAGCAGGTCGCGATAGTTTTGCAGCCCGACGAAATTCGCCGCCGCGCTGGTCGAGGCGCGGAAATCGGTGAACGAATAGCCCAGCGAATAGATCAGCGGGAAGATGTTGAAGACGATCAGAAACAGGATCGTCGGGATGATGAAGAGATTGCGGATCGAAATGTCGCTTAGACCGCGAGCGGCGGCCCGCGAGGACCTGTCCAGCGTGGTGATCATCGTGGTCGCCAAGACTCTGCTCCCGGTTCAAAAATCAGAAAAAGAAACGGAGGAGGCACGAACGCCCCCTCCGTGAAACTTCATACTTATTGGCCGCGGCCGTATTTCTTGAAGGTCGCGTTCCAGTCGGCTGCCAGTGCGTCCAGCGTCTCCTTGGCGGTGCCTTCGCCGCCGATCATGTAAGGATAGATGCGCTGGTTAAGCTGCTGCAGCAGTTCCGCGTATTCCGGAACCGCCCAGAAGTCCTTGACCTTGAACATGGTCTCGTAGAACGCCTTGTTGTAGGGCGTGGCGTTCTGGAATTCGGGCGACTTGAGCACGGCGGCACTGCAGGTGTAGCCGCCAAGCGCTGCCCATTTCTTCTGGGTCTCGTCCTTGATGAACCATTCCAGGAACTTCGTCGCCTCTTCCTGCTTCTGCGAGTAGGAAACGATGGAGATGCCCTGACCGCCGAGTGCGGCGAACTGGTCGCCGCCAGGTCCGGCTGGATTGGCGAAGAAGCCGGTGTTCTTGGCGTTCGGGTTCGACGCCTCGTTGATCAACGAGGGGAAGAACGCGAAGTAGTTCATGCTCATCGCGGCCAGGTTTTCAGTGATCGCCTGGTTGTCCTCGACGAAGAACGACTTGGCCCAGCCCGGAGGCGTGAACTTGTAGAGTTCCTTGTAGGCGTCGAGCGCCGCGATCGCCTTGTCGGAGTTGATGAAGCCATCGACCTTGTAGGTCTTATAGTCACCCAGCTCGCCGCCGAAGGAGAACAGCGCGTTTTCGAAGCCCATCGCCATCGCGTCATAGGAATTGTCGGTGTAGATGGCGATGCCGTATTTTTTCTGGTCCGGCCGGTAGAAGAATTCGGCGATGTCGCGTAGCGCCTTGAAATCCTTCGGCACGTCGAGATCGTAGCCATACTTGGCCTTGAAGGCTTCCTTTTCCTTGGGGTCTTCGAACCAGTCCTTGCGATAGGACCAGCCGACGGCGTCGCCTTCGAGCGGAATGGCCCAGTACTTGCTGCTGCCGCCCGGATATTCGGCATAGTATTTCACCGTGGCCGGTGCCATCACTTCACCGACCTTGTGCTTGTTGAAGAAGTCGGTCAGGTCGACATAGTGGCCACCGGTCGAGCCAGCACCAAGCCATTGCGAGTCGCCGACGACCATATCGTAGGCGTCGCCATGGGCGTTGAACTCGGTGAAGGCCTTGGTCTGGAAGTCGGGCCACGGTGTGGTTTCCACCGTGATCTTGACGCCGGTTTCCTTCTCGTACTCGTTGCCGAGTTCCTGCAGGTAATTGGCCGGATCCCATTCCGCCCAGAAGATTGTAAGTTCCTTTTCCTGCGCGTAGACGGACGTTCCGCAGGCGAGCACTAGGCCGATACCAGCAAGCAAGCTGGTCATTGTCTTGCGCATAATGATTTCCTCCCTTGTGCGCATTCTACCGTTCATGAGAACCGGCATCGAGGCCGGCCCTGGTAGTCCTCCCGTGACGGCACCGTTTCGGTCTGTGAGCCTCCTCGCTCGACGGAAACGGATCTCAGCCTTCACCTTTGATCCGCTTTATTTGTCCTGATCTGGTATTACCAATTTAAGAGGAACGTCAAGCCCTTTCTTGGACGGTGGCGGACACGCAGACAAGTTGGCTTCTGCGATATCTGCCTGTTTTCCCTGAATTTTCCTACTCCTTGATACATGAATGCCTTACTTGGGCCGCTGCATCGCTAGTAGCATGAATAGCCAGCTTGAAAATCTGGTCGAACCAGATTGGCGTCATCTCACGGCGGTCGTCGGCGCGATCCCATCTCCTTCAATCATCGATTCGGTCATAGCCGCGCGCACAAGAGCGCCGGCCGCCCATTGCGCAACCGACATCATACTGCGGCTATCCAATCCCCATATATCCTTTAAAACGATCAGCACCTCAACACCGAAGATCAATGACAGCGCCTGCGCGAGCCGCTTGAATTCGCGCGGCGGCAACCGGCCTTTGAGTGGCGCGATCGCATCTTTCAAAAGATCGACGCGATGGCCGCGCGTGAAGGCAGGTTCGCCGTCAAGCGTGCCTGCCTGTCGCTGCGCCCACTGGTCGAGCGACAGTTTCAGCGCCGCCTTGAACGTCGCTTCGAAGACCTCGATGCGCGGCATGGCGGTCTCGAACAGCTCGGCGACCCGGCGCTCGGGATCGGCAGAGCTCGATTTCCACGTAAGGATCGGCCCAAGCCCCTCATCGACCACCGCCTGCACCAACGCCGCTTGGCTCGGAAAATACCGATAGGCGGTGGCGCGCGAGACCTCCGCTGCCTCCGCCACCTCGCTGACGGAGGGCGTGGCGCCCGCCTGCATCAGCTTTGTCGCCGTCTCAAGCATGAGACGCCTGGTGCGCGCGCGGGCCCCGCGCTCTACTTGGGGGTTCGGCCCTTGGCTGGCACCGTTGTCCATTGCCGCTTGTTGACGTGAGACATTCATGTCAATACGATACGCGTGTCTCAAAAAATTGCAATGGCCCTTCGCGCCGTCGAACGGCCGGGCAAAAAGGGGCCGCAGCGCCGAGCACGCCCAAGACCGGGGAAACGCGATGAAGCGCATCTATGTGGTGGGCACCGCCGACACCAAGGGCGAGGAACTCGCATTTCTGGCCGATGCGGTCGCGGCTACCGGCGCTTCGATTGCCCGTGTCGACATCGGAACACGCGGCGCGACCGTGCCGGTCGATGTTTCGGCAGACGAGGTCGCCAGCCACCATTCCGAGGGTCGCAATGCCGTGCTCGGCGTCGACGATCGCGGCACCGCGGTGGCGGCGATGGCTGCCGCCTTTGCCCGGTTTGTCCAGTCGCGCAACGATATTGCCGGGATTATCGGCATTGGCGGCGGTGGCGGCACCTCGATCATCACCGCAGGCATGCGCACGCTGCCGCTCGGTCTGCCCAAGATCATGGTTTCGACGTTGGCCTCGGGTGACACCGCGCCTTATGTCGACGTCTCTGACATCGTCATGATGCCGTCGGTGACCGACATGGCCGGCCTCAACCGGCTTTCGCGTGTCGTGCTGCACAATGCCGCCCAGGCGATATCAGGCATGGCGACAAAGCCGGCGCCGCCGCCCGACGGCAAACCGTCCGTCGGCCTCACCATGTTCGGCGTCACCACGCCATGCGTGACCGCGATCGCCGATGAGCTTCGTTCGACTTATGACTGCATGGTCTTTCATGCCACCGGCACCGGCGGCCGCACCATGGAAAAATTGGCCGACAGCGGCCTGTTGTCCGGCGTCATCGACATCACAACGACCGAAGTCTGCGACTTGCTGTTTGGCGGCGTGCTGCCGGCGACCGAGGATCGCTTTGGCGCCATCGCCCGCACCGGGCTGCCTTATGTCGGCTCGGTCGGCGCGCTCGACATGGTCAATTTCTGGGCGCCGCCGACAATTCCGGAACGCTATCGCGGCCGGCTGTTCTATGAGCACAATCCAAACGTCACACTGATGCGCACCACTGCCGACGAAAGCAGAACGATCGGCGAATGGATCGGTACAAGGCTGAGCCTCTGCCAGGGTCCGGTTCGTTTCCTCATTCCGGAGAAAGGCGTGTCGGCGCTCGACATTGAAGGCGGCGCCTTCTTCGACCCTGAAGCCGATGCCGCTTTGTTCGAGGCGATCGAGCGTACCATCAAACCCGCCAAAACGCGGCGCGTGCTGCGTTTGCCGCTTCATATCAACGACCCCGAATTCGCCTGGGCTGCCACAACGGCCTTCCTCGACATCGCCAGACAGTGAGACACCAAGACATGGCCGCCATACCGCGCAAGAAAATCCTGGAGAAATTCCGCAAGATGATCGCGGACGGCGTGCCGATCGTCGGCGGCGGTGCCGGCACCGGCCTGTCGGCCAAGGCAGAGGAAGCCGGCGGCATCGACCTGATCATCATCTACAATTCGGGCCGCTACCGCATGGCCGGGCGCGGCTCGGCCGCCGGCCTGCTCGCCTATGGCAACGCCAACGAGATCGTCAAGGAAATGGCCTACGAAGTGCTGCCGGTAGTGAAGAAGACGCCGGTGCTGGCCGGCGTCAACGGCACCGATCCCTTCGTCATCATGCCGCTGCTTTTGGCCGAGTTGAAGACGATGGGTTTTTCCGGTGTGCAGAACTTTCCGACTATCGGCCTGTTCGACGGCCAGATGCGGCAGAGTTTTGAAGAAACCGGCATGGGCTTCGGGCTCGAGGTCGACATGATCGCCGAGGCTCACAAACTCGACCTGTTGACCACGCCCTATGTCTTCAACGCAGACGAGGCGCGCGCCATGACAACAGCTGGCGCCGACATCGTCGTCGCCCATATGGGGGTGACCACCGGCGGCTCGATTGGCGCGACATCGGCTAAATCGCTGGACGACTGTGTGAGCGAGATCGACGCCATCGCCAAAGCGGCACGCTCAGTGCGCGAGGATATGATCCTGCTTTGCCATGGCGGGCCGATCTCGATGCCGGACGACGCCAGATATGTTCTCGAGCGCTGCAAGGGCCTGCACGGGTTCTATGGCGCCAGTTCGATGGAGCGGCTGCCGGCGGAAGCCTCAATCGCCAGGCAGACGGCGGATTTCAAGGCGGTCACGTTCGGCGCTGCGTAGAGACCAGCAAACAGAAGGGTGGAACGATGACGGAGAACAGCAAGGTATTCGTATATCCAAAAGACGTCAGCGCCTTCGGCTTCGACTGGGGCAGGCTGTCGCTGACGGTCGCTCCCGAAGTGAACGGCGCAAAGCGATTTTCCGGTGGTGTCGTCGACCTACCGTCAGGCAAAGGCCATACGCGTCATAACCATCCGGGTGCGGAGGAGATCATCTTTGTCATCTCAGGCAATGGCGAGCAGATGGTCGAAGACGAGAAAGGCAACCCGGTCGTCGAGAAAGTCGGCCCCGGCTGCACCATCTATGTGCCGGAAAGCCGCTTCCACTCGACGCTCAATACCGGCGATGCGGCCATGCAGCTTTTCGTCGTCTATTCGCCGGCAGGGCCGGAACTGGCATTGCGGGAGTTGCCGGATTTCAGGTTGATCCGCCGGGCAGATAATGTCACAGGCTGAGGCCAATCTTCATCGCACGAGCGACCCTTGCTAGGTTGTTAGTATCGCTTCCCAGAGCGAGCCTATCCGGCAAAGTGGGGACATCGCGCTCTGATCGGAAAGCATCCGGCGAAGGTAAGCGCGCCACCCAATAGGACAAACAGTTTTCCGCTGCCTCCGGACCAAGCTGCCAGAGTACAAATCGAACAGCATTTCAGGGAACATGAAGCCCGGAACTTCAGAACATGCGACCTGTTCGGCTAGTTTGCGCGGAACGTCGAAACGTTCGAAGAGCGGCAGGACAGTCGTTTGGATGTTGGCAACGATGTTCGCGATTTCAGCCTGGCGGGTATGCGGGTTTGCGATGTTCCATGTCCGCCAATGATGCGGGGTTCGCAAATTGCCAAGCTGTCCACCGGCGACCCAATCGCTGACACTGGCGGGCCAAGCGCTTCGCTCGTCCCACTCCTTTATTGCCTTGCTGTAGACCGACGCATGCACGACGAGTTCGACGTACTCGCCGCCGACGTTCAGATAGTTTGATTGAAAGGAGATTTTGAATGCCCAGTCGCCGGCCCGACGACTCGCATGAGGACCGCTTTTCGCAAAGCGGAACCCAATCGGTTCGAACTCCATGGAGATCTGCTCGCACCCGTCGATAAAGACCTGCTTGGGCAGTTCGCGTTCCATATCGGCAAATGCTCGCTGGTGTGACCAATTGTTTGCTCGAACGAGGTAATCTCAAGAACGGGCTAGGTACCAGCGCCTAAGCCGCCCCCGCCCCTGTTCCAGCCCCGGCCCCGATCGCCGAACATGACGTAGCCGGCATCGGTCACCGCCACCGTGTCCTCCAGCTTGATGAAGCCGCGCGTCGGGTGGAGCATGGTCGTCTCGACCGAAAGCACCATGTTCTTCTCCAGCGGCTTTGCGGCATAGGTGCCTTCATATGTCACCGGATGGTTGGTCATCAGGAACGGCGCTTCATGCGTGATCAGCCCCATGCCATGCGCGAAAAAATCAGTATAGGCCGCAACCTTGGATTTCTTCAGAACGCCTTCGGCATGAGAAATCATGTCACCGCCCAGCGTGCCCGCCTTGACCTTGGAGAAGGCCGCCTGCTGCACTGTCTCGATCTCGGCCAGCAGATCCTCGAGTTCGGCGTCAGGGTCGCCCAGCACGCCCATGCGGCAAAGATCGCCGATATAGCCGTGGTAGTTGCCGCCGGAATCGATCGACATCACTTCGCCCCGTTTCCACGCCTGCGGCGAGGCTGCGCGGTTGTGGCTGGAGCCTAGCGTTAACAGGCAATATTCGAAATGCGCGCCGCGATTGGTCTCCTCGCGCCTGAGATGTTCGATGATCTCGCTCTTTGTCGTGCCTTCGCGTGCCCAGCCGATGGTCGCCAGCATGGAATCGGTGATCAGCTCCGAAGCGATGCGCAGCTTTTCCAGCTCCGCCTCGGTTTTGATTGCCCGCATGCGCTCCAGCATATCAGTCGCATCGATCAGCTTGGCATCCGGCAGCGCGTTGCGGATCAGCATATAGGCGTCGGACGGCAGGAAGGCGGGCTCGATGCCGATGCGGGCATTGCCCTTGGTGATCTTTCGCAAATGCTCGACCGCCAGATTGGCGGCATCGAGCGTACCCCAGCAGGCGGCATGCAGTGTCGGCGTCCAGAACGGATGATTCTGGTGCTCGCCGCCTTCCATGCGGTTGCCGATATAGGCGGCATGCTCCGGCCCACCTTTCTCATAGACAACGACAGGCAGATAACGGCTGTGGCCGATTGCATCCATGGCGGCGAAGAAGATGAACTTGTAGCCGCCAAGCAGATATTGCGTGTTGTGCTTGGAGGTGGCGAGCAGCACGTCGATGCCGGCCTCCTCCATCAGCCCGTCCACCCTGGCCTGGTCGAACGGCACGCTGCCGACGGCATTCTTGCCTGGGGCAATGTTCATGTCTCTCTCCCTGAAATCCCTTAGCCGGCCGCTCGCCGGCACCGGCTTTTCCGGCTCTGAACCTCGGCTATGCTTAAATGTGCATCATTTTGCCCGATCTGGTCCAGCCAGAACGGGCGAACCAGCCCCAAAAGCTGCTCCACCTGCTGCACTTTACTCCAGTCTGGTCCTGCTAGAACCGCGCGTCGAACCGTTTTCTGTACAACTGGTCCAGCGGACGGAAATTTCAAAGCCACGTAGAGATGCGCCAATTCCGTCTTTGGCGAAACCCCGCACAAGGCCCATAATCAGCTTTGCAGGATGCTTACGAGCGTCCGAGGGGTACGGCGGACCCGGCTGGGTCCGCGGAGAGGACGGAGTTCGATCATGCCAGAGTTCACCATTTCCAGACGTACAATGCTGGCCGGTTCGGCGTTGCTGTTGGCCTCCACCGCCATGCCGACGATCGGCTCGGCGCAGACGCCGAGAAAGGGTGGACGACTGGTTGTCGCCGCCGATTCCGAGCCGCGCAATCTCAATCCGGCGATTGTCGCCTCGAACGGCGTCTTCTTCATCTCGAGCAAGATCGTGGAAACCTTGGCCGAGGCCTCCTTCGGCGGCAAGGACGGGCTCGATCCGCGCCTGGCGCTCAGCTGGGAAGGTGCCGCCGACGGCATGGCGGTGACGTTCAAACTGCGCGAGGGCGTCAAATGGCATGATGGGAAGCCATTCACCTCAGCCGATGTCGCCTTCTCGGCGCTGCAGGTCTGGAAGCCGCTGCAGAATCTCGGCCGCACCGTGTTCAAGGATCTGGAGGCCGTCGACACGCCGGACGAAACCACCGCCGTGTTCAAATTCGCCAAGCCGACACCGTTCCAGCTGATCCGCAACGCCTTGCCGGCGCTGAGCAGCGTGGTGCCCAAGCACATCTACGAGACCGGAAAGATCGAGGACAACCCGGCCAACAACGCCCCGGTCGGCACCGGACCGTTCAAATTTGCCGAACACAAGCCCGGCGAATATTACCGGCTGGAGAAGAACACCGACTATTGGGGCAAGGACGAGCCCTATCTCGACGAGATCATCTATCAGGTGCTGCCGGACCGCACGTCGGCGGCCAGCGCCCTGGAAGCCGAAGAGATCCAGCTCGCCGCCTTCTCCGCCGTGCCCCTGGCCGATCTCGACCGCATCTCCAAAGTGCCCGGTCTCAAGGTGATCACCAAGGGTTATGAAGGGCTGACCTACCAGCTCGTCGTCGAGATCAATCATCGCCGCAAGGAGCTGGCCGACCTGAAAGTACGCCAGGCGATCGCTCACGCCATCGACAAGGATTTCGCCGTCAAGACGGTATTCCTTGGCTATGCCGCCACCGCCACTGGCCCGGTGCCGAAAAACGACCCGCAATTCTACACCGCCGACGTGCCGACCTACGCCTTCGACGTTGCCAAGGCCAACGCCTTGCTTGACGAGGCCGGCTACAGCCGGGGCGATGACGGCAAGCGCTTTTCACTGAGATTGCTGCCGGCGCCTTACTTCAACGAAACCAAGCAGTTCGGCGACTATCTGCGCCAGGCGCTCGCCGTCATTGGCATCGACGCCCAGCTGGTCAACAACGACTCTGCCGCGCACATCAAGGCGGTTTACACCGACCACGCCTTCGACCTTGCGGTCGGGCCGCCGGTGTTCCGCGGCGATCCGGCGATCTCGACCACCATCCTGGTGCAGAGCGGTATTCCCGACGGCGTGCCCTTCTCCAACCAGGGTGGCTACAAGAATGCCGATCTCGACGCCCTGATCGCCAAGGCATCGGAGACGCTCGACACCGCCGCCCGCACCGAACTCTACAAGGAGTTCCAGAGAAAAGTTGCCGCCGACCTGCCGCTGATCAACGTCGCCGAATGGAGTTTCATCAGCGTCGCCCGCGATACGGTCAACAACATCGCTAACAACCCGCGCTGGGCAGTATCGAACTGGGCGGACACTTGGCTCGCGGGGTAAGGAAGTCTCTCCAGACTTGCGTGCCGCTTGTGTGGGTGCTCAGCTTCAGCGATGAGAGCTTTTTCGCGCCCCCCTCTGTCCTGCCCTCTTTGCCACCACTTGGCATCTCCCCCACGAGCGGGGAGATCGGCTGTCATTGTCGCTTTCGCCAATCTCCAGCGTTGCAAGACGGCCGGCATCGCCGAAACTGCCAATCTCCCTCCTTGTGGGGGAGATGTCCGGCAGGACAGAGGGGGGCGCCGTAAAGCGCGGCACCGAAGACTTGGCTCTCCTATCGGCGTTGCGCCATGACCCGCGCCGTCATCCTCCTTCGCCGCCGTCTCGTCGGCAGCATCTTCGTGCTGCTGATTGTCGTCATCGGCACGTTCCTGTTGCTCGAAGCCGCTCCCGGCGACGCGGTCGATGCCTACATCGTCTCGACCGGAGGCGACGCCGGCATGATCGAGCTGTTGCGTCACCGCTGGGGGCTCGACCAGTCGGAGCTGACACGGCTCGCCAATTACCTTTGGGCGCTGCTGCATCTCGATCTCGGCCAATCGGTCAGCTTTTCGCGGCCGATCCGCGATGTCATCCTCGAGCGCCTGCCCAACACGCTGCTGTTGATGGGGAGCGCCACGGCGCTCTCCTTCGGCCTCGGCTCGGCTCTCGGCATCTATGCCGGCGCCAGACCCGGCAGCTTCCGCGATCGCTTCCTGTCCATCGGTTCGCTGGCGCTCTATGCCGTGCCGGGCTTCTGGCTCGGGCTTGTGCTGATCATTGTCTTCGCCGTCGACCTGCGCTGGTTTCCGATCGGCGGCATCGAGAGTATCGCCTCGGCCAAGAGCGGCCTCGATCGCGCCGCCGACATCGCCCGCCATCTCGTCCTGCCGGTTTCGGCGCTCGGCTTCATTTATCTCGCGCTCTATCTGCGCATGATGCGCGCCGGCATGGCCGAGGTGTGGCGGCAGGACTTTGTGCTGGCCGCCCGTGCCAGGGGACTTTCCCGCCGTCGCATCGTGCTCGCTCACGTCGCCCGTAACGCGCTGTTGCCGCTGGTCACCATGTTCGGCCTGCAGTCGGCGCAAATGCTGGGCGGCAGCGTCGTCATCGAGAGCGTCTTTTCCGTCCCCGGCCTCGGCCGGCTGGCGCAGGAAGCGGTGGCCGCGCGGGATACCCCACTACTGCTCGGCATTATTCTCACCAGCGCTGTCCTGGTCGTCATCATCAACCTTCTCGTCGACATCGCCTACGCCTTCCTCGATCCGCGCGTCGGCGCCAGTGAGGCCGGCGCGTGAGCCCGCTTCGCCGCTTTCTCCGGACCCCGGAAGCGATCGCCGGCGCGGTCATCCTGGCGGCGCTGTTTGCCGTGGCGCTTGCCGCACCTTTGTTCTTTCCCGGCGATCCGCAGGCGATTGCCGGGCCGGCGTTGCTGCCGCCGTTCCAGGACTGGTCGTTGCCACTCGGCACCGACCGCCTCGGCCGCAACGTGCTTGCCGAGCTTTTCCGCGGCGCCCGCACCTCGCTGGCGGTCGGGCTGGCAGCAGCCGCCGCCGCCCTTGCCGTCGGTGCCGTGATCGGCACGTTGGCCGGCTTTGCCGGCGGTCTTGTCGACGAGATGCTGATGCGCATCACCGACGCTTTCCAGACCGTCCCAGCCTTTCTGCTGGCTTTGGCTTTCGTCAGCATCGTCGGGCCGTCGCTCGGCGTCATCGTCGCTGCGATCGCGCTGGGCGCCTGGACCGGACCGGCACGCGTGGCGCGCGCCGAAGTGCTGTCGATCCGCGAGCGCGATTTTGTTGCCGGCGCCCGCGTCATCGGCATGCATCCGCTGGAGATCGCCTTTCGCGAGGTGCTCCCCAATGCGCTGCCGCCGGTAATGGCTTTGTCGTCGGTGATCGTCGCCGCGGCGATTCTCACCGAAGCGGCATTGTCCTTCCTCGGCCTTGGCGACCCCAACCGCGTAACCTGGGGCGGCATGATCGCCGAAGGCCGCGCCGTGCTGCGCACCGCGCCCTTCCTGTCGATCATTCCGGGCGTAGCGCTCGTGCTGACCGTGCTCGGCGTCTATCTCACCGGCGAAGGCGTCGTCGAGACCACGGCGATGAGGAGGAGCCTGTCGTGACGGCGCTTGCTTCGATTCGCAGTCTGACGGTGACCTATCGCCGCGACGGCGCCGAGGTGGCGGCGCTAAAGAATGTCAGCCTCGACATCCCCGCCGGCGAGCGCTTTGCCATCATCGGCGAGAGCGGTTCCGGCAAGAGCACGCTGGCGCTAGCCATTGCCGGGCTGCTGCCGGCCAGCGCCAGGATCGAAGGCCGTATCGATTGGCTCTTGCGCCCGCCACCAATGTTTGGTGCCAAGGCACCTGCCGGTCTTCGCGACCATGCTCCAATCGGTGGCCGTGACATCGGCTTTATTTTCCAGGACCCATCCGCAAGTCTCGATCCGGTGATGCCAATAGGCAAGCAGATCGCGGAAGTCGCCTACACCCATCTCGGCCTCAGTTGGCGAGACGCCTATGCCAAGGCAAAAACCCTGCTCGAACGGGTCCGTCTGCCCGACCCCGATGTCGCTTTGCGTGCCTTTCCACATCAGCTCTCCGGCGGCCAGAAGCAGCGCGTGGCGATCGCCGCAGCGATTGCGGCCGGGCCGAAACTGCTGGTCGCCGACGAGGCGACCAGTGCGCTGGACACCATCGTGCAGGCCGAGATTGTCGGGCTGATCCGGCGACTGGTGGCCGAGGACGGTATGACGCTGCTGTTCATCAGCCACGACATTGCGCTGGCCGCTGAGCTTGCAGAGCGCATAGCGGTGTTCCGGCATGGCGAGCTGCTCGAGCTCGATTCGACAGCCCAAATCGTCAATGCGCCGCGTCACGCATACACTCGTGTGCTGCTTGACGCTCATCTCGGCTTCGACGCCGAGCCGCTGTTGCGGCGAACATGACCAGTCCGCTGCTCGCCGTTTCCGGCCTGACCAAACGATACAGTCGCGGCGGCAAGACCATCGCCGCGGTCGACGACGTTTCCTTCCACATCGACCCCGGCGAGACGCTGGCGCTGGCCGGACCTTCCGGCAGCGGCAAGTCGACGATAGCTCGTCTAGTGCTCCGGCTCGTCGAATTCGATACCGGCAGTATCGAATTTGAAGGCAGCGATTTCCTGTCGCTGAACGGCGCTGCCTTGCGCGGCCGGCGCGCCCGTCTTCAGATGGTGTTTCAGGATCCGCTCGCCGCCTTGAACCCACGCGCCACAGTCGCGCGTGTGCTCGACGACCCTCTGCGCATCCATCACATTGCCTCCGGCCCCGAGCGCCCGCGCCGAATTGCAGCTCTGCTGGAACGCGTCGGCCTCAGCCCCGGTCTCGCCGGCCGCGCCATTCACGAGATTTCCGGCGGCCAACGCCAGCGCGTTGCAATCGCCCGCGCCATTGCCACGAAACCGTCGCTGATCGTGCTCGACGAGGCCGTGTCGGCGCTCGACGTTTCGGTTCGCGCGCAGATCCTGCAACTGCTGCTCGATCTTCAACGCGAGGAGCGCATCGCCTATCTGTTCATTTCGCACGATCTCGGCGTCGTCCGTGCCATCGCCCACCGCATGGCCATTCTGGACGCCGGGCGAATTGCCGAGAGCGGCGATGCCCGCAGCGTCATCGACGCGCCGCAATCCGCGATCGGCAAGGCGCTGGTGGCGGCAGCGCCAAGACTGTCAAGGATCGAACAGGACGCATCATGACCGACGCCGAAGCCCGAGCCGAAAAACTGTCGCGCGAACTCGATTCCGCCTTCCGCAACCGTGCCGATCTCTATCGTCTGTTGCTCGACGAGCTGACCGCGGAAGTTGGCGCGGAAAAGGCTGAGGCGATCATGATCCGCACCATCGAACGGCGAGGCAGGGAGGTTGCGGCGGCGGCCTTCGCCGATTTCGGCCCCAACGACGCACCGGCGATCGGCGAGGCGTTCCTGGCCGTCAGCCCGGATGGCGGCCGCATGTATCCGACCGATGTCGAACGCGGCCCGGACCGCATCGCCTTCAGGGTCAGGCGCTGCCCGCTGAAGGACGCCTGGGTCGAAGCCGGCATCGATGACGAGAAGCTCGCCACGCTCTGCCGCATCGCCGGCGCCTTCGATCGCGGCCTGTTCGAGGCCACCGGAGTGCGCTTCGACAACGTCACCTGGACGGCGGGCCACGGTTCCGGCTGCTGCCACATCGCCTTGACCAACCGCGATGCCGGTTAGAGCTGCAGCTCGAGCCATGTCGGGCGAAGAAGTAGAGTTCCGTTCCGTTGGGCAGCACGGAGCCAAACACCCCGGCGCCATAAGGCAAGCGGGGATTTTGACGTGTGCATTGCAAGGAATTCGTGCGGACAGTATCTGCCTCGGTGTCCCGCTGTGTCGGCTTCGTTGCTAAGTGTCCGGGTTGCTAAGTGTCCGGCCGGAGACGTCTTTGTGGGTTCATGGTTGTGGCCTCGAGCCACGGCAATCAAATCAATCCGAGATTCTGTCGGATTGCGGCATCCTTGTTCGTCTTCTGTAGGGGAGTTCCTGGAGGTGAACTATGAGCGAATTGCCGGTGGTCAAAACGCGACGCAAAGGCAAGACGCTTACGCAGAGCATGCTGATCCCAACCGAGAAAATGGTCGCTGACGAACTCCGGGCTGCAGGACCTGGCCACTTTTCGGACCTTGCAGAGTTACGACGTAAGCTCGCGGCAAAATACGGAGCAGACGCCTGCTGCCCAGTGACTGTGCGGCGGCACCTGGTGCATATCAGTCAAGACGGCAGCGCGCCCTTTTGGCGCGTCGTAAATCCCGATCGGCCATTCGCCCGACGTATGAGAGGTGGATCGGAGCACATACGCGAAAAATTGGCCGCGGAATGCTAAAGTGATACCCTCCGGCGAAGGCCGCCTTGCGAGAGGACGGCACGGTAGCGAGGCTGCGCTCTTAAGGTCGCCCTTACGAGCGAAGTTA
>NZ_JAMYMZ010000079.1:0-17305 GCF_040318825.1 Mesorhizobium sp. M1006
GCTGCCGGTGACCGACGCCGACGGCGGGCTGGTCGGTGTAGTTGGCCTGCGCGAGCTGACGAAGGCGACCGACGCGGTGAGGGCTGTGATGTCGAAGGCTGGCACCGCCTCTCCCGATACGCCGGCGATGAGCCTGCTGCCGGTGCTCACCGACGGCCGCAGCCATGCCGTGGTCATCGTCGATGCCGAGCGACGCATTATTGGGCTGATCACCCAGACCGACCTGCTGGCAGCGGCAGCGCGCGTGCACATGGCGGACACAACGCTGGCAGCGGCATAAAATAGTGATCCGGACTTGCTCAATCCGGGAACCCGATGGGCCGCCAATAGGATAGTGGTATTAAGTGCGGCCTTCCGCCTAAGACAATTCCTTTTTACGAGTAGATCAACCCTGAAACGCGACCGCGTGCTCAGGCATCTGGTTCACGTAGGCCAAGTACGACTGCAACAACGGAACACTCTTCAACCTTGCCGGTGGCCAGAGCCAGTCCGCTATGTCGACCAAAGGCGCGGACTACAAATGGAACCATCTGGTGGACGGCTCCTCTGCAACGATGGTAGCGCGGTTCGCATGTCCAAGGCTGGGTTGAAGCTCTACGTCGCGGGTTGAATGATCCTTGGCAAGGGTCGCGGCTCAGACGCCGAGGACGCGGTTCGCAATTCCATGCAGGTGGTCCTTTCCTTTGGTTCCTGCATTTCGCCTCTGGTGAGGCGCGGCCGACTCCCGTTATGCATCACGCCGACGACCGCCGCTTCCTCGCCGCGCCAAGGGTTTGACTAGGCCGACGATAGACCATGCGATAAGCAATTCCGAAACGATGTGGCTTCCTCGCGCCAAGTCGGCTCTGTCGAACAGCGATGTCAACATGATCCTGAGTTCCGAGGGTTCGCCGCGCATCAATCCTATAACCTTGATGACGTTCCTGACTAGGAGGATGAGGCTGCTCCAACACGTCCACGGTGTTAGGAATTGCCATTGCACGAGTTGATCTCGGACTTCTTCGTCGCGCGTCGCCAATTTCCAGCCCAATACCGCGCCTACGCTTGGTACCCGAACCACGCGGCCTATCGCCCTCATGCCCACTTCGAGGACCCTCCAGGATCGGGCCTGTTCGGATAGGTGTGGGAGGCCGAAGCATCAGAGGGAACGGCCAGACGCTACCATGCGGATGCGCCATCTGCCGAAGAGCCGTACCGTTACCTTCGTCACTGTGCGGAACGCGGGGCGACCGTCGCGTCAGCCATCCGGCTTTGGGTGTCATTTCTCCCCTGGCGGAGTCCACCGCCCCCGACAAAAGCCTGACCTTTGCCAGTCTTCTACGGGCAAGCGTTCGCGCCAAAAGTTCAAAGCCGCGTCCATAAGATGAAAGCCAGCCTCATCAGATCGAGCAGAAAGTCGTCGATGGCATGTGTGAGCGCGTCAGACTTTTGTTCAAGCTGAAGCAGCAAGGCGCGCGCCTCTTCGATCGCGGCCCGGCAACCGTCTGCTTATATCAGCAATCAATCCTGTCTAAGATCTGCAAGCCCTCACCTCGCCCCAAGCCAGACTCAGCGCATCGAACGCCGTTGGAGAGAGTTTCCGACGAAAGAACATCGTCGCGTTTCGCGAAAAGGCATCGCTCGGCAAAGTGCCCGTTGATGAAGCATGCTGCGTCAAACGACAAGCAAGAACCCGGGCTCCACCCAGTGATGTCTTTGAAGGCGGTGAGCCGGCTCGGGCATGCGTCTCGGCCGCAACCCTTAATCACGAGGAACTGTGCCGCAAGGCAAACAGTTTCTCTCTATTCTTCTAGCCGCCACGGTTCAGCCTAGATTACATGGGAAACGACAATAACGCAAAGCAAAGGGTCGCAAAATGAGTAGGGTGGCTGGATCAAACGAAGATTTGGCTGCACCAACGACCTTTGGGCCACTTTTGCAGCCCACCTTTCGTTCGATCTGGCTCGCCACGCAGGTTTCGAGTCTCGGCTGGCTGATGCAGACTGTCGCCATCAGCTGGCTGATGGCAACGATCTCGACTTCCGATCTGATGGTTGCGCTGGTGCAGGCATCATCGAACCTGCCCGCTTTCGTCTTGTCCGTCTTCGCCGGGGCTCTCGCCGACAATTTCAGCCGGCGCCGGGTCATGTTCGCCGGTCGGTGCCTTATGGTGATTGCGTCCGCGATGCTGACCGCGTCCGTGGCGCTGGGCTTTGTTAGTCCGTGGATGATCCTTGGCTTCAGCTTCTTGATCGCAAGCGGCGGCGCTCTCAACGATCCCGCCTGGCAGGCGTCGGTTGGCGATATGGTGGACCGGCGCGATGTTCCCGCTGCCGTTACCCTGCTTTCCGTTGGCTTCAACACCGTACGGACCGTGGGCCCGGCGCTCGGCGGCATCGTGGTTGCCTCCTTCGGGCTTTTGGCCGCTTTTACCGTGACCACCCTCACCTATTTGGTACCCTTGGCCACCATATGGCGCTGCAAGTGGAAGGTCCGCTCGTCGCCTCTTCCGCGCGAGTCGATGAGGAGGGCCATCTATGACGGGCTGCGCTTCACGGCGATGTCATCGGAAATCAAAGCGGCGATCGCACGCGGAACCCTCTTTGGCCTGGCGAGCATCGCCATACTCGCGCTGCTGCCGCTGATTGTCCGCGACCAGTTGGGAGGAGGCCCGCTCGCCTATGGCACGCTCATGGCAGGTTTCGGAACAGGCGCGGTCTTCGCCGGCCTCTCCAACAGCCTGTTCAGACGGAGCTTGTCGCAAGAACAGCTGATGAGGCTCTCCTGCGTCGCCTGCGCGGCGTGCTCCCTCTCCCTGGCGCTTACCTCTTCGATCGGCGTGGCGGCAATTGCACTTGCTTTGGGCGGCGCAGGCTGGGTCACTGCCTGGTCCGGGGTTGGCGTGAGCGTGCAGCTGGCAAGCCCGCGCTGGGTCGTGGGGCGCACGATCTCCATCTACTATGCATTGATAGACGGCGGCATAGCGGCCGGCAGCTGGGTGTGGGGCACCGTTTCCCAGAACCATTCGCTGACCTGGGCGCTAGAGGGTTCCGCTGCGGCCCTGCTGCTCGTTGCTGCAGCCGGCGTTCTGTTTCCTCTTCGCGAGCGCCGCGAGTCCGAGCCCGATCCTTTGGAGGAATTCGACGCCCCAGCTGTCGCTCTCAGTTTGAAGCCGAGAAGCGGCCCGATCGTGGTCAAGATCGAATATCTGATAGCCGAGAGAAATGTCGAGGCCTTCCTCGACCTCATGCGGCGGCGGCGTCATGTACACAGCCGCGTCGGTGCTCGGAACTGGACGCTCCAGCGCAACCTTCAGAAGCCTATGCAGTGGACAGAAACGTTCCGAACGCCGACCTGGACCGACTACCTTCGCCTCAATCATCGTCTCACGGAAGTAGACAAGGAACTGGACGAGCGTGTCTTCCAGTTACACGCGGGAGAGAAAGCGCCTCAAATGACGCTTTCGATTGAGCGGCCGACAAGCTCGGCCCGGAAACCCGACCAGTCAATCCTTCACCTTCCCCGTCATTGAAGCCTGACCTTCCCATATCTATCAGCGATCGTTAAAGATCCGGGTGATGGATGAGAATCTCGGCGGCATCCGTGTCGTGCGTGCCTTCGCCGCGCAGCCGCACGAGCTGGAAAAGTTCGACCGCGCCAAGCAGGACGCGCCTTGATCTCGCCAATGAGCGCGTTGACATCCGTGTCGGCAACACCAGCGCCATGAATTTCTCGTTCCTGACCGCCATGGGCCTGGTGCTCTGGTTCGGTGGCCAGAAATTGGTCGCAGGTCAAATCAGCGTCGGCACGCTGGCCCTGTTGCTCACCCTCATGACCATTCTGCAGATGCCGGTGCGCCAGCTCGGATTGATGGTCAACTCGTTCGCGCGCGCCTCGACCTGCGGCACGCGGCTGTTCGAGTTGCTCGACGCCGAACTTGACATCGAGGACGCAGCGGGCGCCAGGGATCTCGTCGTCACCGACGGCGTGCTGCGCTTCGACAATGTCGGTTTCTGCTACGCGGGCTCGGGCGGCCGCCCGACGCTCTCCGGCATCTCCTTCGAGGCGAGCAATGCATCGCCGTCTAGGCAAGGCGAATGCTCCGGACTTCCCAGCCTTTCTTGCCTTGCCCGCATTCGACAAACACCTTCTGTCCCGCCACCAGCACGCTGAGCCCTGAGCGCGTCAGGGCGCTGGCATGAACGAAGACGTCCTTCTCACCGTTGTCAGGAGCAATGAAGCCGAAGCCCTTTTCGGGTTTGTACCACTTGACCGTGCCCCCGCTCTCCAGCTGCGCACCGGTTTCAATGAAGGTCCCTCCAGCGACGCGCCTATGTGACGGAGTTTTCGCGCGGTGATCGCCGATCTCCAGCACCTGCGCGACTTGATGACCTTTTGGACTTTTTTCGACCGTGATCTTGAGAGGCGTCCCCGCGGCAACATCCCGGCTTCCGGCCGCCTCTAACACTCGCACGTGCAGATAGGCCTCCGTGCCGTCCGACAGTTTGACGAAGCCAAAACCCTTGCTGACTGTGAACCACAATACCTCCGCATCGACAGGATCTGCCGTCACGGTCGGCGGGCGCTGAAAATAGCTTGGCTCGGAAGTCCGTTCCGAAAAGGAAACGGGGTCATCGTCATAGCGATGCCGGCGTGGCTCGCGATGGTCTCGATATTTGCCCATGATCATCTCGACTGGCATGGATGGCGCACTGCGCTACCGTCAAGGTAATCTCAATCGGGCGCGTTTATGTCAAAAAGGGCCGTGAAGGCCTCAGCTGTGCCCGGCCTATCGGCCGAACCCTTTGAAACTAGATTCATTTCCCCTGAAACAATAGTGCCGGGGAGTCGATTTACTGACTCGCATAGGTTGTGTTGGAGTGAGAGTGCGATGAAGCTGGCGCGGGCGCACTGGAAGGGCTTTATCAGGCATTGCGGAAAGCCTGCTCCGGGTTTCTTCAAAAGGAACCGAACGGCGGGTCGACGACCTTTTGCGCCGGCGCAGGCCTGACCGTGCATGATCATCATCTCCAGCGTCACGCCCAGCGTCGACGCCAAGCCGTGGAGAACCATGCCGCGCTGTCGCCGACGAGAACAACGTCGCAATGTCGATCGACGAGCTTTGAATCGGCGCACTCAATGGGCCTCCTTCCCCAAGCACGGATGTCGCGTTGGCACTTTTTGTGCAGCTGCGAAGAGCTAAAATCGCCACGACGGGTGGTGTTGACGCGCCGACAATTATCAGACAAAAACGGAATTCAATCGGTTCAGCCGCCTACGCGGCAGGGCTCTGCTCAACGACGTCGGGGACCATGGACGATCGCGCAAAAGGGATTAGGAAAGGCGGAGCTGGAGGCAAGGCCAACGACGTCAATGCGGACTTGATCGCCGTTGTGGTCGCCATGGACAGCAGCGCCCCCTGCGTTCTGACCATCCCGCAGGCAAACGCCCTGCCCTCCGGCCCGTTCGAGCTTGCTCACCGTTCGCTGCAGTCGGGCCTCAGGGGATGGGTGGAACAACAGACCGGCCAGCCGCTCGGCTATATCGAACAGCTCTACACCTTCGCCGATCGCGACAGGGTTGGCGCTGACGACCGCGTGGTCTCTATCAGCTATCTGGCGCTCACCCACCAAGACGAAGCTGGCGACCCGGCCGGGCGACACTGGGGAAGCTGGTACGACTATTTCCCGTGGGAGGATCACCGCTCCGGCACACCGGCGGTCGTGTTGGACGAATTGCGGCCGCGCCTGATGGAATGGGCGGATGGCACTGACGACGGTACGACACGCCTCGACCGACGACGGCGGGCGGCGATCGCCTTCGGCTTTGACGACCGCCTTTGGAACGAGGAACTCGCGCTTCAACGTTATGAGCTGCTCTACGAAGCCGCCCTGGTGGAGGAAGCAATACGCGCCGGACATTCCGCTGCGCCCACCTCCGTGTCGGGCAGATCGATGATCGCCGATCATCGTCGCATCCTGGCGACCGGCATTGCGCGGCTGCGCTCCAAGATCAAATACCGGCCGGTCGTATTCGAACTGATGCCGCCGGTCTTCACGCTTTTGCAGCTGCAGCGCACCGTGGAGGCGCTTGCCGGCAGGCTCGTGCGTAAGCCGAACTTTCGCCGGCTGATCGAGCAGCAGGAGCTGGTCGAGGAGACCGGTGAGACAACCGCGGAAACCGGCGGCCGGCCGGCGCAACTTTATCGCTTCCGTCACGCCGTTCTCGACGAGAGGGTGATAGCCGGAACAAAATTGCCGCTCTCGCGGGCTTGACCCGCCTTGCGCCAGCAGCCCTGACGATGTCGCGGACGGCTTGGCCCTTGTGAGAACCGGGATTGTCGAGAATGACGATGTCGCCCGGCTTCAGTGTTTTGTCGAGTTCGGTTTCGACATAGACGCGAAAGGCCTGCGTATTGATGGGTCCGTCAATGACCCAAGGCGCCTCCACCCGATCATGCCGCAGCGCGGTGATGAAGGTCATCGTCTTCCAATGGCCATATGGTGCGTGGGCCATCAGCCGCTTGCCGCGCACACCCCAGCCGCGCAACGGCGCCATGTTGGTCTTGACCCATGTTTCATCCAGGGAGACCAGGCGCGTAGGGTCAATGCGGGTCTGATAGCGCATCCATTGCGCACGCCCGCGCATCAGCTTTGGCTTGAGCTGCTCGGCCGGCAGAACGGTTTTTTTGAAGCTCTTGCCCTCGCGGTGCAGGAAGCGACCGACGCTCGCAGGAGACCACGTTCAGCCAGTGCCGCCGACCCGTCGATCAGATAGGGCCGATGACCACCCATCTTGCCGGGTGCCGCACTGCCACGGCGACGCTTGCGGCCTCGGGCGTTTCCTGGGCGAAGGCGGTGGCGATGAAAGCCGAGACGACGCCACAGACTGGGCTGGCGGATAGTAGTTCGCGAGTCAGCCACGGTAGCGGTCGCTACGAAGCGCGCAGCACTTTGTCATCGGTACATTCCGTCCCATGCCTGAAATGAGCAGTGCAGCCATGTCGCCTCCTCCGCAGTCACCGTGGCGAAAGCAATCCTTCCGCTGCCACACGGACCTAATGTCGCCTGGCACTAGCTTGCTTCAGCAAACCACTTAGCGCAATTCTCAGGAGCTACCGTGCCCGCATCGCAGGCGAGGTCCGGGGAGGCTTGCTCACTCAGTTTGCCATTCTGGAAAGTCGCGTTCTTGCCAACGCGCATATTCGAGATATTCTCTCGCAATCGCCTCTACAAGATCTTGTTGGAGCTCTTTGCGAAGGCACGGCATTTCGCTGATTGCCAAGCTGTGCTCTCTCGCAAAATGAATGGCGCAACGATATCCGTCAACGTCTTCCAAAATGGGACGGACTGCATCTTCCTTCCACTGATCCGCAAGTTCCTGCAGCAATGAAGGTTGTCCTTCTCTTGTGACAAACATGTCTGTGACCCGACGCTTGGCTCTTTCCAGAAAGGCGTCCGAGTTGCCGAGCCGCAACCGCCTTACATGCCACCGAAAAGCGCCGTCCCAATGCTGACTTCGCGCCATTAAATTGAGAAGGGAGATCGAACCGCCTTCGAGGATGAGCCCCGGCTGGGAACTACGCTCATCCACTTGCATTATCAGCTTACGATGGGCGGTCTCGGCGTCGATGATGCCCGCGGTTAGCGGGCGCGAATCCAAGTAGATCCGCTGGGTAGATTGCAGTTCGGAATCCGAGGGACGCCCGCTGCCGGTGGCGATTTGAGGACAGCATTGTACACGATCCAGCGCAATGACCGGCCATCCGGTCTCTCGTGCAATTTGGATTGCCGCGTCTGTTTTGCCGCTGCAGGTCGGCCCGTAAATCAAATAGATTAGCATGTGTATGCCGCTTAGTTTATCGGAACTAACCGCCCCCCAAGCACAAGATACTCGGTAGGCTTTCACCGGACTTGTCGCAAACATTTTGACAAGCGGCGATTATGCCCTGAAACGACGCCATTTTCGAACTTTGTGAAGTCCGAAAGGGCGCAAGCAGCCCGTTCTGATCGTTCAGTCCAGTCACCAACGCCTCTGTTTGACGTTTGACGACGGTCCACTTTGCACATCTCATGCCGACTGTGACGCAACGCGGCACCGCAGGATGGTGACCTCGTTGTCTCCGGCAAAAGATCCTTGCGCGTCTTGGGTTAATCGAGGCGGCGGCGCACGGGCGCCTTATTGTCTCGGAACATGGCCAGGAAGGCGGCTGATCAACAAAAGTGGAAGACGGTGTCCCGACGACCTCACCGATTTGTGAGGCGACCGAGGATCTGCCCGACATCGTCGATCTCGTCTTCGAGGTGGGCCGTGTGCCGGCCGCGCCGCCAAAGCCTCCTCCCCTGCCGGTCCGGCTGGAAGCCTCGTCGAAACGGCACAGGAGTACACCAAAGCCGCCAGCGCGCAAACACACAGACCGCCGGCGCCAAGGATTTGGCGCTTTTTGCGTGGCGTCCGCTCCGATCTTCCGGAAGGGGAGCTGGCTGCTGTTTTCTGGGCACTCGCTGCGCAACGCCGAACTGGACATCGAGCGGCTACGCGATGAACCGCATGGTCTGCCATTGTGAGGCTCTTGCTCGACACTAATTGGCCTCTCCGAGGTGACGAGGCCGAGCCCTGACGCGCGCGTGCTGGAATGGATGGACGGGCTCGATGAAGACCGCTCATTTATCAGCGTTGTGTCGATCGCCGAGATCCGGCGCGGCGCTGCCCTCATGGACAAAGGTCGGAAACGTGACGCACTGGCCGGATGGCTCGCCCGGGACCTGCCGCAGCGCTTCGAGCCGAGAGTCCTGCCCGTGGACGAACTGGTTGCCCTGGCCTGGGGCGACCTGACGGGCCTCGCGAAGCGGCGTGGCCGCGGTCTGTCATCGATGGACGGGCTGATTGCAGCCACCGCGATTTCCTGACCCATCACATGGCGGGGATATTCATGCGCTGACGGCGAAACACCCAGATGCCCCGCACCTACCACGATCAATATGGAAACGCCTCGGTGGCAGCCACGAGGTCGATGTCATTGAAGATGAGATGAAATAGGCGGATCAGCTCTGCTTTTCGCATCCTTGACGCGCGCTTCATGACAGGCCTCGGCCAAGGGCGTCGAGTTTAGCTTCTGGTTGGATGCTTGCCCTCACCTGTGGCTATGCTTACGGCCATCCCGATCGAGAAAAGCATCGAACGCGGCAGCGACAGCGCGAATTACAAAGCGATGCTCCCGCCGTACGCGGACAAAACCGTTTTCGAAGTCCACTATCCCGTCCTCGGCCAGCATCGCCAAGCGTTCAGCTGAATCGAGAAGACGGATCGGATCAGATCCGTGGGAGGCACAGATTGCCTGCACATCGGCCTCGAGATCGCACATTAGTCGCTCGATAATTGCGGCTCGCACGCGGTCGTCGTCGGTGAGGCGATAGCCCTTTGACGTCGCCAGACGGCCAGCTGCGATGTGCTGGATGTAGGAATCCCGTGTAACTTCGTTTTGGACGTACCCCTCGCCGACGCGGCCGATAGCCGACGCGCCGAAACCGATCAGGGTTCTGCAGGTGGTGGCCGAGTAGCCCAGCGAGTTACGCCGCAGGCGACCCGTTTTCTGTGCCAGCGCGAGCTCGTCGTCCGGCAAGGCGAAATGGTCGAGTCCGATCTCGCGGTAGCCGGCGGCAATCAGCGTCGCGGCCACGGCCGCATACTGTTCGGCGCGGGCAGCGCTGCCCGGAAGAACTGCCTCCTCGATGAGGCGCTGATTCTTTATAAGCGACGGGATGTGCGCATAGCCGAACACCGCAAGCCGGTCGGGGCGCATTGCGACCGCCGCCCTCGCGGTCTCGACGCAGGACTGCACCGTTTGATGCGGGAGACCGAAGATGAGGTCGAAGTTGATGCGGCTTACTCCATGCCGGCGCAGCATTTCCACGGCAGCCGACGTCTGCGCCTCACTCTGAACCCGGTTGATTGCTTTTTGAACAATGGGATCGAAGCTCTGCACGCCGAGACTCACACGGTTCACGCCGGCTGCTCCTAAGGCCTCGGCCATCTCGGCCGTGAACGTGCGCGGATCAATCTCGACGGCAACCGTAGCTGTTTTCGTGAGAGCGAAGCGGCGTCGCAGGAACTCCATCAGAGCCAGGAACTCGGCTGGTCCTATGAGAGACGGCGTTCCGCCGCCGAAATGCATGTCGCTCACGGGCAGCGTCTGCGGCGCTCGCTCCGAGACCAAACGGATCTCGTCACGCAGGGCCGCCAGATAGTTGAGGATCGGCGCATCATGGCGGGTGATGGTGGTGGGGAAGCCACAATACCAGCAAGCTGATCGGCAGAACGGAACGTGGAAATAGAGCGACACCGGATCGTCAGCCGGCAGGTTCCTGAGCCATTCCTCATAAGCCTCGGCGCCGACCGCCCCAGAGAACTCTGACACAGTCGGATAGATAGTGTACCAAGGCAGGCCGGCCTCGCGATATTTTGTGGTCTGCAACAGTTACCGTCCCATGCTGATAACCGCCAACCTTACCGCTGCGCTCGCCTGTGTCTTTGCGCTATGTCAGTCCGTTCCGCTTTGGGCTCGAAACTTGTATTTCTCAGCAATAGCGGCCGTTCAGTCTTGGCTGGACGGTCAGCGACTGGCCATGGCTGTTCCCGCCGCGACCCTCACGCGCACCGTTTGGTTCCACCATCCCTTCCCTTCAGCCTGCGCCTGGTCGAGTAGATTCTGCTGAGCGCGGCTGCCGCATCCAACGAGATAACACGGCGTTGGGACCAGACTTTGCTCGCCAGCTAGCGCAGCCCCATAGTGATCTCTGGCATCTCGATGAGCTCGTTGTGTGAATTGCTGGCAAGAAGCATTAGCTGTGGCGCGCCGTCTATCAGGACGAGAGGCTGCTCGACGCGACCGTCAGGTCGGCCGCAATGCCAAGGCCGGCGCGCCTACTGACTCCGTGGTGGAGGCAAGGCTGCGCGTCAGCGCGTGATTACCGATCATCGCGCTCGCCAAAATGACGGCGTCGTACCGAGCGGTGCCGCCGCATGATGTCTCAACGTCGGGGCTCACAGCAAACAAAGCTGTCGCCATTGAACGAAACTGTCGCGAAGCGAACAGACGAACCGTAGCCGAAACGTTTGCCGTTCGTGCTTGGGTTGATCCGCAAGGCAAAAAGGAAGGAAGAGCGAACCAAGGTCCGCCGGCACACTTGAGCTTCAAGCCGCAGCTGCGTCGTCAGGATGGCACGTCATTTGCAGTAGAAGCCTTTGTGACGGCCCGCCCACAACTAGCGGAGATGACGGGGATGATTTGTACAGAAATGTTGGATGGCGTCGTTTCGGCGATTATTATATTTGTAATAACAATGGCATATTTGTAACAATAACACCCAATCATATTCTCAATTTCTGATGAATATCCGGCGTGACGAGCGCATCAAAACTGCTCAAATTCAACTCAATGCGCATCGTTATCGACTGTTTCCTTAGCAAGAGTTCATCACTGACGTCCATTCCTTTTACTCTTTGAACGGAGATCAACAATGAACATTAGGAGCCTCCTCCTCGGCTCAACTGCGGCACTGATTGCCGTTTCCGACGCTCGCGCCGTGACCGCCGTTGCCGAGCCTGACCCGACTGAGTACGTTAAAGTCTGCGACGTCTACGGGTCGGGCTACGTCTACATTTCAGGCACTGAGACCTGCGTGCGCATCGGCGGCTATGTCCGTTACGACGTCGGCTTGGGCCATGTCGGATTGGTTGATCACGCAAGAACCTCGGATGTGAGGACTGGTGAGCATCAGGGCACATGGCAAAACAACACGCGCTTCACATTGAAAACTTGGACCGGCCAGGAGACGGAACTCGGCACGTTGAAGACCTACACCGAAACCCGCATGAACTTCGGCAACCGCCACACTTCGGTTTCGGACAGTTCTCGGTCCTATGCCTTCAACGGAGACAGCACCTTGACTTTCGCCTGGATTCAGCTTGGTGGCCTCCGAGTTGGTAAGGACTGGTCGGCCTTCGACATGTTTATTGGCGGCGCGGGTGACGTACTCAACCAGACGCCGGTTCCGTACGGCGCTTTCGATACCAATGTGGTTCAGTACTACTTCGACGCCGGGAACGGCTTTTCGGCCGTGGTTTCGCTCGAAGAAGGCTCGGGCGTGGTCGGCACAATCGACAGCTACGCACCGCACGTAGTCGGCGGCTTCAAATACACACATGGCTGGGGCGCGATCACCGGCGTTGCCGCTTATGATAGCAACTACGAATCGGTGGCCGCCAAGGTCCGTGTCGACATCAATGTCACCAACGAACTGTTGCTGTTCGGAATGCTCGGCTACGGTTCCAACGGCAAGCTCAACGACGACTCCACGAACGCCATCGACGCTCATGGTCGCGGCTTCTATAAGAGTTGGGGCGGGAACTGGGCTTTCTGGGCTGGCGCCACTTACAAGCTCAACGAGACAACTTCGTTCAACCTTCAGCTCTCCGGTGATCAGCTCAAGAACCATGGTGTCGCTGCAAACGTCGCCTATGCGTTTCTTCCAGATTTCACAGTTACGGCGGAACTCGACTATGGCCGCTACGGCAACTTCGCCGTCGGCAAGGTGGACGCTTCCAACGTGAACTGGACCAACGCCAACGAGAAGAGCAGTGTCGGCGGAATCCTGCGTTTCGAACGCTCATTCTAACGGATGAAAGGGCGCTGAGGCAGGCATCGCATGTACTTGTCGTCGGCGGATCGGACTCCAGTGGGGGTACCGGAATCGCGCGCGATATCGAGACGCTCTCCTCCATGGGCGTGCGCAGCTGCCTTGCCGTCACTGCGGTGACGGTGCAAACACACGACAGCGTCACGGACATCCTTCATCTGCAACCCAGTCTGGTGGCCGATCAGATGCGTGCAGCGATCTCGCGGGCGTCGCGGCGTAGTGAGCGCGGGCGCGGCCGTCATGATCGTGGCGGGAGGGAGAGGTAAGGAGCGTCTTTCCTTTGAGAATTCGCGTTTACGGTTACCCACGATGCACAACGGGCGAGTTTTTCAAAGAGGCGCGTGCTCCTTCGAAGCGCTTCGGAGGGCCAGGCTCTAGGCTCGCCCCGAGCCCCTGCGTAGCCTGCGGGGGAGCTGGGTCTCGGCCCATCCGGGTAACGATCCTCGCGCGGCTATGGAAACGATCGCATTTCCCGATTATCGCATAAAAAACTTGTTATCGCACGACTTAAAAAACTTGCAACTCAACAGCATCATTGACTTGTCGCTTATCAGCATTATATACTTGTAATCGCACAGCTCTAAAAAAGTTGCAAAGGCACGGCCATGGCCAAGCCCCATGAAAAACTCGCTGTATCACTGGCCGGCCTCAAAGAGCTGCAGGAGGGTGGGCGGCGCATATTCAAATCAGATGAGCTGACCCGCGTCCACCGGGAGCGGCTGCTGCAGAACGGGTTCCTGCGCGATGTTATCAAAGGCTGGCTCATGTCGACCGGCCCGCAGGCACGGCAGCAAGACACCGCCCCTTGGTACGCGAGCTTCTGGGAGTTCTGCTCCCTTTACTGCAATGACCGGTTCGGCAAGGACTGGTTCCTCTCACCGAAGCAGTCGCTGCTTCTGCACGCGGAAGCGCCCACTATTCCGCCTCAGGTGGTGGTGAACACCCCCAAAGGCACGAATAACAAAGTCGACCTGCTGTTCGGCACTTCGCTCTATGACCTCAAGGTCAAGGAGATGCCGGCCGAACTGACAGAGAAAAACGGCCAGCGCGTGTTCACTGTCGAGGCCGCCCTTACCCGGGTGCCGGAAGCGTTCTTCCAGCGCGCCCCTATCGAGATGCAGATCGCCATGGCGTCGGTGCGCGACGTATCAACCGTTCTGGCCCTGCTGCTTGATGGCGGCCATTCCGCCGTGGCGGGACGGCTTGCGGGGGCCTTCCGTCGCGTAGGACGCGACTCTTTTGCCGATGAAATCGTGGCCGCCTTCAAAGCCGCCGGCTGTGACGTGCGCGAATCCGATCCGTTCGCGGGACAAATTGGAGTGACAACTATTGCGGCGGGCGTACCGCCGTTGGTCGCCCGCCTGCGCGCGATCTGGCAATCGCAGCGCGAAGCCATCATCGAGATATTCCCGAAGGCACCCGGACTGCCGTCCGACAAAGACGCCTATATGAAGTTCGTCGAGGATATCTACGAAAGCGACGCCTACCATTCGCTGTCGATAGAAGGGTACAGCGTCACCCCGGAACTCATCGACCGGGTGCGCGAGGGGAGCTGGAATCCGGAGATTGATGAAGAGGACCGCAAGAACCGAGATGCGCTTGCCGCGCGTGGCTACTACCTCGCATTCCAGAAGGTCAAAGACTCTGTTGCCGCGATCATCAACGGCAAGCCAGCCGGCGCGTTGACGCGGGACACTCACCGGGAGTGGTACCGGGAGCTGTTCGCGCCGTCAGTGACCGCCGGCATCCTCAAAGCCAGCGCGCTTGCGGGATATCGCAATCACCCTGTGTACCTGCGCGGCTCGCAGCACGTGCCGCCGCGTACCGAAGCGGTGGCCGATGGTATGAATGAGCTGTTCGACCTGCTGGAGGCGGAGAAGGAGGCCTCCGTGCGTGCCGTGCTGGGGCATTGGCTTGTGGGCTATGTGCACCCCTATCCGGACGGCAACGGACGAATGGCGCGGTTCCTCATGAACGCGATGCTGGCTTCAGGCGGTTACCCCTGGACAGTCGTCAGAGTCGATGACCGGAAGGCCTACCTCGCAGGGCTGGAGGAGGCGAGCGGCAATATGAATGTGAAAACGTTCGCCGCCTTTCTCGCCGAACGGGTGAAGTGGTCTATGGAGAAGGCGGCGTGAGGTCGGTGGTGTGCCATGTTTAACTTGCTTGTCTCGGGCCACGGCGAGTGGTGGGAAACGCCGCGGTTCACGTCAACCATTGACCGGTTCGAGGAATCTAGCGGCGCCGAGGCCGAGGCTATCGACCTCGCGCCCTGAAACATTGCGCCGGCTGGAGGAAATCCCGGCGCTTTTGATGTACGAAGTCGGGGCGGGAGGCCCGCACGCGCGCGTGGTCCGGCACAGCCGCATACGCAATATCGTTCGGCGCGGACACGAACTGGCCTTCACCTTCGAGCCCGATCCGAAACATGCCTTTCTCGACCGGTCAGCGGTGTTGAGAATTGCGGACCGGCTGGGCATTCAACAGTTCGAACAGCACCGTACGCACTGGGCGATCAAGGATGGTGACATTCCGGCCGAGCTGATTGCCACCAGCACCGCTGAACGGGCGCAGCGCACCGTTGCCGTGGTTGCGGCAGAATATGTACAAGCGCCGCGAGGGACGAAGGAGAGAAGCTGCCGAACTGGCCGAAGAACTGGAGGATTTTCCTCCCTCGCTGGAGAAAGCACTGTCGCTCGTGCCGGCGCGTATCCTTCAGCAGCCGACACCCGAATTATACCCGATCCTTGGGATAGAGCCCCGCACGCCCGAAGGCCACAACGCCGTCGTGGCCGTCGTCGCAAGGGATCACAATGGGCAGGACTTGCCTGCCGACTGGTCTTATTCGCTGGCGTGGTTCCTGGACCTTTACGGCAGCGCGACGGAAGCGGGGCGCCTTGACGGCGCGCTGGCCGAATGCGCATCGCATATGATCGCGCTCGGCACTGGGAGGGAGAAGCCGCCGCCCCGGTTGAAGATATCGGCTACGCACTCTGGCGCTGTTCGCGAAGCCCGAAACTTATCGGCGATCTGCGCCGGGAAATTGCGGTCCTGACTGATCGCCTCGTGCGCCGCCAGGAGGGTGGGGGCTACTGGAATGAAACTAGAGAAGGGGTTCCCCGGCCCGGCCTGCGCGCCACGGCCCTTGCGACAGTCGCCCTTCAGCGGCTTGGCGATGACCGCTACCACGACGCAATTCGGAAGGCCGTGTCATGGCTGATCACACAAGTTATTCCTGACACAGGCGCGCTTCCGCGCGACGCGGGCGACGACGATCCCGAGGTCATCGCCACGACACTCGCGATGGAGGCTATTCGCCGGTCTGATTCTGTCGATGACGTGCCCCACGTGCTGGCGGCTGGAGATGCCTGGCTGGTCTCCGGTCAGACCGTGCTGGGAGGCTGGCAGGCAGAGCCGTGGGCAGAGGATTTTGTCGCGGCCTTGGTGCTTGAATATCTCGCGCGCCAAAACGAGATGCTGCCGCAGGTCGATGGCTTTCTCCTGATGGCGCGCGACTTCTTCCGCAAGGCAGAAGAGCTGCAGCTGGAAGGCGGCGCCAATAATCGGCGGCTTGCTGCCATAGCGACCGTGCATGCTGTGGAAATGTTCCTCTACGGGCTGTTTGAGCGGCGGGAAGATTTGGCGCTGTCAGCCTTCCGCGAAAACGGCACTGAGACGCTCGGCCCCCGGACAGCGCCTGGGTTCAGAGGACAAAATTGATCAGTGGTTCGATGCCAAAACCAAGGCCCTGAATGACTGGCAAAGGGATGAGCTAAAAAAGAAATGGGGCACGATGTAAAACGTGCTCAGCTCGCGATCCCGCATGGATAGTCGTCAGCGACATCGTCTTCGATTTCAGCGTGAAGCCCCGCCTGTCAAGCGAACGCGGCAACGCAATTCTCGTCGCCTCCAGCATCTACGAAGCCTGCAAGTACTTCGAGCTTTTTCAAAAGACCCGTTCCGCAACAAGTGCGCCCTGATCAAATCGTACAATCCGAATGCGCAGGACATCACAAAGGAAGGGACGGGCGCCAACACCGATACCGACCGGCAGGTCATTTACAACACCTACACCGAGTTGCTGAAGGGCGTTGAGGCCAAGGGCGGTTTGTCCAAAACCGAGGTGTACGAGGAGGCGGCCAAGGCTCTTTTCACCAAGGAGCCGGCGAACATGAAGCTGCTGGTGGTCGTCGACAAGCTGCTCACAGCTTTCGATGCGCTGCACCTATGTCTACATAGACACGTCTATGCAGGACCACGGCCTGTTCCAAGCGATTTGCCGGACCAATCGGCTTGACGGCGAGGACAAGGATTTCGGTTATATCGTCGCCTACAAGGGCCTGTTCAAGAAAATTGAGAATGCGATCGCGGTCTATACGTCGGAACTTGATCATTCCGACGACGGGCCGGCTCCGGATGTGCTGCTCAAGGACCGTCTGAAAAAAGGAAAAGAATGTCTCGATCAAGCCCTGGAACGCATTGTCCTGCTTTGCGAGCGTGTGGAGCCGCCGAAAGGAGAACTGGAATACATCCACTTCTTCTGGATACCCTCCGGCGAAGGCCGCCTTGCGAGAGGACGGCACGGTAGCGAGGCTGCGCTCTTAAGGTCGCCCTTACGAGCGAAGTTA
>NZ_JAMYMZ010000080.1:0-17197 GCF_040318825.1 Mesorhizobium sp. M1006
GGAGGACAGCCAGCCGGCCAGATGTTCGAACATCGCCGCCACATCTCAGGTGGCCACCGCTTCCGCGATTACTTCATGTTCGTTCGTCGGCCCCAAACGGAACATTCTGTTTCTCGCCGGATAGCACAACCAGGGTTGGGATTTTTCCCTAGGCATTAACGGCAGGCGGGGCTAGCGTAGAGCCACTGGGAGGTGGACGATGACAGACGTCTCGATCCGCCGGGCGGATTTCATGATGGTCCTCGCTTATGCTTCGGACCTTGCCACCGGCCATTCTCGCGACTTCGCACTGAAATCCTGCGTGCTTGCGATGCGGATTGCCGATCTTGCGGGCGTTTCCGAGCAGGATCGGCGCAATGCCTACCACCAGTCTATGCTCCGCTATGTCGGTTGCAACGCGGACACGGACCTCCTGTCGGCCACCTTCGGCGACGAAATTGCGCTCCGCCAGGATCTTGTCGGTCTCGATATGGGCAACCGGGCGGAGCTGGGCAGGGTCTTCGTCCAGGCTTTCAAGCGGCTCTACTACGATCTTGAGCCCGACGCGCAGGCCAAGGCGATCGAGGCTGGGCTATCGCAGGCGATCGCCGTGGCCCGCCCGGTCCTGACCGCGCATTGCGAGGTCGCGCAACGGATCGGCGAGCGGCTGGGCCTGTCGGAGGAGATGCGACGCAATCTTGGACAGATCTACGAACGCTGGGACGGCAAGGGCCTGCCGCGCGGGCTGAGCGGCGAGGATGTCCTGCCAGCCGTGCGCCTGATCACATTGGCACAGGATGCCATTGCGCTCTGCGATGCCGTCGGTATCGAAGGGATGGCCGAAACCATCGCCAGTCGCGGCGATGGCCCATATGAAGCGGAACTGGCCCGGCTCGTCTCGGCCAACGCGCCGACGCTGATGGGGGGCATCGGCGCGACGGTCGACCGCGCGACCATTTTGGCGCTTGAGCCCAATCCGCCGGTGACGCTGGATGAGGAGGCTTGCGATGAGGCGTTCCTCGCCATCGCCGACATGATCGACATGCGCATGCCGTTTACGCAGGGCCATTCGAGGATGGTGTCGGAACTGGCCACGGGTGCGGGGAAACGGATCGGGCTGCCCGACCCTGACGTCCGCGCGCTGCGCTGGTCGGGCTGCATCCATGACATAGGCGAACTCGTGGTGCCGGTGGCGACCTGGATGCGCAACGGTCCGCTGTCGGTGCGCGAGCGCGACGCGGCGCAGTTGCACGCCTATTATGGCGAGCGGGCGCTGGCCTCGTTCGGCCGCGAGGGCGAGGCGATGGCCGCCCTCGTGCTTCGCCATCACGAACGCCTGGACGGTTCGGGCTATCACCGCAAGGTCCACGGCTCCGACCTGTCCCCGGCGGCAAGAATCCTGGCCGCCGCCGAAGCCTTCCAGACGTCGCGAGAGGAACGTCCGCACCGCAAGGCGTTGTCCAGCGAGGCGGCGGCCACGCAGTTGCGCGCCGCCGTTCGCGAGGGCTGTATCTGCCCCGATGCCGCCGAGGCCGTGCTGTCCTTCGCCGGACAGCCGTCGCGCCGGGCGCCGCCCCGGCCGCTGGCCGGAATGACGCCGCGTGAGATCGAGGTGCTGCGCCTGATCGCCGCCGGCCTTACCGCGAAGGAAGCGGCGCGCAAGCTGGATATCTCGCCCAAGACGGCGGACCACCATATCCAGAGCGTCTATGCCAAGATCGGCGTGACCACCCGCGCCGCCGCGGCACTCTACGCGGTCGAGCATGGCCTTGTCCGGCCGGGCGAGACGCAGGCATAGGGAATACACCCCATGTGCGCCCGCTCCGGGGCGCGCATCGTGATCCTGTCGACGGACCGATGGTGGCCGCGACCGACAGGAGGAAATCAGATGCTTCTCGCAACGACCAAGGTGGCGGACGTCGACCGCTTCATCCGCATCTTTTCGACCAAGGGCGCCGACAAGCGCCGGCTGCACGGCTCGAACGGCGCAACCGTCTTCCGCGACCCCAGCGAGCCCGACCGCATCTGGGCGATCTTCGACTGGGACGCCGAGGGCTGGAAGAATTTCGTGTCGGATCCGGAGGTGCCCGCGATCCTGCAGGAAGCCGGCCACGTCGGCAAGCCGCAGGCGGCACTGCTGCTCGGCCACTACGAGGCCTGAGATCCCGCACTGCGCGCCGCCTGCCGCCCGGCGGCGGCGCCCCCCCGACGAACCCCCAGATTTGGAGAAATCAAATGGATCCGAAACCCATCAAGATCGGCCTTGTCGCCGAACTCACCGGCCCGTTGTCCTTCATGGGCATCGCCAACGCAAACCTCACCACCATGCTCGTCGACGACATCAATGCCAAAGGCGGTTTGCTCGGCCGGCCGCTAGAGCTTGTCATCGAGGATGGCGAGACCAACGACAGTGCCGCCAAGGCAAGGACTGCAAAACTGATAGACGTCGACAAGGTCGATCTGGTCGTCGGCGGCATCTACAGCTCGACCCGCCAGGCCATCAAGAGCGAAGCGGTCGCACGCGGCAGGACGCTCTACATCTACACCGAGCAGTACGAGGGACAGGAAAACGATCCCCTGATCTTCTGTACGGGTCCAGTGCCCGCGCAGCAGGTCGAGCCGCTGATCCCTTGGTTCATGAAGAGCACCGGGGCGAAGAAGTTCTACCTGCCTTCTGCCGACTACATCTGGCCCCATCTGCTGAACAAGGCCGCGAGCCGGGTGGTGCGCGCCAATGGCGGCGAGGTCGTCGGCGAGGAGTATTTCCCGCTCGATACAGTCGATTTCCGGCGGACGGTCGAGCAGATCATGGCGAGCGGCACCGACGTGGTTTTCAACACCCTCGTCCCGCCGGGCTTGACTCCGTTCCTCGAAGAACTGCACAAGGCCGGTTTCGGCAAGCGGGGCGGCAAGATCATCTGCACCTACTTCGACGAGAACTTCTTCAATCTCGTGCCGTCCGAGCAGATCGAGGGCCTCTACAGCTGCCTCGACTACTATCGGGAACTCGAGGATCCGTTTGGCCGCGCGCTCTTGCGTCGCTACCAGGACCGTTTCCCCGGCAGCGCCATGTTGACCGCGGGCAGCGGCTGCACCGGCCACTACCGGGCGATCAAGATGTGGGAAGCGGCTGTCAATGAGGCCGGCACGGTCGAGCGTGATACGGTCATCCGGGCGCTCGATCACTCGCGGATCAGCGAGGGACCAGGTGGCCCGGCCGAAATGGTCCCCGGCCAGCACCATGTTCGCATGAACATGTACATCGCGCAGGCGCAGGGCGGTCGATTCCGGGTCGTCAAGAACCTGGGTCCGATCGATCCCAACGAGCGCGCGCTTAGCGACGAACTCCAACTCAGCAAAGCGGGCTGAGCCGGCCGCGTCGATGACTGTTCCTCCAGGTGGCAGGGCGGCTAGCAAGTTGCCCTGCCACCCAACCGGGCGATAGTGCATTCCAGTATTCCAGTCGCACATACAGAGCAACTGAAGATCATCAGGCGCTATCTCCGGCGCTGGCGCGTTGCGGTCCGCGATACGCGTCGATCCGCTTTCTAATCTCGCCATCCCGAAAACGGACAGTCCGCAAACGGCCCCATTTCAGTCGTCGCGATCGCAGGCAGGGGCGTGAAATCGGCGTCGCATTGTGGGGCAGGGAAGGGCGAATTTCTTTCCCCCATAACGCCCTCGGAGGCCTCTGCCGCGGCCTCAGAGCTGACATCTCGCGCGATATCGCTGGCAATAATATTTTCTGGCGAACGACAGTGAACCAAATGGAGGACGGATGCCCAAGGTCAAAGGTCAGAACGCTCTCAACAAGGAGCGCGCCAAAACAGAGAAGCTACTCAAAACTCAAAAAGTGGAATACACGGCCTTGAAGGAGACCGGGGTGGAATCCAAGCGACCCGACCTCCCAAACCTAAAGATCGAAAAGCGAGGGAAGTAGCGCGGCCACTCGCGTACTGCTCCCCCCGCAAAACTATGGAAGCAGTGCGATTGCGGCGGCTACGGCGTAGCAGTCGAGATAGCGTCACCGGCGATGGACTTTGGGCGACATCAGCTTGGACAATCACCAAGGTCGCTTTCGACGGGAAGGAAGAAGCGACGCCGTTCGCACGCGGTCAGTTCGCGTGGAACAGTTTGCTTCGCGAAATCGATGAGATCTTCGGGTGTCTGAAAAACCCGTATGAGGCGAACGTCTTCATCATAGGGCACGATCACGACCCTCGTTCCATCTGAATTGAAGGCCGCGCGTATCGGTGCCGGCCGCTTGTGCTCATCCTTCGAACTGGCAAGCACTGCCATCTCGCGTCCTGTCCGCGCGTCCCAGAGCCGGGCCGTGCCGTCCTGAGTTGAGGCTGTCAGGACATAGTGCCCGTTAGGACTGAATTGCGCACTGGTCGCTGCGCCGGTGTGCCCCCTGAGAACGACCCTTTCCTTTCTGTCCAGGACGCTCCAGATTCGTGCGGTGCCGTCGCGTGAGGCAGTCAGAAGCGACTGACCATCCGAGCTGAACTCGACTTCGGTGAGCTCATCGCGGTGACCACTCAGGATGGCGAGGGTGCTCCCGTCCTTGACTGTCCAGATCCGCGCGCTGTGGTCGAGCGAGGCCGTGGCGACCAGTTGGCCGTCCGGACTGAACGTTGCCCCGGTTATTCGACCCTCATGCCCGACCAGTTTCTTCAGTTCGGTCCCGTCCGTTTTCAACAGGTGCGCGGCGTTGTCGCTGGTCGCGGCGAGGACGAGATCGCCGTCCGGGTCGAAAACAACCTGCGCACTTGTTTGGATAGTGGAGACCTCGGCGCCAGTCGCCGCATTCCACAACCGCGCGGTGCCGTCGGTCGAACTCGCCTCCAGGAGGTCTCCTTTCGGACTGAACTGAATTTGAAACAGCCCGCCTGGAAATTTGAGCCGTGCGATCTCGCTCCTGCTCGCGACGTCCAAGATGAGGACTCGGCCCGCGAGGGATGCAGTTGCAATGCGACTTCCATCGGGGCTGAACATTGCGTTCTGGACGATTTCGTGCGTATCGAGGTCGGCCAGCTTGCGACCGGTTACCACATCCCAAAGGTGCACAGCGCTGTCCCCGCCTCCAGTCAGAAGATGCATATTGTCGGGACTGAACACCGCGAAGGTGGGACGATTTGCGTTGGACAGGGTAGTCGTCAGAATTCCGTCGACGTCCCAGAGGCGAGCGGTGCCATCATGTGAAGCCGTGAGAAGAATATTGCTACCGACTGGGTCGAACTCAAGGTGCTCGATCAAGGCACGATGGCCAGCGATGGTGGCGAACAGCGACGCTCGACCGACGTCCCAAATGCGTAACGGACCGTTTATGGAAGCGGTGGCCAGGAGGCGATCGTCGGGGCTGAAAGCGCTGTTCATTTCCTGATCACGGTCGTCCCCGGCGTCACTCTGTTTCAAGTTCGGGGACTCTTGGCCGAGCACGTCAATTAGCCCTCCAGAGTTTCCGTCCCAGAGACGCGCGCTACCATCGAGTGATACCGTTGCAATTCGGCGGCCGTCGTGACTGAACGTTGCGCCTTGTAATTGGGTGTCGCTCTTGTGGCCAAGGAGCCTTGCGATTTCGGTTCCGTTCGATGGGTCCCAAAGCGCGGGGACACTGTCAAATGAAACTGTGTACCACGTGCCTACCAACAGCCGACTTCCATCCGGGCTGAATGTGAGCTTGGATGCAAAGCTGCCAATAAAACATTGATGGATCAGCGCGCCATCTTTCGCATTCCAGATGAAAACGGTCTGTCCTTCTGAGGTCGCAAAGCTGCGACCATCCGGGCTGAAGCCAGCCAATCCGTCTCCACGGCTGTCTACGCTCAGGATCTTCGTTCCAGTTCGCGGGTCCCAAAGCGAAGCCTGATTGTTTCCGGCCGCGGTCAGCACGCGCTCGCCGCTAGGGTCAAAGGCTGCTGTAGGAAAGGAGCCGCCTACCGGCTGAAGAACAAAAAGCTGCGCTCCAGAGTCGGCATCCCAGATGCGCGCGGTCCCGTCCCTTGCCGCTGTAATGACCCGGCGTCCGTCCGGACTGAATCCGGCTCTCTCCACAGGTCCCTCGTGGCCCTTCAGGATTGCAATCTCTTTACCATTCGCGACATCCCAAATGCGCGCGGTCTTATCGTAGGATGCAGTGACGATGCGATCGCCGGTTCGATTGAAGGCTGCCTGCGTCACTCCGGCGTCGTGTTTGAACACCGCCGTTTGGCGGTGTGCCAACAGAGCGTTGAAAAGTGCGGCCTCTGCTTCAAAGAGATTTGGCCGCGCGGCTCCCGATCCGCTCTTCGGCAGCGCCTCCAGCGCCAACAGGATCGCGGCCTCCGTATCGCCGCTCGCCGCGATCTGCTGCGAAAGAAACGAAAGCGAAAGAGACTGATTGCGCAGCGCCTGATCGCGCGCCTCAAGGGCCCCCTTTTTGGCGGCCATCGCCAACTCGGCTTGCCGTGTTGCTGCCTGTTGTGCTCTGAACCCGAAGAACGCGCCTGCGCTGGCCATAAGGGCCAGCGCCGTGGCGACGATGGCCGCATAGCGCGTGCGTCGCGCGAGCCGGCTCGCAGCCGCGGCCGCAAGGCTGCGGCGCTCGGCCTCGCGCTCCAGGCGCTCGCGCTTTGCTGCTTCAGCCGCCTCGATGAGTGCCCGCTCTGCCTGCCTGTCCTTCTCGTCTCTATCCGCCTCAGCACGCGAAGACGTCTCAATGTAGTCGACGATCTGATCGTCGACTTCTACCCGTCTCGACTGCAGCAATTCCTCGCCCTCGGCGAGCCGCTTGCCGGACGGCAGGAGAAGCTCCCGGTTCCGGTTGTCGGCATGCCAGCGGTTGGCGTCAGCCGCGACCCGAGCGCGGGTCTCGAGGAAGCTCCGGTTCGCATTGACAATGTCGCTAGCGCGCGGCCAGCGGCTCAACAAAGCTTCGTGTGCCACGCGCACGTAGACGTGGCCTGCGGCATCCTCATCACTGACGAGAAGGCGAGCGGCGACCAAGGCCTCAACGAGAGCCAATCGTTGAGGCGTGCCCGTGACTTCCGCGCGCAAGGCCGGACGCGCCGCAACTGCCTCATCGCTTGGGCGCACCGTGGTGAGGGCACGCAATACGACTGGTAGCTCCTCCTGGATGTCCGGCGGGAGAGCGTCTACGACTTCGTCAGCGCGGCGCGCGATCGCCCCTTCCAAGCCGCCAAGTGCCTGATACGCAGCAAAGGTGAGGATCCGGCGCTCTCGCCCCGCATCGTACAGAGCGTCGAGCACAAATTCGAGAAGCGGCAAAGATCTAGGATCAGCAGCTGCTGCCTCCTGCAGGACATCATCCAGCCGGCCCCGTTCGGCTGTCTCCTCGTAGCGCAGCCTGGCGGTGCGTGCCGGCTCGCGGATGATCTGGGCGATCTCAGCGCCGGTCGGCGGCAGGAGTTCATAGCTGCCGAGGCCATCCTTGAGTGCCCAGAAACCGGGGACCTCGCCGCAACGATGAAAGAAATCCGATCGGATCGTCGCGATCACCCAGACCAGTCCGCTGCTGGCGAGTGCCGCGAGGAGCCGTACTAGCACTTCGCGCGATGCCGGCTCCGTCGTGAACAGCTCCTCCATCTGATCGATCGCCACTACCAATCGCACTTGTGAGGAGGCTGAACCTGCGGCGGCCGCCGCTTTGGCGTGAGCCTGGCGGACGAGCGCCAGAGCTCGATCAGGCGAACTCCGACAGAGTTGAGCCAGCGCTGCCGGTTCGCAAGCCAGCTCCGGCAGGGCGCCTTCGCGAAGCAGCCCAGCGGCCAGCGAGGCGACCGCATCAGGGGCGTCGGAAGGGCGGATTAGGCAGCGGCGCCAAAACTTGATGCCAGCCGCTGCACCGGTTCGAGTGATGGAAGGCAGCAGCCCTGCTCGAAGGAGAGAAGACTTGCCGGAACCGCTCATACCATAGATGAGCAGGAATGCCTTGCCGTTGGCGGCCTGCTGCTCCAGGCGTTCGATGCAGGCAGCAGTCGCCCGAGCTCGGCCAAAGAAGAGGTCGGCGTTTTCGAACTCGAAGGGGTTGAGACCTCGAAAAGGCGACGTGACCTGCTCCTCTGAAGCGAGAGGCACGCGGTACGCGTGCACAGGCCGGGCGATGTTCTTCAACCTTTGTTCGCCAAGATCGACGAATTCGAGCGAGAGCCGATCGCGGGCCTGCGTGTAGACCGCTTCCGAAATGCATATTCCACCTGGAGGTGACAGCGCCTCCAGACGGGCGGCGACGTTCACACCGTCGCCCATGAGATTGTCGCCCTCTACGACAACATCGCCGAGATTGATGCCGATGCGAAAGCGCAGGCGGCTCGACTCGGGCAGCTCAGCATTTTGTCTGCCGACTTGGAACTGGATTTCAGTGGCGCATCGAAGCGCCTCGACGGGGCTTGCGAACTCGGCGATGACGCTGTCCCCAGCGCTCCCGAACACCCGTCCCTGATGTTCCTCTATCAGTCGGTCAATGATCTGACGATGCGTCCGCAGGGTGGCAAGTGTCCCTTCCTCGTCTCTGCCAATCAGCCGGCTGTAGCCAACTGCGTCGGCAGCAAGGATGGTAGCCATTCTACGGTGAACGCGATCCAGGTCATACCTCCCGCCATCTCGGAGCATCCTAACGGAAATGGCGCCCTGTGGGGAGAGGCACCGAATTGGCCTCAAGCGAGCTCTGGCTTACCCAGCGTAGGCGGCAACCTGTCGTCGATTGTCAAACTTGCGCGACAATCCCTCAGACCACAGGACGGCCGCGAACTCCGGACCTATTCCCTTGAGGCTGAGCAGCAGGGCCGGTGTTGGCTCATCTGCCGCGAGCAAGGCGTCGCGTGCCTCTTCAACATCCTTGATCTGCTGGATCAGCAACTCGATGCGATCAAGCTCGCGGCTGATCTGCGCCATGAGCGCTGGCGGCAGTGGACGCCCATCTCCGGTAATGAGCGCGTCGAGGCATCTGCGTCGATCGCCTTTCAACGGTTCGTATCCGGACACACCTTGGCTGAACAAAAGGCCCTTTATCCTGTTGACGTGCCTGATCCGCTCGTTCGTCAGCGCCTTCCGCTCCCGCACCAACCGGCGACGGTCTTCCTCCTCCGGCGTTGGCACTCGCAACATCGCGCAAACCCGAGGCTCGCCGCGGTTGTAGGCCAACAACGCTCGAACCAGTGCTTCCCCATCAATCCTGTCGGTCTTGGCCCGCCGGCGGCGACGCGATGTGGCAATGGATGCCGGGTCCACGACATAACTCTCGATGCCTTCGCGTTCGAGGACCCGATGTATCCAGAATCCATCCAGACCAGCTTCCTGGATTGATATGACCCGGAAACGCCGCCCTGTCCGCACTTCCGCCTTTCGTTGCAGCTCTGCGAAATGATCGAGCAAACCCGGAATGTCGCCCCCCGGCACGAGGTGTCTCGACATTCTCTCGCCCCCACCTGGCGAAAGCGAAGTCACGAGCCATTTTGAACGAGACAGTTCTAACGAGACAAATATTGCGGCAAGATCGACGCGGATAGCGGCCGGGGCTTTGGTGGTGTTGGCTTGCATGCTGACCTCCAGGTGATGTTTGGCGACTTCACTCTGTCGCCTTCCATCCCCATAGGATCTTCAGCAATTGTCGGCCGTAGGGGCAAGCTTTGCCGTCGCCCGAAAGTCTGACGTCGGCGAATACGCTGTAGGTCGCGGTTGCACCATGAGCCGACATTCCGTCGAAGATCACCTTTTCGGAATTCAAGGCGAACGCCCGTAGCCGATTTTGTAACGTACCTCATCGGAGAAACGGGTGTTGGCTGCTAAGTATGTATGGTCTTGCCATTGGGCTTTCCTTATAATTCTGCCCAGTGGAACAGGTTCAACATCTCGAACGGAAGCTGGTCGCTATCCTCGCCGCCGACGTGGTGGGGTACAGCCGGCTGATGGGGCTGGACGAGACGGGCACACTCTCGCGGCTCAAGGCGCTCCGGCGCGAATTCATCGAACCCGCGATCGAGGGCTACCATGGCCGCATCGTCAAGCTCATGGGCGACGGCGCTTTGGTCGCGTTCGAGAGCGTCGTCGATGCCGTAGCATGCGCCGTTGAGATCCAACGGGTCACCGCGCAGCAGAACCTCGGTCTTCCCGAAGATACCCGGATCGTGTTCCGCATCGGGATCAACCTTGGTGACGTGATCCCTGACAAGGACGACTTCTACGGCGACGGCGTCAACATCGCGGCCCGGCTGGAAGGGCTGAGCGATCCTGGCGGCATCGTCATCTCGGGAACGGCCTACGATCAGGCTCACAACAAGCTCGGCCTGACCTTCAAGTCACTCGGCGAACAGCGTCTCAAGAACATTCCAGAGCGGGTCCGCGCCTATCGGGTTCTGCTGGAACAGACCGCAGGAGCCAATAAGTCGCGCTCTCGGCGATGGCCTGTGATCGGCGCCACGGTGCTCGTTCTGGCTCTGATAGCGGGGATTGCGGTGATTCTCTGGCCGCAAGCGATTGCCCTGCTGCCCGGTCACGGTTCCACCCCGGTCGGTTCGTCGGTCGGCAAGCCCTCCATCGCCGTGCTACCGTTTACCGATCTTAGCGAGAAGGCAGGCCAGGATTATTTTGCGGAAGGGCTCGCAGACGATCTCATCACCGATCTCTCGAAGATCTCGGGGCTCCTCGTCATCGCACGCAACTCCGCGTTCTCCTTCAAGGATCGATCCCTCGACGTCGACGAGATCGCGGCGCAGTTGAACGTCCGTTACGTGGTCGAGGGCAGCGTCCGGCGGGAGGAAGATCTAGTCCGCATCAATGTCCAGCTCATCGATGCCCAAACGGGGAGCAACATCTGGGCCGAGCGATACGACCGCGACTACTCCAGGATATTTGCACTTCAGGACGAAGTGATCGGGCGTATCGTTGAGGCACTTTCGGTGCGTCTGACGGAAGGCGAACGCGCGCAGATTGCTCGCCTCCCCACGCGAAGCCTGGAGGCATACGATTTCTACACCCGAGCCGAGCAGAAGGTTTATGTGGTCGACAACAGGTCTCTCGGAGAGACCCTGTCCCTGTATCAAAAGGCGATCAAGCTCGATCCTACGTTTGCAGATGCTTACTCGGGCTATGCCCGCGCCACGGTGGACGTGCTCGGCTTCGACTACCAGGTGCTCATGCTCAGCGCCGTCGCTCGCCAGCGCTCCTACGAAGCGGCAGGGCGGGCGCTGGAGCTCAATCCGCAATCTGCGCGCGCCTATGCCGTGCTCGGCATCCTGCAGATGCTGGACGGCGAATGGGACCAGGCGATCGCGTCGGTCCAGAAAGCCGTCGCGCTGGACCCGAACGGCGCGGAGGCGGAGCTCAATCGGGCGATCGTGCTGACCTACGCAGGACAGAACCTGGAGGCGCTGGCAGCGATGGAACGCGTGTTGCGGCTCGATCCCAAGCCGCGCGCTCAGGTCTTCGACTATTACGGCTTCGTGCTCTACATGAACCATCAGTACGAGAAGGCTTTGCAGGCGCTGAGCAAGGTCCAGCCGGGAGAGCGCAGCGACCTTGGTCTCGAAACGCTGGCCATGGCAAATGCGCGGCTTGGCCGCATGGCCGAGGCGCACGATGCGGCTGCATCAATCCTGAAAGAGATACCCGAACAGAACCTCGCTGGTTATCGTGTCGTTTACGCCCACCATCGGCGGCAAGAGGACCTCGATCACCGGCTGGGGGCGCTTCGCGCCGCGGGGATTCCGGAGCGGAGCTTCGATTTTCGCGGGCGGGAGGAGGACCGCCTGGGCGCCGCCGCGATCCGAGCCCTAACGGGCGATCGGACATGGGTAGGACATCAACACAATGGCGCAGCCTTCGTCATGGAGCTGAGCGCAAATGGAGATGTCGCACTGAGCTCGCAAAGCAGCATCATCACCGGCACGTCCAGCGTGGATGGCGACCTCTTCTGCACGCAATCCACCGCGACCTTGCTCGGCCGCAAGTTCTGCGCCCCGGTCTATCGCAATCCCCAAGGGAGCAGCGATACGCAGGACGAGTACGCTTGGCCGGACTCCGTCACAGTCTGGTATTTCTCGGTGTCTCCGTGACGGGCGCCATTCAACTTGCGGGCTCACGACATCGCGCCGGAGCTAGTTGGCCGCCGCTCTAGCCTCGAATTCCTTCGCCTCCACTGCGGGCCATTCGGCTTCCCCTTTCGCAATGACAGGCGCCGGGTTGGCATCGAAGTCTTCCTCCAGGCCCTCCTTTCCGGAGAACAGGAAGAGCTTGCCATTGACGATGCGGAAGGCTTCCGGGTCAAGGTTCGCGGATGCCTCCTTAACTGACATTCCCCCGGTGCAGAAGCCGCCGAACTGAGGGGCATAGCGCACCGGCTCGGAAACAAAGGCATCCCGGTGTTGGACGCTGGCGAAGTACCACGTTGCTCCGAGCCACTTCCTCGAGATCTTGGGCGAACCCATCGTCGCGCGACCGTCGGTGAAATATGCTACCGGATCATAACCCAGGATGGCGACATTGCCGAAGTATCCGGTGTTCACTCCGTCGCCGGCGTGGGATCCACCGGTGCCGAAGAGGAGGAGGGAGGCGGCGGCTACTCCCGCGCAAAGCAAACTGTCAAACGTTCTGGAACGGTTCTCTGTCATGTTCTCCTCCAGTAGCCTTTCTCGATGTCAGTTGCCGAGGGCGATGCACACCTTGTACGACGACCCCATCGTTTCCTTGGGTTGGCATTTTGCGCCGTGCTTCTTGAGCAAAACCATCACGTCGGTGCTCTGATAGAATGTCGCGCGGCTGAGAGGCGTGTACCCGTATTCCTGGATTGCCTCGACCTGTGCGCCGTGCGAGATCAACAGCTCCGCGATGGCCGTCTGGTTCTCTTCTGCTGCCACATGCAGCGGCGTGATCTTGTGCGTGCTCAACGCGTCGACCTCGGCCCCGTGGTCGAGCAGCAATTTTGCGATGTCCAGGCTTCCTGAGTAGGCTGCCGCATGTAGCGCGGTGAAGCCGCGATCGTTGCGGGCTTCGATGTCCGCCTTGGCCCCGATCAACGCAATGGCGACCTCGGTCTTGCCGGCAAGCGCCGCATCGATCAGCGGGGTCTGACGGCTCTCGTCGCGATCGTTCACATTGGCGCCTTGTGCCAGGAGTTCGGCAACCTTTCCGGCGTCGCCCTCCCGAGCAGCGTCGTTGAGCGGCCCGGCCGTCACCGCACCGACGGCAAACCAAGAAATGAAAGCAACGACCACAGCCCGACTGACAAGCCGAAGCCAACCGGTTTCGAAAAGCCTGACCCGGATCGGGAAGGCCCTCGCCAGCAACAATCGCCTGTAGACCGTCATCGTCTAACCCTCCGGGCGCGCTCGCCCGCGGATGGACGTATATGAGATCAGTCTAATACATTTGGCGCCGCGGAGCCATAGGGTGTCCGGCTTATACGCGAGTCGAAGTCGCGCGAGGCGCCCTGTGTCACCCCCGGCAGCGGGCTATCCGGGCACCAGCACCACGACCGCTAGAATGGCCATCAGCAGGCAGGCGGCCATGCCGATCATATCGTGCTGCCGGAAGCGCCAGACGGCGTGGCGAGCATTAGGACGCCGATCACGGCGATTTAGAGTGGAACGAGGTTCATCCTTTAAAAGGGCAGCCCACCAGCCTTGCGCTTGTGCGTAGGCGCGAAGTTTAGTGTCAGCTTCTTGATGGGCGCGCTGGCAGTGTCGCTTGGGGAGAACCCTGTGTTTCCGTAGAAAAAGGCGATGTCGAATTGACCGTCCTTCGCGAAAAGGGGGCCGAATGTCTGGAATGGGTCAAACCCGGGGGCCGCCACCCAGGCAATGTCCGCTTATGCGCCTGTAGTTACCCAAAGTGGACCGACGGCTTTCGTGAAGAGTTTCGGGCGCCGGCAGGCGTACGAAAGTCCTTCGTGAAGAGTTTCGGGCGCCGGCAGGCGTACGAAAGTCCCCGAGGAAGGAACCCGTGGGCCACAGTCGATGGCTATGGGGATTTCGATTTGCGGCTGGTGTCGGCGACGGCGTGACCGCCGTCGGCAAGCGGCGGGTTTGATGCGGACGGACCGCTTCGCCTTTCAGCCACGCGGTATTCTCGGCTCGGCGCGCGGCCGGACGCGACCCGTTCGGCGTCGATGATCACCATGGACACGCGTGGGTCCGTTGCCGGAGGCTGAGTGCCTGCGGCTGAAGGCTGGAGCATGCCATGCCGGGTCATGGACACTTCTGCCGGTTTGTCGTCGGCGCATCCGGCGGTCCACGCGGCTGCTTCCACCGTTCGAACACCTCGATGACAATCATGCGTCCGCCACAGCAGGGGCATGGCGGGTGAAAGTCGTCCGGTTCATCGGGGTCGCCGGGGTCGGGCGGCGCGGCGACGCCCAGCAGTTCGCGCGCCAGCGCGAGGCTGGCCTTGCGAGCGGAACCGGCGAGCAGGCCGTAGTGCCGGATGCGATGGAAGCCGCGTGGCAGGACATGAAGCAGGAAGCGGCGAATGAACTCGTCGGTCGCGAGCACCATGACCTGCTGACGATCGGCGCCGTCGCGGCGGTAGTCCTTGTAGCGGAAGGTGACGCCGCTCTTGTCGAAGGCGATCAGCCGGCTGTTCGAAATCGCGACCCGGTGAGTGTAGCGCGACAGATAGGCGAGTACCGCCTCCGGTCCCGCGAACGGCGCTTTGGCATAGACCACCCAGCGCTTCTTCCGGATGGGAGCAAGATGGCGCAGGAATGCCCGCCGCTTGATCAGGTGCGCGATCGACCCGAAGAAGCTGAGCCGGCCCGCCTCGTGCAGCGCGACCAGCCGGGTGAGAAACAGGCGGCGGAACAGCTTGCCGAGAATCCTCACCGGGAGCAGGAAGGCCGGGCGCGACGAGATCCATCGGCTTCCGTCCGGCGCGATGCCGCCGCCCGGCACGATCATGTGGACATGCGGATGGTGCGTCATCGCCGATCCGCATGTGTGTAAGACGGCGGTGATGCCGATGCGCGCGCCGAGATGCTTCGGATCCGTAGCGATCGTCAGCATCGTCTCCGCTGCCGCCTTGAACAGCAGGTCGTAGACGAGCGCCTTGTTCTGGAACGCGATGTCGGCGACCTCGGCGGGCAGCGTGAACACGACATGGAAGTAGCCGACCGGCAGCAGGTCGGCCTCACGCTCGGCCAACCACGTCCGTGCGGCCGCGCCCTGGCACTTCGGGCAGTGCCGGTTGCGGCAGGAGTTATAGGCGATCCGCCATTGGCCGCAGTCCGCACAGGCTTCGACATGACCACCCAATGCAGCGGTGCGACACTGTTCGATCGCCGACATGACCTTGAGCTGGGCGAGGCTCAGATGACCTGCATGGGCGGCCCGATAGGCGGGTCCGGCAGCACGGAAGATGTCGGCGACCTCGATCGAGGCGCGCACGGCTCAGATGTCGGGCGAGACCTCTCCCGGCTTGAACAGCCCGAGTTTGTCGAGCGGGCTCGTCACGGCACGCACCGTGCGGGTCGCCACCTTCGCGTAAAGGGCGGTGTTGTTGAGCTTGGCATGCCCGAGCAGGACCTGGATGATGCGGATGTCGGTGCCGTCCTCCAGCAGGTGGGTGGCGAAGCTGTGGCGCAGCGTGTGCGGCCCGACCCGCTTGGCGATGTCGGCGGCCTGGGCTGCCTCGACGACGATGCGATAGAGCTGCCGCGTGCTGATCGGCTTCATCGCGTGCTGTCCGGGGAACAGCCAGCCGTCGCGGTGCATCACGCCCTGCTGACGTCCGACCTTCCACCACTCACGCAGAAGCGTGAGCAGGTCCTCCGAGAGCATGGCGTTGCGATAGCGCCCGCCCTTGCCACGCTCGACGCGCAGCAGCATGCGCTCGCTGTCGACGTCGGCAACCTTCAGCATCGACACCTCGGCGACACGCAGGCCCGCGCCATAGGCGACTGACAATGCGGCCTGGTGCTTGAGGCAGGTGGTGGCGTTGAGCAGCCGGGCCACCTCGTCGCGGCTGAGCACCACGGGCAGGTTGCGCGGATGCGCCAGCCGGACGAGCCGACGCGCCAGGTCCGGGCGGTCGAGCGTTTGGGTGAAGAAGAAGCGCAGTGCCGACACGATGCTGTTCATCGTCGGCACGGGAACGCCGTCTTCCTGCTGCTCGATCTGAAACCGACGTAGGTCGTCGGCGGTCGCTGTGTCTGGTGAACGCCCGAGGAATGTCGCCAAGCGTCCGATATCGCGGAGATACTTGCGCTGCGTCTCGCGTGAGAAACGCCGCATGTTCATGTCGTCGATCAGCCGCTGGCGCAGCGGGCTGATCCGGGCATCGAGAATAGGATGGTGCATGGTCAGGCTCCTTGTTGAAGAAGCCCGCCATGCTCTGCTCGAGCCGAACGACGCTCAACGCGAGCGCGACGACCGGTTCTTGATCTCTACCTCAACCGCAGGCGCCCCTCCAGCGCAGCGGGTCGTCTAATCGCTCGACCGTCAAGGGGGTGAGTGCAAGGCCGTCGTCCTTTCTGTCGATTCTCGTTCGTCCGAATGCCGGGTACAGGGTCGTCTACGCGGTCGACGCGATGATCGCCGCAGGATGAGTTTCGCAGGTGAGATCTTCCTATGTTCGTTACGCAATCTGCTAAACGAGGCAGTTGCTTCCCGCTTCGCGGAATGATCTCAGCCACGTCCCGGCAGGGACGACTCGGTGCGTCCTGTAAGAACGCTATCGGTGGAATGGCCTGAAGAATGGTCGTAGCTAAACGTCTGCAGGATCAGACAGCGGCGGGTTTTCCTCCGTGCGGATCGAACAACTCGCCCGTCCGGAGCATCGCATGCATGATGACTGCCAGCTTGCGCGCCAGGGCCACGGCCGCTCGCTTGAAGCCGAGCCGATCTTTCAGCTCCAACGCCCAGGTTCGCAGGATGCTGGTATCCGTCGACCGGTTCAGGATGACCGCGGCCGCCTCATATAGCAGTCCGCGCAACTGACTGTCGCCACGGCGCGAGATATGACCATCATTATCGACCTCGCCGGACTGGTAGCGCCTCGGGGTCAGGCCCACCCATGCGCCCACGGCGCGCGAGTTCCTGAAGTTGGCCGGATCCTCCACCGCTGCGGCAAAGGCGGTGGCTGTGACGGTGCCTACACCGGGCACTGACATGAGCAGACGGCAATGCTGGTCGTTACGCGCCATCGCTGCCAGCTGCTTGCTCAGCTCTGCGATTTGGTATCGGATACCACTCCATGCCTGCAGCATTGGCACAACAATGCGCGCCAG
>NZ_JAMYMZ010000081.1:0-16621 GCF_040318825.1 Mesorhizobium sp. M1006
TACCCAGGCCGCCAACGCCGTGTCGCTGTTCTACGGCCCGGACGGCGCGCGGGCCAAAAAGACCTCGTCTTTCGCCACCACGCTCTATCCCGACGCTTCCGTCGAGATCAATCCGGCGACACCGGGCGCCGAGATCTACACCCGCTATCCCCATCCCGACGTCAAGGTGACCGGCGCGACCAAAGCCTTCCTGCACCGCGATCACCTGGCCTCGGTACGCATGGTCACCGATGCCGCCGGCGCCATCGTTGAGCAGACCAACTACGCCAGCTATGGCGAGCGCCTCAACACCGGCTTCCAGACGCAAAAATCCTATATCGGCGAGCGCTTCGATCCCGAGACCGGCCTGCTGTATCTCAATGCCAGATACATGGATCCAGTGCTGGGACGGTTTGTTCCCAAGGATCCGCAAGGCGCTAAGGACAAGACCTCACCGTGACCTCAAAGGAGGGGCAATGACCCGCAGTGTGATCAAATTGGCAACTGCTTTGCTCCTGATGCTGGCAGCAGGTAGCCTGGCCAAAGCTGAAGACATCGACCGATCGAACCCGGCAGCCTTCGTTCGTGCCCTGGTCAATGTGCCGGACGGGAGAGCCGACTTTGCCCGTGCCAAGCTGGCGGTCGACACCTTCGTCGATCGCTCCATCGATGAAGCAGCTGCGCTCGCGGAAATCGACAGCATGGTGGCGACGATCAACAAGATGCTCGGCACGCTGCCACCCGATGCCGCTTCCACCAGCATGGAAAGGATGAAGGCCCTGCGCACCTTCCTCTATGACGGCGGCTGGTGGAACAATGGCCGGCCGTTTGAATATGATCTTTCAGATCCCTACGGCCAGAAACCCGGCTCGCAGTCGCTGCCCAACTATCTCGCAACGAGAAAGGGCAATTGCGTCTCGATGCCGGCTCTTTTCCTCATACTGGGAAAGCGTCTCGGCCTCGATGTAACGCTTTCGACAGCGCCGCTTCATATCTTCGTGAAATTCACCGACGACGCGAGGGGCAAGACCTGGAATCTCGAGACCACCAGCGGCGCTGGATTTACGCGTGATGCGTGGTACCAGCAAAAAGTGCCGATGACCGAGCAGGCGATTGCCAATGGCGTCTACCTCAAAACGCTCTCGCAGCGCGAGGCACTGTCGATCATCGCAACCCCGATCCTCGACAATCTCATCGCCATCGGGCGCTACGAAGAGGCGGTCGCGGTCGCTGATGTGCTGATCGAAGCCTATCCCGCCAATGCTTATACTTCGGTGAAGAAGGGCACGGCCTACTACCGGCTGCTCGACACCAACATCATCCAGAAATATCGGAAGCAGAGCGACATCCCGGCCGACAGGATTACCTATGCGAATGATCTCTTCCGGGCCAACCGCGAAGCCTTCGCCAAGGCCGAAGCGCTCGGCTGGCGCGAGCCGAAGCTGAATTAGACACCAAGGACCGCTTGAAGGGCATCGGAATCTGTCATGAGATTTAAGTGGGCAAAGATCGTTCAATGCATATTGTCGACGGTGTTGGCCGTCTCCATGGTGGCTTCCAGCGCGGCTACAACCAGTGCGGCAGCGGCCTATGGGTCGCACCTGGTGCGGCACATACAATCCAATGTTCAGCCCGTACGATTCATTTCTCCTGACGCCCTAGACCCCGCGACGCCAGGCGTAGGAACGAACCGGTATTCCTATTCCGGCAATGACCCAGTCAACAAAAGTGATCAGAACGGTCATATGATGATGAGCCCTCGGAACAGCGATCCGCTGGGCACGGACCCTACAGGGCGCCTTGGTAGGGTTGATGGCGCTGGTGGTGGTGGAACCGGCAGCTACAGCCTCGGACTTGGGGCAGCGCTTGGGGGTATGCTTGCTGGGCTATTAGGGCTGAATAACAATACGAGCTTGTCCGTGAAAGGCAATGACAATGCGGGCGCGGGCCAAACTCCCGCCGGGCCTGACGTTTCGGCGACTGCCGCAGCTCCGCCCGACCCCGACGAAAAAGGTGAGACCGGAAAGCCGAAGGAGAAACGAGACCACATTGCCTTGGGTCTTGATAATCAGGGCCTAAAGCAAACTGCAGAGAAAATTGGAGCCCGGACGCTGATGAATGATCCGGAATGGAAATCAACGCTTGCGCGAGCTATTGCCGACCCAAATACGAAAATTTCTGTTAGTGTTGATGGCCTTTCGGGCAAGGACGTCTATTCGCAGGTGATGAGCGCAGCTCAAAGAGGCCTTAGTGGCATAGGCAGTAATACCGATTATGAGATGGGGCAGCTTTACAGCTCAAATCGATTGTCGAGCGTCGACTTTGTAAGTAATGGGTCACCGATATCCAATCCATTCAGGTGAAGGGCCAGATATGCTATTTTCATCCTCAAGGCCATTTCAGATATGGCTGTACGCGACGGGGCATTCTCAGCTTCTCCTCCGAAGCAACAAGAACAACTCAAGCGAAAAGCGAATAAATGTCCTCTTTAAGGATGTTTCGTATATTGCACTACCTGTCTGCATTGAAAATATTTCAATAGACTTGGTTTCAAGGGCGGACTCGACCGGTGAAGAGAAGTACGTCGACAAAAGTATGTATCAGATCAAATATTTGGGGGGAGAAGGGTACGTGCTGGCAGGTAGCATTTTTGTGAGCGAAGATGACGGCGAATTCTTTGACAAAGTGCCATTCGATCTGGACCTTCCACCAGGCCTGTCTTGAAGGATCCCAGCAGTTTTGCCAAAAAAGCGTGTCTTCGCAACAACTTTCCGCAATTATCCTAGGCAGCGGCCGCAGTCATTGCAAATCTCCTCGAGAAAAGGCTGCGCCAGCCGAACCCGAAAGCCGGCCTCGACCGGGAAAATAAGCAGACGACGCCGGCGCGCCGCTTGAGCGGACGCCCCTTCTGCCAGATCAATCCAAATGGGCCGCGCCCTCGGAATAAAGCGTGACATGGATCATGCGCGCAAACAGCGCGAGCGTTTCGATCTCGTCGCGCTCGAAATGACCTTGTGCCGCCATCGATCGACTTGGCTTTGACATGATCGCGAGCGGGCCTGCTTATCAATGGAGCGACTATTTCAAGCGGCACCAATCTAGGGTTACGCATATCGAAGGAAAAACGCGATTGCCTGAATTCCGGCAAAGATAAGTTTTGCCTGTCCTCTGGCTGTGCACCTGCGCCGAACCAGACGCGGCTAGCCTAGCCTAGTTCACGGGACTTCTGGTTTCAAGCTCTGCCAGGTCATGCCCCTGGGCGTTTAAGCCGGAGGGTTGGTTTATCGGGAATGCCGTAGCTTGGATGCCTCGCTTTGTGAAACGATGAGCAGGATGGCGAACATTCACCTGTGCAAGGTCTTCTACACCGTTCGCTCACCTACCCTGTGGACAGACCCGAAATAATGCCAGCAATTCCAGCGCCCATCCCGAAGAAGCCCTAGGCTAAAACCTTAGGGGAATCGGGCGGATGTCGATCAATCTGAGTAATTGCGTCGTGTTGTGCATGCTGCTCGCATGCGCAGGCTGCACGTCTCCGTCGGGCAAGGATTTTTTCACCGAAACCGTTGATAGCCTGCATGCAAAGAACTCGCCGCTGCGGGCGGGATATAACGCTTCCCGTCCCCTAACTGCGGCAGGTGAAGCCCAGCGCTTCTCCGGTGCGCAGTATCAGGGCTCCGGTAATTTCGTCTCCTCAGGCGCGCCAATCGCCCAAGTAACGGCCGATGGTTCTGGTCAATTCGAGCTCAATCTGGTCAACGCACCTGTCGCACAAGCGGCGAAAGCCGTGCTCGGCGACGCGCTGCATCTCAACTACATCGTCGATCCGCGCGTGCAGGGGACGGTGACGCTGCAGACGTCACAACCTGTGTCGCAGGATGCACTGGTCGATATCCTGGAATCCGCACTTGCCGTAAACAATGCCGGGATCACCAAACGTGCCGGCACGTACCAGATCGTTCCGCTGTCCGACATCATGTCCAGCACGCCGTCCGTCAGTGTGCCGTCGGTCTCGCCCTCTGGCCCCGGCATCAAGGTGCAGGTGCTGCAGCTGCAATACATCGCAGCTGACGAAATGAAGACCATCCTCGAGCCGATCACACGACAAGGCTCGGTTCTCAGGGTGGATTCCACCCGCAATCTGATCACGGTCGCCGGCAACAACAGCGATCTCGATGCCATTCGCGAAGCGGTTTCGGTGTTCGACGTCGACTGGATGCGCGGCATGTCGGTCGCCCTTCATCCCCTGAAAACCTCAAAGCCTGAAGCCGTTGCCTCAGAGCTCGATTCGATCTTCGGCACCAAGAACGGCCCTGGCGCCAAGATTATCCAGTTTATTCCCAACGATAGGCTGAATTCGGTGCTGGTGATCACCTCGCGCCCGGCCTATCTCAGCCGCGCCGCGGTGTGGATCGGCAAGCTCGACAAGCTGGCCGAGACCAACGAGGACCAGCTCTTCGTCTATGAGATTCAGAACCGACCGGCCAAGGAACTGGCTGCGGTGCTGAGCTCCGTGCTCGGCACTTCGGTCAAGACCGAGGGCGAGATGGCCGGCGCGAACGTGTCGCCCGACATGACGCCGATCGCCTTGCAATCCGATGGCGTGACGCCTGTGCCATTGACCGGCCCATCCCCGTCGCTGGCCTTGGCACCAGACGAACAGTCACCGACCCACGCCAAGGTCGTGGCTGATGTCGAGAACAATGCGCTGCTGATACAGACCACGGCACGGGACTATGATCGCATCCAGCACATATTGGCGAAGCTCGACATCTTGCCCACGCAAGTCATGCTGGAAGCGGTGATCGCCGAAGTGACGCTGAACGACGAACTGAAATTCGGGCTTCGCTGGTTCTTCGAAAACAACGGCATGAAGATCTCACTGTCCGACGTGGCCAGCGGTTTCACCGGCGCAACCTTCCCCGGTTTTGGCTGGACCTACGCGACCGACAACATCCAGGTTACGCTGAACGCACTCGCCAGCATCACCGACGTCAATGTGATTTCGGCGCCGACCATCATGGCGCTCAACAATCAAAAGGCGATCCTGCAGGTTGGCGACCAGGTGCCGATCATCACGCAGCAGGCCGTGGGAACGACGACCGCCGACGCACCGATCGTCAATTCGGTCGAGATGAAGGATACCGGCGTCATACTCACGGTCACGCCGCGCATCAACAATGCCGGCCGTGTCATGCTCGATATCCAGCAGGAAGTCAGCAACGTCACCAAGACGACCAGCTCCGGCATCGATTCCCCAACTATCCAGCAGCGCAAGATCCAGACCCGCGTGCTGGTCAATGACGGCGAGAGCCTGGCGCTCGGCGGCCTTATCCAGGAACGCAACAATGTCGATCGCGGCCAGGTGCCGATCCTCGGCGACATCCCGATCATCGGCAACGCCTTCAAGCACAAGAGCGACAGCGTCGGGCGGACCGAGCTGATCATCTTCATTCGTCCGCGCGTTATCCGCGACATCGGCGAGGCGCGGCAGGTCACCGATGAATTCCGCGGCAAGATCAGCCTGCAGACGCCGATCCAGCAGCGCCGCGGCGGAACCCCTCTGCAACAGAACCTCAAACGACTGAAATACTGATGGGCGCCCACTTGTCTCTCGTGCTGATTGCGACGATCGCGCTGGCGGCAATCCTTGTCGCCATTTCAGTTGCGGATTTCCGAAGGCTGATAATTCCCGATGAACTCAATCTGGCGTTGGCTGGCACGGGCCTTGGCTTCCAAGCTGCGACACAACTAGATCAGGTCCCTAGCCAAATCCTGTTGGCTGTTGGAACCTTGTCCGCTGTCTGGCTCGTCCGTCGCGGTCATTTCGCAATGACCGGCCGCATCGGTCTTGGGCTCGGCGACCTCAAAATGCTTGGCGCCGCCGCATGCTGGATCAATCCGCTGCTGCTGCCGGTCGTGCTGTTCATAGCAAGCGCAAGCGCGCTGTTATTCATCGGTGGTCAGGTGGTCGCGGTGGGTCCAGCGGCCGCGCGGGCGCGCGTCGCCTTCGGTCCGTTCATCGCAACGGGCCTTGGCTGCACCTGGGTGCTGGAACAATTTGCAGGTTGGAACATGGGATCACTCCAATGACTTCTCTCCGTTTCATTCGGCTAGGCAGAAAACACCGCCGTGAAAGCGAAAATCATGAAAGCGGCTTTACGCTGGTCGAGCTTCTGGTGGTACTTGCCATCATAGCGTTGATCGCCACGCTCGCTGCCCCGCAGGTTCTGCGCTATCTCGGCTCGGCCAGGACCAATGCGGCCAAGGCGCAAATCCGCAACATCGAAAGCGCCCTCGAACTCTACTATGTTGATAACGCCAAATATCCGACTTCGGAGGAAGGCCTCTCTGCGCTGGTGACGGCGCCTGCCGGCGAAGAGCGCTGGAACGGGCCGTACCTCAAGGGGACCACAGGGCTGAACGATCCCTGGGGGAAACCCTATGCCTACGAGGTGAAGGCCGATGCGAGCGGTGTGTTGATCCGCACCTTCGGCCGCGACAGCAAGCCGGACGGGAGCGGCGAAGATCAGGATATCACCAACTGACCAGGCGTTCCGGATTGTAGACAGTCAGTTCGTGGGCTGCGCTTGGGTATCTGCCAACTCGAGGCGCGCAAAACCCGCGGATGAGTAGGCTGCGCCGTCCCGATCGACCGAGATTGTGAACCGCACAGCGGCCGGCAGGCGCCGCTGGGCGCTCCAGCTGTCCGACCACAGAGATGCTCCTGGCGAGCCGTCGAGATACTCGAATTTTACAGCGGTCACACCAGCAATCAGTCGAACTGATTGGTTTTCTGTTGATCTGCTGCTGTCGCTACCGCGCCGTGGTTTTTGGTCGATGGTCAGGATGTCTTCGGCTTGGTCCTCGCCTCCAAGCGAAATGGCGATTTCCCGCAGTGCCGAGGAGCTGAAGCCGATCGCCTGAACACCGTTGAACTCAATCCGGGCCGGCTCACCGCTGAGATAGATCACATTCTCGGGCGAGGATTTCGATAGCGGCAGCGGCTCTGCACGGCTGATCGCCGTTTCGAGAAACCGCGAGGCAGCGTCGACCTCCATCTGCATCTCGGTTGCCTTCTCGATGCGCATCATCGTGCGGGCTTGTCCGAGAAAGACAATCATCAGCGAGGAAATCACGCCGACCAGGGCAAGCCCAACCAGCACGTCGATCAGCGCAAAACCCTCGACCGACGCCGATGATGCGCGAGTTCCACCCAGGCGGCGCCATTCGAAGCTGGGCTTGAGGACGCGAAACCCTGGGAGCCACTGTCCGCAACTATCCGATGAGCGGCTCATTGAGAGTTCGTATCCTGGACGGGAACAAACGTCAGAAACGGCTCGCCACGCCCGGCACCAGCGGGGCCGGTTCTCTCAATGATAATCGCTGTTAGTTTCGCGTTCGATATCTCAATCGTGCGGGTTTTCAGGCTCCAGCCCGGCTGCGCGGCATCGGAGGCGGTTGAATTCGATCCGCGACCAGCTTGGTGATCGGCCAGCATCTCGCGAACCGCGCGAGCGGCTTCCACCTGCTCCCTGGCAACCGCGATGCTGCGGCTTGCCATCACGATCGACTGGCTCGCAATGCCGAGCACAAGCGCCAGGATCGTCATCGCGACGATCATCTCCAGGATCGAAAACCCGTCTTCTTCAGACGCAGGGGTTGGCTGCGAGATCATGGCAGTTTTCGCCAAGTCGCCAGCCCGGTCAGCCAGTTCACCTCGATGCGTACCGTCTGGCCTTTGCGTTGCAGATCGATGTCCAGCCCGGAAGCGCTGCCGTCCGGCAGGAATGTCAAGGTCGCCTGCCGTTCCGCGGCGACAGTTTCCAGCCCTGTCGTCACAGTCACTTCCACGTCTTCGGGCAGGACGAGCGTGTCTCGATCATCGAAGCGGATCGCGCCGGCACGAGGATCGATGACTATCTGTTTCGGCCTGGCCGTGGCGATTGCAGACGTGCGTGACAGGCGCAGTCGCGTGGTGATCTCGCTGGTCAAACTTTCCAGGTTCCTGGTTCGATAATTTTTGGCGATGCCCGGAGCTGCAATGGCCGCGACGACAGCCATGATTGCCAGGACGACTAACATCTCGACCAGAGTGAAACCGGCCCTCGCGTTTTCTCGTTGAGGCGCGTCCGTCATTTCAGGGCCAGATCGTTGATGCTGAGGATCGTCGTCATCACCGAAATGACCAGGCTCCCCACCAGAAAACCAAGCGAAATCGTCAAAGCCGGCGTCAGCAGTTTCAGCACGGCGTCGATCCGCCGTGTCAGCGCGGCCTGGAGCATCTTTCCGGCGCGATCCAGCACGACGGGAAGCGCGTTCGCATCTTCGCCCAATGAAATCAGCGACATCGTCGCGTTGTCGAAAATGCCAGACTTGACGATTGCGCTATGAAGGCGGGCGCCATTGGCTACGTCGTCTCCAATCGCGGTAAAACTTGCCCATAGTGAACTTTGCCGGGAGACGTTCGCCGACAGGCCAAGCGCTTCGGTCATTGCCACCCCGTTGCCGAGAAGGAGGGACAAAGTCTCAAGATAGCGCGCGATCACGGTGTCTTTGACCAGCGAACCGATCAACGGAAGTCTCAGCAGCCAGCGCGAGAACAACGCCTTCGCCCCCGCCGACCTCGACAAAAAGAGATAGAAGAGCAAAGCAGCGGTTGCGGCGAGCGGGAACACGAAGGGGTAGTCGGTGAAAACGGTTCCGAGCGCGGAAAGCAGCTTCATGGTGAACGGTTTTGCCGCCGTCGAGCCTTCGAAGATTGGCTCCAGCGCCGGCACAAGCACCGTCGCCAGAATGACCAGCGCCCCGCTCATGACCACCAGCAGAAAGGTGGGGTAAGTCAGCGCTTCGACGATCGCCGCACGACGCTTTGCCTTTGCTTCGAATGTGTCGGCCAGCCTTTGGCAGATGAACGCCATCTTGCCGCTACGTTCGCCGCTGGCGAGCAAGGCCGCAACGTCGGATGTGATCCCCGGCAGGCTGGCAAAGGCTTCCGCAATCGGGCGACCGCCGGTCGTGAGGTCGAGCACGGACTGCAACTGCTGACGCCGCGTATGATTGCCCTCGCCTGAAATCACCGCGCTCAAGGCGCGATCAACGGTGAAACCGGCGTTCAACAGCACCGAAAGCTCGGAAAACAGGCGGCTGAGATCGACCCGTCGCGTAAATGTCAGCGCACCGCGTCCGGGCAGCTGAACGAATTGCTTTGCTCTATCTACGGGAGCCAGATGATAGGACCGGCGCCCCTGTTGCGCCAATTTGCGGGCTGCATCCTGCTTGGTCGACGCGTCGAGAACGCCGCTCTCCCTGCTGCCATCGACAAGATAGGCGCGATAGGCAAAGGCCGGCATCAACCGCCTCCGTTGAGGTCGATGACGCGCCGGACTTCTTCCATTGTGGTCACCTGCGACTGCGCCAGCGCCTTTGCATGGAACGCCATCGGAACGAGATCGTCTTCCGCCGCAACCCTGCCGATCTCGATTTCGCCGGCGCCCTGGTCGATAAGCTCGGCGATACGCGGCGACACCTGCAGCATTTCGTAGGTCACGGTGCGCCCGCTGTAGCCGGAACCATTGCAGGTGCGGCAGGTCGAACCTGTCTGATCCGTCCCATGGCAAGCGGGACAGACGCGGCGCAGCAATCTCTGCGCGATGACGCCCCGGATCGTCGCCCCGAGCAGATAGCCGTCGATACCCATGTCGCGAAGGCGGGTCAACGCTCCGGCCGCACTGTTCGTATGAAGCGTCGAAAACACCAGATGGCCGGTCAAAGCCGCCTGCACTGCGACTTGTGCGGTCTCTCGATCCCGAATTTCGCCAAGCAGAATGATGTCGGGATCCTGCCGCAGGATCGAACGGAGTGCCGCGGCAAAATCGAGGTCGATCGCCGGATTGACCTGCAACTGCGTGATGCCGGCCATGCGGTATTCGACCGGATCCTCGACCGTGAAAATCTTGACGTCCGGCCGGGAGCGCTCGGCGAGGATCGAATAGAGCGTCGTCGTCTTGCCGCTGCCGGTCGGCCCGGTGATCAGCACGATGCCGTTGGCGGCTTGCGACATGCTTCTGATCTTGGCTTGCGCGGCGTCGTCGAAGCCGAGTTTTGCCAGCCGCAATTCGACGCCGGCGCGGTCGAGAATCCTGAGCACGATGGCTTCGCCGTGAATGGACGGGATGACCGAGACACGAAGGTCGATATCCCTTCCACGCACCGCAATGCGCATCCGTCCATCCTGGGGCAGCCGCCGTTCGGCGATGTTGAGCCGCGCCAAGATCTTTATGCGCGTCGAAATGCCGGACAGCATCGCGGCCGGTGCCGTATCGACGGTGGACAGCATGCCGTCATGCCTGAAGCGGATCCGGACATGGTCCTCGAGCGGTTCGATATGGATGTCGGTTGCTCTCGCATCGACCGCCTTGTGGATGGTGTCCGCGACAAAGCGGACGATCGGCGCCTCGCGGGCAAAATCCTTCAACCGTTCGAGATCATCAGGGCCGAAATCCGAGGAACCTGCACTGTCTGCATCAGATGACACAGCTCCGTTGGCGGACTGCTCGATCCGATCGATACATTCGGTAATCATCCGCCTTGGCAATATTCTGAGCGCCGGAGTCCGCTCATAGTGAAAGACCAGCGCATCGATCATAGCCGACGAGAACGGATCGGCGACGGCGACAACCAGCCGCTCAGCGTCGATCTCAAGGGGAAGGATCGCATTTTCGCGCAAGTAGATCAGCGGAACGCCTGAGAACAACTCGGGATTGGACTCCTCCGGAATGTCGACAGGCGACGGGAGGTTCATGAATCGGCTGAGGCTGTCGGCAAGCTCCTGTTCGCCGATCAACCCGAGTTCGGTCATCACGGTGTCGAACGGATGCCCCGATGTCTTCGCCGCTCCCAAAGCGCGTTGGGCCGCGTGGGCGGTGAGCACTTTTTCGCTTTCGAGAAAGGCGAGAAACGCCTCGACGCTGGAGGTCCGGGTAGCCGCATTCATGACGCCCATCCGATCAGGATCTGCGCCGCCTCGGTCCCGAATAGCGCGTCGCAATTTCCAGCGGGTGTCGTCGTCCGTGCGTGGTTCGTGAGTTCTGCGGTGGGACTTCCTGAAAGACGCCGAAAGCCTGCCGTGCTGGCCGGGAATTTCTCGATGACAAATCCGACTTGGCCTGCAATTCCCGACCCATCTCGCCTCGCTGTGACTTCGACGGAATAGGTTGAGCCCTCGGTGGCCCCTAGCGTGATTGAAGCGCCACTTGCTGGTGCGCCGGCAAGCACAGCTCGGAGGCGGCTCGGGGCATGATCGAGGCTGAGCGTGCCGCGCTTCGAAAAGACCGTGAAGACATCATGGAGATCATGCAGCGGCGTCGAAGCAAGCGCGGAAAACTCCTGCAATTCGGAGACGGATTCGAACGGCGCCTGCTTGTTTTGAGCCGGCCCGACCGCGGTTGCTGGCCCGGCCGCCTGCGCGGCGAAAGCATTGATGCTGCCCCGGAATTGGATAGCGGCTTCGGCCAGTTCCTCGGACGACTGTCGATTGAAACCGAGCGATGCAAAACCCAGCGACAACAGTTGGGCGTCGGCGGCATTGAGATCGATCAGTCCGCAATGGTCCTGTATCCGGACATCGAAGGCGAATTCCCCTGACCGGCATGCTGCCGGCGTGGAATCCAGCGGCAGCTTTTCCGTCGCAAAACCGTCGGCCAATTCGCTCGAAACCACATTGGCCAGGCCTTCGGCCAGCAGCGACAGCCGCTCCTGCTCGACCTCATTGTTAGCGATCATCAACCGCGTCTTTGCCGTCACGGCAAAGGGAACCACGATGGCGGAGACGATCAGCATGAAGACCAGCACAGCAACGAGCGAAAAGCCGGCGCTCGTGCTTTCGTCGTCAAAACGATCGCCGCTCATTGGCCAACGCTCCCGACAGGCTGGCCATCCCAGGCTGAAGGATAAAGCGAGATACGGGTGACCTTGCCGTCCCGATCCAGTACGGCCTGATTTTTGTCGATCGTCGAAACTGTCCAGCCATCGACGATCTCGCCTTTGCCATACCAGACAGCCGCATCGGCCCCCGCGATCCGCAGCAGTGCCTTCGCCGCTCCGCCGTGAATGCTGATTCCCAGAAGCGATGGCGCAACTGCCGGCGCAACATTCTGCGCTGCCGGCTGCTCGACCGCTACGGAGGCGACTTCGACTGCCGGCGCCTGTACCGGCTCGGGCACGAATTTTCGACGGGTGGGGCTGAATAGCGGCCGTTCGAAGGTCTCGCTGAAATCACCGGCGTCCGGAATCTGAAGCGATCCTCCGGGGGCGGACATCATTACTCCGTCTCGCCCCTTTGCCGAAGCGATCGGCGCAATATCGACCGGCGTATCGTAAAGCCCGGCATTGACCGCGACCAGGCCCGCAATCGCCGCCGCCATGGCCGATACCGCGAATTTGTCGATCAAGGTTTCGCTCCGGCTGGCGGCGATGCCATCTTCGTTTGTAGCGGCCCGTAAAACAGGACCTCGGCGGAAAGCTCCGGATCTCCCGTTCGGCCGGCCGCTGGTCCGATATCAGTCGCTCGCAAGGTGGCTTCGCGAATGAACAGCACCGGAAGCGAGGTTTCGATGGCGAGGATGGTACCGTGGACGCCTTCCAAGGATCCGGAAAAATCTGCCCGCAGCCCGACAAAATCCACACCTGCTTCGTTAAGCGCCGGCGCGTTGCCCGCCGACAGCATCGTCACTCCATTCGCTGCCGCAATCGCGTTCAACCGGGTCTGGAGCCCACCGCGAATGACCGCCTCGCTTTCCCCGGTTAGAAACTCAGAATTTGACACCGCGGCCGGGTCTGATGCCGCAGCACTGTCGAGGCGCTTTGCCAATGCCGCCACGGCCTGCAACTGGCCGAGCATCTCTCGTTTCTCCTCGATCCCGGCTTTGGCCGAGGCGACGCTGTCAAATGCCATGAACACCATCCAGCCGGCGATGCAGGTCACCGCTGCCGCGATGGTTAGGGCGATCAGGCGACGGACCATCGGGCGTGCGTTGAGGATGGTGGAGAGCATTGTCAGAGCGTTCCGATCTTTGCGGTGATGGTGAAGCGCTCGCCATTCTGACCCGGAATTTTGACCACGGGCGCCGCGAACTCGGGCGCCGCAAACAGCGGCGACGCGTCCAGCGGCTCGATCAATTCGGCTGCGGAGGTCGAAAACCCGGTGACGGTCAATTCGCCGCCTTTCGACGACAGGTCGGTCAGCCAGGCTGTGTCCGGAAGCAGGTGCGTCAGTTCTCCCCAGATGCGAACCAGCGAAGGACTGGTCTTCTTCTCGTTGCGGATTCTTTCGACCTGCTCGATACCGGTCTGGCGTTTCTGCAACGACGATCGCGCTGCCTTGGCCTGGATATGAGCATCGGCGATTTGCGCGTCCAGCTGCGTGCCGGCCTGCCAATAACGCCACTGCGCATGGCCGAAGGTGAAAAGTGCTGTGCCAAACAAGACCGAACACGCCGCCATCCAGGCGATCCTCGTGCGACGGTCGCGTTTTGTCGGTGGCCAAATAGCAGCCAAGCTTGACGGGTCGGCCTGTCGCATCTGGTCTGCTTCGGCCACAGACAGTGAGCCAACGGTTCCGCCGGCTCGGCGAACAGCTTCCAGAACGGCCGCGAGCGTCTTGGTCTTCACGACGTGATAGAGACAGTACTGCTCCGAGTGTTCCGCGAAGACAATATGCACCTGCGCCGGGTCGATCGGCGTTGAGGCCAGCAGGTCGAGTTCGGCCATGTTTCTCGCCTGCCGAAGCGGAAGCCGTCGCCCCGCCAATTGCCGCGTCAGGAACAACCCGGGTTGGATTTGGATATCGAAAGTCGGACGCTTTTGCCGAAGCCCAGTCTGGAGTAGTGCAAGAAACTCGCCGGAGGAGGCCGTGAGCGCCAACGGGATCGATCGAAACTCCGGCGCATCGGCCTCGCGAACGCGAATCCCGTCATCCGCTAGGCTGACAATCCAGTCGCTGGCAGATGATTGCTTTTGCTTGAGCGCAAACCGCACCCAGACCACTCGCAGCTCATCGAGCCACCAGTCGAAGAAATCCAGAAACTGTGCGTTGAGTGTCGCCAAAGATCAGCCGCCCACCACCCCGACTGATTCTCGTCCGAGGTTTTCAGGGCAAGACTACAGTTGCCGGCGTGACGCGGATATCAGAGAGGGCACGAGGGGCTGATTAGCCACAGCTTTGTTACAATCGCATATGTCGCGCCCCGTTGCCCCGTTGCGTCACGTAGTACGGCAGACCCGGAACGACAATGCAGGCCATGCGCTCAATCTACATAACGACCAGGACCAACAATATCGTCGCGATCAAGGCGCTGGCGCACAAGCTCGCGCGCGCCTGTTACCACATCCTGAAGGAGGGCCGGCGGGCCGTTCGATGTGACGCGCGGCTTCGCCTGAAGGAAGACGGCGGTCCGGCAAGCCACGTGCGGTGACTGGGACACTGGGACTGCAACCAGCTGCACTGAATTGGATGCCGGATCGCCGTCGCCAGCGGTAATGTGAAGCGGATCGCCCGCGCCGGGGGCCAGCTGGAAATTGGCGTCGAGAACCCGACAGCCGTGGAAACTCAAAGACCCATTTGAACGCGGCGCGGAACCAACGTTCTTCTGTGGCTGAGCCGCCAGGGTTGAGAGCAAGCCGCAAGGCCTGACCAATACTTGATCCTCATAGGTGTCTGGCGCGATCCTTCTCGCAGCCAATCTTGAAGAAACGGGTGCGGTTCAAAACCCCAAGAGAGAAAAATAATTGGTTCAAATTTCCTGCTGACGCCGCCAAAATGTTCCGCGCGTCCTTGACGGGAGGTCGAGCTACATGGGTGCCACGTACTTCATCATCTTTTGCCATTCTGTATAGCGCTCACGAGTTGTGTAGAAAACTCGATGATATCGAAGGTGAAACTATCCTCTCCTACCACGCTCCTTCTGATAAGTCCTATTTCCTCTCCGGAGCGGAAACGACGAACAATCTCAAGTCCACGGGATGCACGATTTTGGCTCGAGTTATTCCAAAATTCATTGCTTAGCGGGTCGGAGAATTCTGGCTTCAGTCCGCCAGCGCCGGACTCTACCCGCTTCGCGAAATCCTGAAATACTTTTTGAGGGGAACGGATCGCCCATTCTATGGTTGCCACCCGAACATAAAGGTCTAGGTCGAGAAGACATTTCGCTAGGGGTTGAGCAACCTCTTCATCGTAATAGCCGGACGTAGTCATGTACACAACAAAAGCGCGGCGGCATGCCGAAAGAGTGTCATTTGCAAGTTCTGTTGCAGCCGTCTTCAATACGTGAAATTTTTTACTAACCTCGTTAAGATAATAGGAACCAAGGATTCGATCGTTGGATCTTTCTGATTCAAGGAGTTTTACAAGAACTTCAAGTTCCTCCCCGTTCCTCCATCTTCGAATAGCCTGTCCTGTCGCCTTATAGCTTAGAGCATCGTCATTTTCTGCAACGCCTCGAGCCAATGCTATCAGTTCTTCTGTTGAGTACTTCGATAAGTCTTCACTCATTTATACACCTATCTGCTTTAATTTCCAGACCCGTCATCGCCTTGGCCGTCGCTACTGTCACCAGGTTCACCTTTTTCATTTTTCGCCTTTTCAGCCTTAGCCTTTTCGGCAGATCTCCGTTCACGCTCTGCAGTCAACATATCACGGTATTTTTTTTCTACATTTATTCTATCGGCGTGAACCTTCTGCGTATAGCGATCTTGCCTTTCATAAAGTTGATCCAGTTCACGTTGTTTTATGCTGCCGTTAGCTCTGTCGATTGCTTCATCCAACTTTTTGTCGTTTATGTGCGGACCGACGACATGGTCGAGGAGATCCTCGTCACGATCCTTCAGCCTTCCCTTTGGGTCGTACGGCTCCCCGAGGTGGCCATAATCCCATTCATCGTATGCTTTGTTTTCTAAAACAGCAGGAGCTTTTGTCGGCGAACTCTCCGCAACGGTAGGCTTGTTTAAGTCCCATAATTTCTGAGTATTTGTTATCGGAGAGTTGTTTACTTTACCATCATCGATAGTATCTGCGCTGACGTAGCTGAGTATAGCGGCCCCAATAGTCCAGCCAATTAGTGCCTCCCCGATGCAGGCGTCTTCGAGGCAATGTCCATTGTTATCAGCTTTGTTGACCGGATCGTTCTGAGCATAGGCATATCGGTTGGTGCCGACGCCTGGTTTAGTTGGATCCCAATCGTCGGGCGAGATGAACCTGCCCAGCAGCGGATCCATGTATCTGGCATTGAGATACAGCAGCCCTGTCTCGGGATCGAAGCGTTCGCCGATGTAGCTCTTCTGCGTCTGGAAGCCGGTGTTGAGGCGTTCTCCGTAAGTGGCGTAGTTGGTGGCCTCGACGATGGCGCCGGCGGCGTCGGTGACCATGCGCACCGAGGCTAGGTGATCGCGGTGCAAGAAGGCTTTTGTGGTGCCGGTGACCTTGATGTCGGGATGGGGATAACGGGTGTAGATCTCCGCTCCGGGTGTCGCCGGATTGATCTCGACGGAGGCGTCGGGATAGAGCGTGGTGGCGACGGATGAGCTTTTTTTGCTGCGTGCGCCGTCGGGACCATAGAACAGCGAGACGGTGCTGGCGGCTTGCGTG
>NZ_JAMYMZ010000082.1:0-16569 GCF_040318825.1 Mesorhizobium sp. M1006
GAGCTCCGAAAGGGCGAGATGAAAGAGCCTGTGCTGGAGATCGAGGCTCATCAGGCCAGGGGCGGTGTTGAAGGCGACCAGCCCGACATGCAGCTCCTCGCGGCGATAGAGGCCGCGAAAGTCGGTCGTGTTGTGCGTGACGAGCACATAGCCGTCATCGACCGCGCGCCGGGTCACCATATGGTCCTTGGCGCCGGCGAGGCCCAGCCAGCGCACATGGCTCGACTCTGGAAAACCCCGTTCGCGCGCCAGTTTCGCAAGCTCTGGGCTCAGGCATTCGTCGATCAGGAATTTCACGAAACGGCCGGCAGATCGTCGAGACGGATTGTGCGTTTCGATTTCGCCGCCGTGCTGCGCCACGCCGGCTTGACCGGCGGACGGCCACGCCGCGGATAGGCGAGCGCATAGTCGGCCGCGAGCCTGATCCGGTCGAGAGTCAGTTGCGGATAGGCGGCACGGATCGTCTCGGGAGTATCGCCATTGGCGAGCATGTCGGCAACGTCATGAACAAGCACGCGTGTTCCCACAAAGGCCGGCTGACCGCTAAGTACCGCTGGATCGCGCGCCACCATGGCCTTGGCTTTCCTCAGCCGGCCGAGGCCGGTCCTTACCCCGGCGGTGATCGGCTTCAGGTCGACCTTAAGCGGATCGTCCGCGACCACGGGCGCAGCATCATCGGCAATGGCGTGCTCGACGATCCGCCGCCGCGCGGCCGGCGTCAGCGTCTCCGCCGTCAGCCAGGCGAGGCGTAGGCCGACGAGACCCGCTCCGATGATGACGCGGCTGCCGCGGCGTGTCTCGACACGGCCGCGTAGCAATCCGGCATCGATGATGCGATGCACCTGCTTAAGCGGCACCTGCGTTACCGCCGCCGCTTCATTGGCGGTGAGCACTTCGGTACTAAACCCCGGCATGACAATAATCCTTCCACGTTCATGGAAGATATATAGTCACTCTGCCGTCCGCAGTCTAGCGAAGGTTTGCGGCAGGCGGCCGGCGCCGGTGTGAGGCCTGGAGGCAGAGGGGGGGAGGGGAGGTTCCTGACGGGCTTGGAGGTTCGGGGAGAGGCCCCGGGCCGCCCGTCATGGAGAACCTGACCATGGCAAAGAACGCCATTCAGAAGATTGCGATGAACGCCGCGGAGAACATTCCCTATGACAAGCTCAGGCTGTCGCAGAAGAATGTCCGGCGCATCAAGGACGGCGTGTCTATCGAGCAGCTCGCCGAGGACATCGGGCGGCGAAAGCTCATCCAGAGCCTGAACGTCCGTCCGATGCTCGACGGCGAGGGCGAGGAGACCGGCACGTTTGAGGTGCCGGCCGGCGGCCGGCGCTATCTCGCGCTCGGTATCCTCATCAAGCAAAAGCGCCTGGCAAAGAACGAGCCGATCCCCTGCATCGTTAACCGCAGGCAGGAGACCTCGGCCGAAGAGGACTCGCTTGCTGAAAACCTGCGGCGCGCCGACCTGCACCCACTCGACCAGTTCCGAGCCTTCAAGACGCTCCGCGATCAGGGCCTCGATCCGGAGGAGATCGGCGCACGCTTCTTCGTATCGCCGGCGACGGTGAGGCAGCGCCTGCGATTGGCATCGGTGTCCCCGATGCTGCTCGACCTCTACGAGAAGGACGAAATCCGGCTCGAACAGATCATGGCGTTTTCGATCTCGGACGATCACGCGCGCCAGGAGCAGGTCTGGGAGCGGATTTCCAGCTCGCACATGCAGGAACCTTATTACATCAGGCGTCTGCTGACGGAGACCACGGTCCGGGCCGATGATCGCCGGGCCGTCTATGTCGGCGCCGAAGCCTATGAAGCAGCTGGCGGCGTCATCCTGCGCGATCTCTTCGAGCAGGACTCCGGTGGCTGGTTCCACGATGCGGCGCTCGTCGAGCAGCTTGTCTTCGACAGGCTGAAGGTGGATGCCGAGGCGATCCGCGCCGAAGGCTGGAAATGGGTCGAGGCGGCGATCAGCTTTCCCTACGGCCATACCTCCGGCATGCGGCGCATCTATGCCGAAGCGCAGGAACTGAGCGCCGAGGAGATCGAACGCTACGACGCGCTGAAGGCCGAATACGACAAGCTGGATGCGGACTATGCCAAGGCCGAGGACGCCGACGAGGCAATCGAGGCGAAGCTCGACCAGCTGGGCGCCGAGCTCGATGCGATCGATGATCGTCCTCAAAGCTACGATCCCGCCCAGAAGGACATTGCCGGTGTGTTCGTTACGCTTGCCGCGAACGGCGAGCTCCAGGTCGACGCCGGTTTCGTGCGGTCCGAGGACGAGCCGCGGACCGAGACCGGCGACGTCGAGGAGGGCGAGGAAGGGGGCGCCGAGGGCCAAACCCGATCCAGTGGCGACGATGGCGAAGGTGTTGTCGTCAACGGCGAGCCGGTGGGTGACGGCTCTGGCGACGACGGCGAGGACGATTGCATCAAGCCGCTGCCCGATCGGCTCGTCTTCGACCTGACCGCGCAGCGCACGCTGGCACTGCGCAACGCGCTCGCCGGTGACGTCGACATCGCCATCGTCGCCGCACTCCATGCCTTCGTCCTGCAGGTCTTCTATCGCTTCGCGCCGGACACGTGCCTGGAGATCAGCCTGAAGAGCGGCAGCTTCAGCCAGGTCGACGGTCTTGCCGAGACATCCTGGGCCAAGGAGATCGCCGAGCGGCACGAAGCCTGGGACCGCGATTTGCCCGATGAGGCGGAAGGCCTGTGGGACTTCCTGTTCGGCCTCGACGAAGCAAGCCGCAAGGCGCTGTTCGCGCATTGCGTCTCGCTGACCCTCAATGCGGTGGTCGAACCCTGGAACAGGCGACCGAAGGCGCTCCAGCATGCAGACCTGCTTGGACGTTCGCTCCAGTTTGACATGGTCGACGCCGGCTGGACGCCTACCGTTGAGTTCCTCGGGCGGCTCACCAAGGCGCGGATTCTACAGGCTGTCCGCGAAGCTCGTGGCGCAGACTCCGCGCAGCTGATCGACCACATGAAGAAGGACAGCATGGCGTGTGAGGCCGCCCGTCTTCTCGAAAGATCGAACTGGCTGCCCGAGCCGCTGCGCCTTGAGATTGATGAATTGGCTACCGATGCTGGCGACGCGGTCGCCGGCGACAGGTCGGACGAGGCGGCTATCGACGGCGATGCCGCCGAGCTGCCGGCCTTCCTCGCCGACGATGCGGATCCGTCCTCCGATGAGCCGGTGACCATCGACGGCGACGAAGCAGATCACCTCCAGGCCGCCGAATAATCGGCCTCCCGCTCGGCACGGGTCCGGCACCTCCACCGGACTCATTCATTTCCAACTCACTCTCAAGTCCGGGATCGCCATGGCGATCCCGGACGCTTTCGTTTCATGGAGATCCGCATGTTCGACTGGAAAAGAAGCTGTTCGTACGACGAGCAGCAGAAGAGACATTTCCACGCGACAGCCCGTTCACGGCTGAAGAAACTCGCCGTCGAACTTGCCCTGCCGCAGGGAAGCTTAGACCTGCGCTCAAACAAGGCGGGCATAGCCGTTTCCGGTGAAATTACCCTGCACCATGACCGCGCCTACATTCAGGTCGGCCAGTTCGGGCTGTCCTCAGGTCACGGCATCCTGATCAGGACCTGCACGGGGCGCAAGGACTATACCGGCGGGGCCAACCACTTCGTCGCACTCAGCATGCTCGAGGACATTCCGGCGCTCGCGGCGGCCGTCCGCGCCATCACTGGCGTCGGTCGTCAGAATCCGTCCCAATCCCACGCCGCATGACATCCCGCAACAGCCGCCAAAGCCAAGTCAACAGCCTGTCGGCCGGGAGCGACCCCGCCGGAGCCGGTGGGCCGAAGATCGCGGCAAACGCACGCTCATTAACGCCGGAAGGCATGATGCTGTCTTCAAGGTGCTCGATGATCTGTCGGATCTCGAGATCGACGAGTTCCTGTCCAAAGTGCGATTGCGTCAGAGCTGACGAAGGAAGGCGACGATGGGCACCTATAAGAACCGCGCCTCGGCGGCGAAACGTCTCCTCACGGTGACTGACCTTGGCTCAGTGGATGCACCCGTGTACGGCGCATCCTCAAGCTGTTGAGCCAAACATCGACGAGGTCTTCGTGGTCAAGAAAGCCACGCTCCAGGGTCGGACCTCTATCCGCAACACCAGCCTGCATCCCGGTATCCAACATGCGAGTCCGTATGGCCAACTGCCAGGAGGATATAAGCATCCGGCCCTCAGCAAAACTTCAGGTCAGTGCCTACCATGCGGGAGGTACCCGGCATTGCGTAAAGCGCCGATGAACAGGCAGGCCGGGCCGGCGATACTCGTCTTGGCCTGCATCGGTAGCGGAAGGGTGTTCCAGTCCTCCAAGGGAGCGATAAAGCTGGAGAAAGTGCCATTGACCATGCAATGGCTGGTCAACAAGCCTTGCTTGTCCCAGCACCAGAACGCCTGTCTGATCGCTAGGATAGCGGATGGCGGCGACCCGCTGAAGTTCCATGTCGCCATCGATTCGCAAATTGAAAAGCAGTACGCCGTGGCTTCGGTTGGCGATTTCTGAGACTTTTTCCGTGAAAGGTACAGTAAGCGCACGAACGCTTTCGACTGCCATCCCGAAAACAAGCGCGTCCAGCTCATCCGCCGCCATGAGAAGATTAGTTCCCAAGAAAATTTGGATTGCAATCGCTCCAGCCGGATTGTGCACAGTCATCGCGCGCCGCTGGCTAGACGCCTGAGCATCGCGTGTATGGATGCAGCTCTGAAGATCCACCTCTCAGTAGGCATGTTTGCCCCCGCTGATTGAGCCGGTCGCCTAAGCTAAGGCCCATGACACATCGCTTGCTCGTTGCGTCGCTTCTCCGATAAAGCACGGCGAGAGCGACAGATACCTTCGCGTCGGATACTCGCAAAAACGAACAGCGACTTGGCTTGCAAGTCGTCCTCACATCAAGGAACAGACTATGAAGCGCCAGATCCGGCCATTTGTTGTGGAAGTGAAACAGAAGCACGGCAAGCAAAAGTCAAGCCATTCGATCTGGGGTGGTCTCGACCTGTCCAAAATTGTCACGGAAATGACGCAGCCGGCTGACGGTGCTCAGTTGCCAAATTCAGAGGTCATTGACTTCAGTATAAGAGCCATTGATGCTGAAGGAGGGGATAAACCAAAAGCGGAGCATATCATGGCCGATTTTCAGGACGCTCAGACTGTTCAGACGACAGTAGCGCCAGCCAAAGTGGAAGTGCCTGAATCCAAGAAGAAAATTCCGCGAGCAAAGAAAGCGAAGGCAGAGCTCGCAAAGCCGGCCCGGAGGAACGGGGCGAAGCCAGCGCCCCAGGCCGCTGAATCTCCGTTAGCAGTCAAGACCACCCGCAAGACATATTCCGAGAAGGAACGCGCCCAGAAGCTTGACCAGATCGAGAAATCGATCGCTGGCGGCGCGACCAGCAAGATTGCGGTCGGCCAGGCCGGCATATCCGAGCAGACCTACTATTATTGGAAAAGAGCTGCCGCACCTTCTTCAGAAAGTGGTGATCTCCGCGATCTTGTCGCACTCGAAGAAGAAAACAAGCGCCTCAAGAACCTGCTTGCCGACCGTCTGCGCAAGGAAAATGCCGAGCTCAAGAAAAAGCTGGGCCTGGCCTAAGGCATACTGAAGCATCGACGGAAATTCCGCCGACGCTCAGAGCGGTAGCGGCGGCATATCGCCTTCGCCGACACGCCACACCCAGGAGCCGATCTCCGGACGCGTGGCGATCATTTCGTCGAGCGACGCCTCGAACGCTTCGTCCGCACCGGCCGGAACGACAAAGAGCGCTATCGGCTCGTCCCTGTTCTGAAGCAATGCGTTGGCGATCGGCTGGTCGGGTTGCAGGTCAAAGCGCAATCCCTTCACGCTCTTCTCACGAACGCGGGCGAGCCCATCGACGAGCCTTTTCTCCGGGACCGTCTCGTAGGGAATCCAGTTTTCGGACACCACCATCAACGCGACCTCCTCGACAATGGCGAGGCCGGCCGGGTTCAGTCCGAACGTCGCGATCGTCATGAGATGCGAGCTGGAATCCGCTGCCCACAACGACAATTCTTTCTCAAATCGCACCTGCAAGCGGCGATGCAATGCATCTTCGATCATGAAGGGAAAACCGGGCAAATGCCTGATGACGAGTTTCTGACCGGAGCGGGCGGGCACGATCTCCTTCACCTCGCCGACCAGGACGAGCAACTTTCGGGGACCGGATTTCGGCGGGAGCGCCGTGCCGAGAACCGCGTTGCGACGCTGTTCGATGGCTTCCTTGTTCTCGGCGCGAAACGGCTCGGGCACGAACAGGATATCCGCGAGCGGTCCGCCCCTCACCGTCATTTGCCCGGCAGCCTCGAGCAGATGCCAGCGGACATTCCACCAATGTCGCTTGCCGGCCCATCGGGATGTCCAGACCGTCAGTTCGGCCTCGTGCCAGAGATAATGAAGCAGGCCACGCAGCGACATCCCCCTGGGATCGGCGGTTACGCTGGCGGAACTTTGCCCCGCAGGCACGGACGCTGCCCGGCTCCCCGTCTTGGACAGGCTGAAGTCCAATTTGAGGGCCGCCATGCCGCTTTGCGGATCGAGCTTTATCGCGCTGCCCATCAAGGCGCCCAGACCGGACAGTTCGTAAGGTGATTCATAGGAATCACAGGATGGATCATGTCCGCCGCCGCTCAGCGGCATGCGCTTGATCAGGTGAAGGTCGCCGATGCGGGCGATATACATCGGGCAGCCTGGCTCGCGGCACAGGCACAGCGGACGCTCGGTGCGGGCATAGGCGCTCGCCAACGCCGCCTGCAGGTCAGGCGCTGCCCCCTCGTAAACCTCACTGCCAATTCTGAACCGTCGCATCACCTCCGCCGCTCCAGGTCGCCGCCGCATCCCTGTGCGCGCATTCAAGTCATGGCTTTGCGCAGAGCGCAACCCATTTGGTGCATCGGCGCCAGAGGCAGAGGGGAGCCGGGAGGAATGCGGCCCGGCTGGCGCGCAGAGAGTGTCGGCGCGGGCGCCTCTCCCCTCTCGCGAAGGACATCTCCATGAACATCGTTTCGACCACAGCTGCCGCTCCCCTCGACGCGCCGAGGCACGTCCCCATCAACAACGCCCAGGCGATCTATCAGGCGGCAATGCGGCTTCTGCCGTTCCTCGAGCAGGGCAAGTCTGTCACCACTGCGGAACTGCGCACCACCATGACGACAAGTTTTGGCGGCAGCGATGCGCAAGGGTTCTGGGTCTGGAAAGACGCCTATGAGGCGCTCGAAACCGCCCAGGTGCTGTTTCTGCGCCGGTTCGGAGCAGCGATCCTGTCCCGGTCCACCACGCCGCAGGCGACGCTGGCGATGATGAAGCGCATCGCCGAACTTCTTCCCACTCATACGCGACGGTCCGACGAGAGCCAGGCCATGCAGCAGCTCTCCACGCCCTTGCCGCTGGCCTTCGTCACGGCGCACGCCGCGGCGATCTCATCTTGCGACCTCGTTCTCGAACCCTCGGCCGGCACCGGTCTGCTCGCCGTCCATGCCGAGATGGCGCGCGCCTCGATCGCTCTCAACGAGCTTTCAGCGACACGCGCCGATCTCCTCGGCCTTCTGTTCCCGCGCGTTCCCGTCTCGCGGCACGACGCCGCCCATATCGACGATCATCTCGACGCGGCCATGGAGCCGTCCGTCGTGCTGATGAATCCACCCTTCAGCGTCGGCGCATATGTCGACGGCCATGTCGCCGATGCCGCATGGCGGCACCTCTCTTCCGCATTCGCACGCCTGCTTCCGGGCGGACGCCTCGTTGCCGTCACCGGCTCCGGGCTGTCTCCCGAAAACTCCAAATGGCGGCCGGCCTTCGAACGGTTGCAGCAGCAGGGCACCACCGTCTTCACCGCAGCGATCGACGGCCGTGTCTACGCCCGCCATGGGACGACGGCTGAGACCCGCTTGACCATCATCGACAAAGTTCCTGCTAACGACCCAACCAGCTTCTCCGGCTCGCCGGGCAAGGCCACGGATGTCGAAACGCTGCTCTCCTGGATCACGGATCTGCCGCCCCGGACACCGGGCGGCTTTCCGAACTCGACCGGTACATTGTCCAACGGCATCGTGCGCAATGCCGCCATGCACATTGCCCAATCGGGAGCGAGAGCCGCACCCCTCGGTGCCTCAACGGCTGCTCCGAAGGCCATCCAATCGGTCCGCCCGACTGCGCGGGCGAAGCCCGCCCGCCAGGTCATGGCAAACAGCACGCCGGCTGTCCCCCTCGCCTATGAGCTGCGCGACTGGATGCCGGAGGAGGGCGGCCGGCTCACCGACACGATCTACGAACCCTATGCGCTCCAGTCGATTGACATTCCCCGCGCGAAACCGCATCCGACGTCGCTCGTGCAGTCGGCCGCAATGGCCGCCGTCGCGCCGCCAAAGCCTTCCTATCGGCCGCTTCTTCCTGATGCGATCATCGACGAGGGCCTGCTGTCAGACGCCCAACTCGAAAGCGTCATCTATGCCGGCGAAGCCCATTGCGGCCATCTCACCGGCGCCTGGACTGTTGACGAGACCTGCGATGTCGTCTCCGCCGCGCCAGAAGGTGCTGAGAACGCGGTCCGCTTCCGCCGCGGATGGTTTTTGGGTGACGGAACCGGCTGCGGCAAGGGACGGCAGGTCGCCGGCATCATCCTCGACAATTGGCTACAGGGCCGCCGCCGTGCGATCTGGATTTCCAAGTCGGACAAATTGCTGGAAGACGCCCAGCGCGATTGGGCAGCACTCGGCCAGGAAAAACTTCTCGTGCAGCCACTCTCGCGCTATCGGCAGGGCACGCCGATCCGCCTTGCCGAGGGCATCCTGTTCACGACCTACGCGACCCTGCGCTCGCAAGAGCGGGAGGGCAAGAAATCCCGGATCGCCCAGATACTCGACTGGGTCGGCCAAGAGGCCAGGAGGGACGAAGGCCCGACGGGGAACAGAGGAAACTTGGCGGGGAGGCCCGAAAGCCAGACAGGGATTAAAGAAAGCCAGACAGGGATTGGAGAAAACCCGTCGGGGGCGAAAAAATCTTTCGATGGCGTCATCGTCTTTGACGAGGCCCACGCCATGGCTAACGCCGCTGGCGGCAAAAGTGAGCGTGGCGACGTCGCGCCCTCGCAACAGGGCAGGGCGGGACTGCGGCTGCAGCACGCGCTGCCCGATGCCCGCATTGTCTACGTCTCCGCGACCGGTGCGACCGCCGTCGAGAACCTCGCCTATGCGCAACGTCTCGGCATCTGGGGCAGCGAGGATTTCCATTCGCCAACCGTGCCGAATTCGTCGCCGCGATCGAGGACGGCGGTGTCGCGGCGATGGAAGTGCTCGCCCGCGATCTCAAGTCGCTCGGCCTCTATACAGCGCGTTCGCTTTCCTATGACGGTGTCGAATACGACCTGCTCGAGCACGCGCTGACCGAGGAGCAGATCCGCATCTACAACGCCTATGCCGACGCCTTCCAGGTCATTCACAACAACCTGACCGCCGCACTCGAGGCGACCAACATCACCAGCGAGTCCGGCACGCTGAACCGCAACGCAAAATCGGCGGCGCGCTCGGCCTTTGAAAGTACCAAGCAACGTTTTTTCTCGCATTTGATCACCTCGATGATGACGCCGACTCTGATCGGCGCGATTGAGCAGGATCGGCTCGAAGGTCATTCGGCAGTCGTGCAGATCGTTTCGACCGGCGAGGCGCTGATGGAACGACGCCTTGCCGAGATCCCGACCGAGGAATGGTCGGACCTGCATGTCGACGTCACGCCGCGGGAGTATGTCGGCGGGTACTTGATGCATTCCTTCCCCATCCAGCTGTTCGAGGAATACTCGGACGCCGAAGGCAATGTGTATTCGCGGCCTGTGCACGACGAAGATGGCAACCCGGTCCAGTGCCGCGAGGCAGTTCGGCGGCGCGACGAGATGGTCGAGCGGCTTGCGTCGTTGCCGCCGGTCGGCAGTGCCCTTGACCAGATCATCCATCACTTTGGCACCGACACGGTTGCCGAGGTGACCGGCCGCTCGCGCCGCATCGTCAAGAAATCCGGCCGCGACCGTATCGACCGGCTGGCCGTGGAAAACCGCCCCGGCTCGGCCAATCTGGCCGAGACCCAGAGTTTCATGGATGACGATAAGCGCGTTCTGGTCTTCTCCGACGCCGGCGGCACTGGCCGCTCCTACCACGCTGATCTCGGTGTCAGGAACCAGAGGCTGCGCAAGCACTATCTGCTCGAGGCCGGCTGGCGCGCCGACAACGCCATCCAGGGTCTCGGTCGGACCCATCGCACAAATCAGAAGCAACCGCCGCTGTTCCGGCCCATGGCCGCCAATGTAAAGGCCGGCAAGCGCTTCCTGTCGACGATCGCACGCCGGCTCGACACGCTGGGCGCGATCACGCGCGGTCAGCGCCAGACCGGCGGGGCAGGGCTGTTCCGTGCCGAAGACAATCTCGAAAGCGCCTACGCCCGAGCGGCGCTGCGGCAGTTCTATCATCTGCTGCACCAGGGCAAGATCGAGGGCTGCTCGCTCACGACCTTCGAGACGGTGACCGGGCTGTCGCTGACGAGTGACGACGGCGGATTGCGGGACGAGCTGCCGCCAATCACGACCTGGCTCAATCGCCTGCTGGCGTTGCGCATCGAAACCCAGAACCTGCTGTTCGAGGTGTTCGAGCAACTGATGGCAGCAAAGATCGAAGGCGCCATCGCCGCCGGCAATTATGACAAGGGTCTGGAGACGATCACGGCGGAGAGCATCGTCGTCACTGATCGTAGGACCGTCTATACCCATCCGGTCTCCGGCGCCCAGTCGCACGTGCTCACCGTCGCGCGCAAGGACCGCATCCGGCCGCTCGGGCTGGTCGACGCGCTGGCCATCGTCCGGGCGGAGCCCCAATCGGTTCTGCTGGTGAACGCCCGGTCCAGCCGTGCGGCGATCCGGCTGCCGACGGCGAGCTTGATGCTCGACGACGGCACGATAGAACACCGCGTGCGGCTGCTGCGGCCGACCGACGAGCTGCGCTTCGGTCTCGACGCCCTTGCCGAAACCCACTGGCAGCCGACCGACCGAAACCTGTTCCGCGAGCTTTGGCAGGCAGAAATCGACGCCGTCCCGGAGTTCACCACCAGCACTTTCCACATCGTGACGGGTCTGCTGTTGCCGATCTGGCGGCGGTTGCCAGACCATGATTGTCAGGTCTACCGGATCCAGACCGATGCCGGCGAACGCATCATCGGGCGTCACATCGCCCCGACGCTTGTCGCCACCATGTTCCGCAATCTGGGGCTCGACGATGTACCCAAGCTCGCGCCGGAAGATGCCTGGACCGGGCTTGTCGACGGACGGATCGGACTGCAACTCGCCGATGGCCTGATTCTGCGCCGCGGCCGCGTCATGAACGACTACCGTGTCGAATTGATCGGCTTCACCGACGCCATGGTTCCGCGGCTGAAGGCGCTGGGGCTGATCTCCGAGATCATCTCCTGGAAGCTCCGGCTGTTCATCCCAACGTCCGCGCAAGGGTCTGCCATCCTCGCCGCGCTCCTCGACCGCCATACGCTGGTTGGCGTCACCGACCGCACCTCGGCGGCTTGAGGGAGCTGATGATGACCGGCTCGGCCTCAGAGCTGGCACGCCGCCTTGGCGATCATGCCGAGGCGGTGTGCCGCGAATATCTCTCCAACGGCCATCGCTCCGGCAATTACTGGATGGTCGGCGATGTCCGCAACACGCGCGGCCGTTCCATGCATGTGCGGCTGAAAGCCAACGCGAAAGGCCCGGCGGGTAGGTGGGTCGACGAGGCGACGTCTGAGTTTGGCGATCTGCTCGATGTCATCCGAGAAAGCTGCGGTCTTGTTGATTTCCGTGACGTCGCGGATGAAGCGCGTCGCTTCCTCTCCGTGCCGCTGCCACCGCCCCACGCTCCTGGCGCGCAACGCCAGCCTGCCGCGGCACCCGGCTCGCCTGACGCGGCGCGTCGCCTGTTCGCCATGTCGCAGCCGATCGCCGGCACGTTGGCCGAACGATACCTCGCCGGCCGCGGCATCCTGCTTTCCGCGCATGAGCGTGCCGTGCGCTTCCATCCCGGCTGCTACTGCAGGGATCTCGTGACGGGCGAGACGCAGACCCTGCCTGCGCTCATTGCCGCTGTCACCAGCCTCGACGGGCGTATCACCGGCCTACAACGCACCTGGCTTGATCCTTCGGGTCAGGGCAAGGCGCAACTCGCGGATCCACGCCGTTCGCTGGGGAATCTCCTTGGCAACGGCATCTGGCTTGGCCACCAGCCCGGTGCGCCCGTCTCGGTCATGGCCGCCGGCGAGGGGTTCGAGACGATGGCGTCGCTTAAGGTGGTGATGCCGGCGCTGCCGGTTGCCGCCGCCACTTCGGCCAATCACCTCGCCGGCCTGACCTTCCCGCTTGGCTGCCGTCGCCTCTATATCGCGGCCGATGCCGATGCCGCCGGCCGGCACGGCATCGAGCGTCTCAGCCAGCGAGCCGGCCAAGCCGGGATCCTCGCCCTGGTGTTGCGGCCGCAGCTCGGCGATTTCAACGACGACCTGCGTCATCTCGGCCCGGCCCATCTCGCAGCATGGCTCAGTGACCAGCTCGTCCCGGAGGATGCCCGTCTCTTCCTGCCGCCCGGATGAATGGGTCGGGCCGGCACGCGGGCCGGCGCGGCGTCGCCGGACAGCCTGCAGACATGGCGGCGGTCCACCGGAGAAGCCGCGCCCGCGGCCTGCCTGAGAGGCGACCCCTGCCACCCCCCGGTCACGGCCGCAACGGCTGCGCCGTCCTCCGCTCGCGCTCCGGCCTTCGGTGCGGCCGCGCCCGGCGCGCGGCCGGGATGCGCTGTCAGGCCGCGATAGGCGCGGCCATAACCGACGGAGACACGCCATGACCTACGAGCTTCCTCTCGACGACGCCTACGAGCCCTACCACGCCTCCTCGCCGACCGACCGCGTCATCCTCGAACTGCAGATGTACGGCCATCGCCCGCATCAGGACGAACCTGATCCTCGGCCACTTCCCGACGACGAAGTGATCCGGGCCGGCCTCGCCGGGATCGTCGAGACCTTCGCCGGCATGCTTGGCGACACCAGGCTCGAACCCGATCTCGACGACCTGCTCTGGTCCTTCGCAAACGTCTTCCACCGTGCCGCCGAGCGCGTCGCCCGCAGCCTCGACCGCAACGAGGAGGCGCAGCGCTCGAGTCAGCAGGAGCAGGACGGATCGGAGGTAAAGTCCGTCGAGCTGGAGCGGCTGACCGCGGAAGGCATCAGCTATATCGAGCGCCGCAATGTGCTCGAAATCATGCGCGATGAGACCGCCGACCTATACGAGGCGCAGACCGGATCGGCATGGCGGCCGCGCACCGGCTCCAAGGTCAGCCACCAGGCGATGACAGCGGCGGTGATCGACTCCAGAGATTTCCTCGCCGCCCGCCGCCACGCCGAAACCGAGGTGCTCGTCCCGGCCGGCACCAAGATCGCCTTCGCCGGCGGCCTCGACTGCAACGATCACGACCGGATCTGGGAGGCGCTCGACAAGGCCCGCGACAAGCATCCCGACATGGTTCTGCTCCACGGCGGCAGCCCGCGCGGCGCTGAGCGTATTGCCGCCTGCTGGGCCGAGAACCGCAAGGTCACCCAGATCGCCTTCAAGCCGGATTGGACCCGGCACGCCAAGGCGGCTCCGTTCCGCCGCAACGACCAGCTTCTCTCGGTGGTGCCTTACGGCCTGATCGTATTTCCCGGCTCCGGCATTACCGAGAACCTTGCCGACAAGGCGCGTCGGCTAGGCATCCCCGTCTGGCGGTTCGCGGAAGGCGGCGCGTGAGCGCCGTTTTCTTGCAAATCCAGACAATCCAGATAATATGGAGATCGATAAGGAGGCCAGCATGCGCCAGTTCACGACCGGAGATCTCAACAAGCAGGTTGGCGACGTCACCGACGTTGCCAGCCGCGAACCCGTTATTCTCACCAAGCACCGGAAACCCCGGTTCGTGCTGATGAGCTACGAGCACTACGAACGGATGCGCATCGGCGGCGATCCCCGCCGCGCATACCATGTCTCCGAGATGCCGGAGGAACATACGGAACTCTTCGCCGCCGAGATCGATCGATTGGCGCGCGGGGAAGGATACGATGATGATCGGTAGATTTCTGCCTGGTCAGGTGATCTCCTACCCGTATCTTTGGGCATGGCAACACGAGCGCGGCGAAACGGAAGGCCGCAAGAGCCGGCCGACCTGCGTGGTCATCGCTGTCCGCGGCGCAAGAGATGGCCTGACCCATCTCGCGCTCCTGGCGATAACCACCCAGCCACCGACCAGCGATCGGGTCGGTTTGGAAGTCTCCGCTATCGAGTGCCGCCGCGCCGGTCTGACCGATCTCAAACGCTGCTGGATCGTGGTTGACGAATACAACTACGATATTGCCGAACGCTCCTGGTACATCGAATCCGACGGTAAGCCCCTCGGTCGTTTCAGCAAGGCGTTCATGATGAAGATCGCAGGCGCCTTTATCGAAGCGCGCAGCGAGGGCCGCCGCGTCAGCCGTCTGGATTGACGTTCTCTTTTCGCGGCCATGCGCTCGATCCAGGACGTGAGCCTCTGGCTGGCCGACAAAGACCACTAGCTCCAAGCGCGAAGCGCCACTAGCCAGATGCGCGTAGCGCCTCCGGCAGCGGCAGGGTCCGGGCGCGCCGGCCTACGGCCGGCCGGGCTCTAGTCGCGGCGCCTCGCCGCTCCCCGAGCCGGCTTTCGCCGTCTCGGCCTTCGGGTGACGATCCCTCTCGCAGGGGCGAGGGAGAGGGCGGCCGGCGCGGGGCGGGGGGCGCTAGAGAGAAGGGAAAGTCACGATGTCGATGATATTCATAGGTGGATCACGCGAGATATTCGAGCTGCCGGAACCTGCCATCGCTCGCATCGGCGCGATCGTCGCTGCAGAGCACGGCGTGCTGATTGGCGACGCGTCTGGGGCCGATGCCGAGGCGCAGGGCCTGCTCGCTGGCTACGGCTACGAACATGTCGGGGTCTTCCATGCGGGCAAGGAACCTCGCAACAATCTGGGCGACTGGGCTGCCTACCATGTCCCGTCTCCTGAAGGCGCTCACGGGTATTGGTTCCACGCTGCCAAAGACCGGGAGATGGCGCGGCGCGCCGACTTTGGCATGATGATCTGGGATGGCGCATCACCCGGGACGGCCGTCAACGTGCTTCGGCTCGCCATCGCGAAGAAGCCGTGCGTCATTTACGATCTGGCCAGGGGCAGCATGGCGACGACGTACAATGTGGAAGACTGGTGCGCCATGCTCCGCCATGTCGGTCCGGACATTCGCCGCCAAGCCGAAGCCCGCATGACGCCGGACGAGCGTCGGGCGTTGCCAAGATGATGTACGGGCGGTCCCCCTGACAGCCCGGCGGGTTCAATCAGATATGTTGATCCGGCTCCTCGCCGCCTAATCCACTTGTATGTGCGGACGGAGCCGGCCCCTTTCGAAACCGGTCCACGCGCAGAGCCGCGGGGCGTTGTGCGGATGATCATCTTGACGCTTCTCGCCTTTGAAGCGGGTGCAGGCGTGCCGAACAACATGCTGGCTTGCCGGATCATCCAACCTGACTGCGCGGTATCATCCCCCGAGGGGCGTGAAGGCCGCTGCCAGCCGGCCCCGATCTCGAAACCGCTCTGCCGCAATACCGAACATGCCAAGCGGTTCACGCGCCGGGCTGCTGTTCGATGGGTTGGCGATGTCGACGACATGACCCGAGAGGCTGCAGCATGTTCCAGCGATCCGGCAGCGTAGAGTCGGCCAAGCGATGGCGGCCTGAGTTCTTCTCCTTCGCTCGCATCCGGGGCCATTCCCGTTTCATGTCGCCTTTGTAGACGACCGCCTGCTTTGTGCGGTCAACCCCCGTTGGGGGTACACTCGGCGAAAATTCTGGAAAATTCGATTTCTGTTTTTGTCCGCGGACAGGCGAAGGGCCTGCCCGCTATTTTTCGGCAAATAGAATTTTCCAGAATTTTCGCCGAGATGACCGCAGCAGGACGGCCCTCTCCTTTGGCGCCATCGGGAATGGTCCCGATGCAACCGAAGGAGAACTACCATGGCCACCACGATCGCAAACCTCACCACCAAGTCCGACGGCTCGATGGAAGGCGTCTTTGCCACGCTCCGGGTCAATGCCCCGATCACCCTCATCCCGAACACCAACAAGTCGCGCGAGGACGCGCCGGACTACCGGATCGTCAACAAGCGCACGGGCTTCGAGATCGGAGCCGGCTGGCACCGCACCTCCCAACGTTCGGGCGAGGAGTACCTCTCGGTCAAGCTGGAAGCCCCCGAGATCGGCGTGATCTTCGGCAATCTCGCTCCCGCCCCGGGTGGCGAGGAAAACAAGAAGGTCATCCTCTGGAACAACCCCCAGTGACATCGGCGGGGGGGGGCCCCGGCGGGGGGCGGCCCCCCCCCCCCAACAAGGGGGGTGAAAGAGGGACGAGGAAGTCGAGTATTAAGAAAGAATCAAAGCGCCGCAGGCGGAAGTTATATGTTTAGGGGTGGGGGG
>NZ_JAMYMZ010000083.1:0-16478 GCF_040318825.1 Mesorhizobium sp. M1006
CGGCCATTCGTCTGGAAAGCAGATCCCGATGAGATCATTGCAGCAGTCAAACGCGGGCACCAAGCGTTGGAATCAATCCACTAGGTTCACCAGCTTGCCGACTACATCCGCATCCTGGACGAATGCAGGCTGGTCGACGGCCATCCGGTGCTCTCGAAGGGCGCCGCCAATATCGGATCGATCCTGCTCATCGTCAGGCGTCAGTTCGCCACGCGGCGAGGAGGAGCGCCTCGGATATCATCGTCAGCCTCCTCGGCGACCATGCCGTCCGGCACTGTCTCGACTTCTATCGGGCCGTCGCGGTGGGGGCCAGCCTTGATGTTCTCGAACTCCGCGATCAACTGCGGCTTGGGCTCCGGAGCCGCCAGTCTTGCCGAGGAATATCTCGAGATAATCAAAAACCCTGCTCGATCGATCTGCTGCCGGTCGCTAGCCAACAGGCCGGACGACATGCATTATCCAATAGTCTTTTCCAGCATGCCTATCCAGTTGCGATAGGCGATCTTGTCGGTCAGCTCGTGGCCGAAGCCACGCGCGACGAGCGCATCAATCAGCTTCGGCAGGCCGGCAACATCGCCGATGGCGGAGGGGATCATGGCGCCGTCGAAGTCCGAGCCCAGCCCGACACCGTCCTCGCCCAATGCTTGGAGCAGGGAATCGATATGGCGGGCCATAATGTCGAGATCGGCATCGGCGTTCAAATTGCCGTCTTCGCGCAGAAAGCCCGTAGCGAAGTTCAACCCGACCATGCCGCCCGTTTCGCGAATCGCACCGAGTTGCCAATCGGTGAGGTTGCGGGAATGACCACAGATTGCATGGACGTTGGAGTGGGTGGCGACCAGCGGCGCATCGCTGAGGGCTGCCACATCGCGAAAGCCCTTCTCGTTGAGATGCGAGAGGTCGATCATGATCCTGAGCTGGTTGCAGGCCTTGACCAACGCCTTACCGGCGTCGGTGAGGCCAGGCCCGGTATCCGGCGACGAAGGAAAGCGGAACGGCACTCCGTTGCCGAAGGCATTCGGGCGGCTCCAGACGATGCCGAGCGAGCGCAAGCCGGCGGCATGTAGCACATCGAGCATGGCAAGTTCGGGATCAATCGCCTCTACGCCCTCGATGTGGAAGACCGCCGCGATTGAGCCCTTCGCCATTGCCTCGCGCACATCGCCGGCGCTGCGGCAGACGGTCAGCGCGCCCGCGCGTTCCAGCCTGAACAGGATAGAGGCCATGCCGATGGTCGAGGTGATCGCCTCGGCGCGGGGAAGCTCGGGCGCCAACGGTTCGTTGTCGCTAGGCCGCGGCGGCTCGGCGCTGCGCCTGACTTTCTCAACCGGCGTCGGCCAGACAGCAAACATGCCGCCGGCAAAGCCGCCCCTCTTCGCCCGCGGCAGGTCGATGTGGCCTCCCGGCAACCCCTCGATGAACAGCTTTTCCACATCCGCGTCTTTCGAGCGATAAAGCTTGAGCAGCGTGTCGCTATGGCCGTCGAAGACGGGGATGAGATCGGGTTCGTTCATCAGGGAGCTTTTTGGTTCAAGTGGATGGGGCGGCGGTCAGCCGGTCTGCAGGCGATAGTCTACTTAGGCAAGACGAGCGTCGGCCTTCTTCTCGTCGAAATCGAGGGCAAGCGATTTGGCGGGCATTTGTTAGCTTCTCCCAGGAGGTTTATCGGCTCGAAGGCAGCGGAAACAGTTCATTGATTTGGCCGACTACAAATGCCCATCACGTGATCTCCTCCTATTTTTCCCTGAACCCGAGCGACCAGCCGCTCGGCATGATCTCTGTGCCTAGCGATACTCCAACGGCCCAGCGGGCTGGGTCAAATTCAGTTTGCGTATGGTTGTAATATGGAAACGAGATGGGGCCGTAGAAGGTGACCTGACAAATTGTGCTAAGCCCGGTGCGATGTCGTGCTCGCCGGCCTAAATTTAGCCTTGGAACCAGGCAAGTTGCGCCTCAGATTGTGAGGCGAGTGATGTCTGCGTGAATCCGATGAAAACCCTTGGATAATTCGCGGATACAGCATTCCAACGGGCCTTACCCCGCAGGCCCTGTATCGGCGTCGCGTCATCCTCTCCAGCCTTGGCGAAGATTTCCGTCATGGACTGGCTGCCACGGATGAAAGCGCGTGGTTTACCCCATCGTCTGCACCTTCGCTAAGCGTGCCGAAGAGGTCGAATTGGATGCCTCGCCGACGATCCGCGCGCGCCGGGATACTTAAGCAAATCGGACTTTTCGATGCAAAGGTCCGCTCGCTAGCGCGGTTCAATCTTGCCGTCCGGCACCTCATCTCAATGTCTGGGGTCGGGGCGATAACGGCGCTGGGCTTCGTCGCGACCATTGACGATCCGGCGCGGTTTCGACGATCTTCCAGTGCCTGGCCGTACCTCGGCCTGCACGGTACACGATTCATGGCCGTTTTGACGACCTGATTAGTCTTCTGGCTGCGTTTGCGAGCCATGCCTGGGCTGCTGCTTTTGGGCTGTTGATGATCCAGTCCCGGAGCGCGTCGAGGCCGATGCGGGACCATGATTTTTGGCTGCGGCCATGGCTTTTGCGGGGTATATGCCCTTCATGCCCATGGTCCGGGTGGCGCATCGGTAGGCCATGTGATTGCGAGCATGACGATGACGATGAGGCTTGCGAGCTTCTCGGGATTGGTGATGTGGGTGTCCTCGAGATTGAGGCCTCGTGTCTTGGCGTCACCGAACAAGCATTCTCTTTCGGTAGTCGTTGAGCACTTGCTTGGGGTCGGGGCGATTGGTGGCCACGATCAGCCATTCGCCGTTGCCAAGGCGCGTTTGGCGGCAAGATGAAGAGGTTCGCGCGTGGTGCCTGTCGTGCCGTTGACGTGCCCGACGATGGTTGCGCATCGAGCTCGCCTGCGCCGCAAGAGCGCGGCGAGCGACCACGCGTGACCGTCGTTGAGGGTGAGGGTCATGTCGACCTTCATGCGGATGGCGAAGGGGATTGTTTTCGTTGAGGAAACCATTCGGCGCCGATGAACTCGCGATCGGCGAGCAGCCGCGGATGGAGGCGGCGGGAAACAGGCTGAGATTCCGGCGCATCAGCGCGATGCGATGGCCCGTGTCGGAGTCGCCTTGATGCGGCAGCAGAGTGAACAGCAGCGGTACCCGAAAGCGCCTTGTGACGATGGCCAGCACCAGGATGTTGATGTCGCGCGATCCGAGCTTCCAGTTGGTGCGATCGAGCGCCAGATATTTGGGCCGCTCCAAGTTGAGCATGCTCATGCCACGGCTTGGTCGAGCCGCACGAACTGAAAGAACCCTGTAGCCGCCGATACTTCGAGGCATGCTGCGCCGACCCGCACAGATGCACGGCCAGATGCGAAACGTTCACGCGCGAAGCCCGCGGCAAAGGCAGCAAACGCACGTCCGAACGCCTCCGGATCAAGCAGCCGCAACAGCCGTGAGAAGGTCGCATGCGGCATCTCGAAAGCCAAGACCGAGACCTGGCACCGGATCCTGACCCATTACCTGCCGTGTACTTTCCTGAGATCGAGCACTTTGCTGGCCAACAGCCGCTCCGACTGGTTCCTGGCGCTGCTTGCACGCTTCCCACACCCTCCAGCATCATGGCTCCGGACCGGGACAGCTTCGTGCAGGAGGCATGGCCTGTGATCGGCCACAAGGTTTCCAAGACCAGGTTGCTCTACGACATCTACGGGACCGCGCGTGCCTCCACGGCTATGGCCCGTGGCAGAAGGCTCTGCGGCCATCACCATGTTCCGCATCGTTCTGGCCGATGTCCGTAGTCTGATCCGTACGGATGACATGGCCCGGTTGTACTTCGTTCTGCGGCGGCTCCAGGGTCTCACAAATTGGGCCAAGCTTGCGTGGGCAGCAGTTATGAAAGACGCACGCCGTAGGCGGGTTGGCCGCGGACGGACTCTCTCTAGAGAGTCGAATGGAAAGGTCCGCGGCCGCGACTTGGGAAGAGATTAGCTCGACAGATCGGAATTGAACACTAGCCGGTGGCCCGCAGCACCACTTCCTAAGCTTCATCATCAATGAATGTCGCTTCAGCCTAGCACTACTTTGGAAATTAACCTGCAAGGCTAAATGGCCATCTTGGCCCTTTAACAGGGGTTCCGAGGATGGCGGAGCTGGCGGGCTCTCCATATCTCGGTTCGATTCCAACGGCGTTCGGTTTGTTGTACCTGTTAGCAATGCAGCGACGCCCTTCAGCTCTGCTATTCTTCGATATGAAGAAAAGAATGATCGCCCGATATTGCGACGTGGGAGGAGATGCCTGTGGCCGGAGCGCGGACATGACAGGCCACAACGCGCCCATCTGCCATCGCTTCTAAAGGTGGGACCTCCATGCGACAACGCTCAACCGCGAGGCGGCAGCGCGGATGGAAGGCGCAGCCGCTCGGTGGGTTGATCGGGCTTGGCACCTCGCCATCGATGGGCGCCCCTAGCCGAACCCGCGCGGGATCCGGCACAGGTGCCGCTGCGATCAGCGCCTCCGTTTAGGGGTGGACGGGCTTGGCAAAGAGGGCCTCGCATGGGGCAAGTTCCACGATCCGCCCGAGGATACATGACCGCGACGCGGTGCCCGATATGCTCCACCACGCCGAGATCATGCGAAATGAAGACGAAGGCGATACCCATCTGTTGTTGCAGATCCATGAGCAGGTTGAGGATCTGTGCCTGCACGGAGACGTCAAGCGCCGACACGGCCTCGTCGGCGATAATGAGCGAGGGCTTGAGGGCCAGTGCCCGGGCAATGCCGAGCCGCTGGCGCTGGCCGCCCGATAACTCGGACGGGAGCCTGTGCATCATCTCGGGCGACATTCCCACCTTCTGGAGAAGGTCCGTGGCAAGGGACTGGCGTTGCTTGCGTCTGAGGCGCTCATAATTTTCGACAGGCTCGGTGATGATCTGTCCGGCGGTGAGACGCGGGTTTAGCGACGAATAAGGATCTTGAAACACCATCTGCAACCGACGGCGATACGCGCGAAGCTCGTGCTTCTTGAGGCTAGCAATATCGATGCCGTCGATCGACACGCGGCCGGCAGTCGGATCCACAAGCCGCATCAAGAGCCGTGCAACGGTGGACTTGCCGCAGCCGGATTCGCCGACGATGCAAAGCGTCTCTCCTGCCTCGACAGAAAAGGACACATCCTCCGCTGCCCGTACCACCGGAATGCTCTTCTTCAAGATTCCCGCGCTGAGCGGATAGTGTTTGGTCAGGTTTTCGACTTTCAGCAAAGGACGGCTCATGCGCCTACTAGCTCTTTTGAGCGCCAGCAAGCGGCGGCGTGACCTGGCCTGACGTCCCTAAGAACGGGCGTATTCTCATGGCAAATGTCGATCGCAAACGGGCACCGGGGCGCGAAGCTGCACCCAACGGTCGGCTCGCGCAGGCTCGGCACAATGCCAGGAATTTCTGGCAGACGACGCCGTCGCCCCAGTCGCCGGTCAGGTACGGAGCCCATGAGAGCATGCGAACAGATCCGTCACAGCCGCTTGCTCGACGATCTGACCCGCATACATGACGATCATGCGCTGGCATGTCTCGGCCACGAAGTGTGATGAACATCACTGCAGTCCCCGTGCGCTCTTTCAGATCGACGATCAGACGCAGGATCTGCGCTTGGATGGTGGTGTCGAGTGCGGTCGTCGGCTCGTCGGCGATTAATAGTTCAGGCGAGCAGGCCAGAGCCATCGCAATCATCACGCGTTGCCGCATGCCGCCGGACATCTCATGCGGATAGTTGTTGACGCGACGCTCGGGGTCCGCGATCCGGACCAAGCGGAGCATTTCTTCAGCCTTTGACATCGCACTCGAACGGGAGACCCTCGTGTGAATCCGCACCGCTTCGGCGATCTGCTTGCCGACCGTATAAACAGGGTTGAGGCTGGTCATCGGATCCTGGAAGATCATGGCGATCTTGCCACCGCGGATCTTTCGCATCTCCTGCTCGGACAAGTTCAAAAGGTCTTGTCCTTGAAAGCGGACCTCGCCACCTACAGTTCTGGCGGTCAGCTTCGGCAGCAGCCGAAGGATGGAGAGGGCAGTGACGCTCTTCCCGCACCCTGATTCGCCGACGACACCGAGCGTTTCGCCTTTCATCACTTGGAAGCTGATGCCCCCGAGGGCGCGGGTGACGGTCTCTTCGCCGTAAAAATGGGTTTCAAGGTTTCGAACGTCGAGAAGTACGCCATGGTTTATCGCATTTTGCATTTGCATGTCAGCGCCTACGCTTTGCGCGCGGATCGAACATATCCCGCAAGCCATCCCCGAGCAGGTTGACCGCAAGAACCGTGACGGCAAGACAGACGCCAGGGGCAAAGACTGTCATTGGCGCGATAGAAAGAAATAGCCGAGAGCTTGAGATCATGTTGCCCCAGCTGGGGATTTCTGAAGGCACGCCCACGCCCAGGAAACTCAGCCCAGCTTCGGTCAGAATCGCACTCGCGCAAACAGTGGCGCTCTGGACCATCAGCGCAGGTAGGGTACTCGGAAGTATATGCCGCCACAGAACCTTTGGCAGGCGCGCACCACCGCAGAGCGCGGCCTCCACATAGGGACGCTCCCGAACGCTGAGCACCACCGATCGAACCAATCGTGCGACCGCCGGCGTTTCGGGAATCGCAATGGCTACAATAAGGACGCCAATCCCGGGACCAGTCAAAGAAATAAGCGCAATCGCCAAAAGAATCGTCGGGATCGACATTAGGCCGTCCATGACCCGCATCATAATGTTGTCAAATGTGCGGTTGTAGCCCGCGAGGATGCCGATGAGGAGCCCCAGTAGAGCCGCGCACGTGGCCGACAGCAATCCCACCATAAGGGAGATCTGAGCACCGAAGATCGTTCGGGCAAACACGTCACGCCCGAGATTATCGCTTCCAAACCACATTGCGGCGGAAGGTGGCTGAAGACGCTGAAAAGGATCCATGTTTACTGGATCTCCGGCGCAAAAACGGGGCGGCAAGTGCCAGAATCATCAGCAGTATCAGAAGACCGCTGCCGACCAGGACCAGTGGATCCCGCCTTGCCAGACGCGCAAGACTGGAAAGTCCTACCGGAGCCGACGGCGCGGGTTTCGAGTGTTGCGGAGGGAATCATCATATCAATACCGGATGCGTGGGTCGATCAGGGTATAGGCAAGATCGACCGTGAGATTGATAAGGACGTACAGACCCGAAGTCAGGATGAGCACGCTCTGAATAATGGGATAGTCACGGTTGTTGATAGCATCTACGACCAGGCGGCCGATGCCGGGTATGTTGAAGTTCCGTTAGAACGACCCCGCTGATCAGATAGGCGAAGCTGGTGCCGATGACGGTGAGGATCGGGACGCCGGCGTTTTTCAACGCATGGTGGAAAAGCATGGCATAGAACGAAGCGCCCTTGGCGGCGGCCGTTCGCATATAGTCTTCCGACAAGACCTCGAGCATGCTCGCCCGTGTAACCCGGGCGATGAACGCAATATAGGCAAGACTTAGAGCCACAGTGGGAAGGATCAGGTGCACAAACCAAGGCCCGAGGCCATTATTGATCGACACATAGCCCTGAACCGGCAGCCAGAGTGTCCTGATAGCAAAAAAATAGATGAGGAAATAGCGGATAACAAAGACCGGGACGGAATACCCGAGTGCCGAAAAAGCCGTGAGCAGCCGGTCGACGAACCCGCCGGTTCGCCACGCGGCAAGGATGCCGAACGAGACCCCGACCGTCACTGCAAGAATCATCGTCAGGATTGACAGCGAAAGGGTCGGTTCAAGCCGCTGCGAGATGAGATCGAGGACCGGTCGTCCGGAAAAGATCGAGATGCCGAAATCGCCGCCGATCATGTCCCGCACCCAATGCATGAACTGAACCGGTACAGAATCGTTCAGGCCCAGCTGTTCACGGATGCCGGCGATCAGCTCCACCGTGGCTGACTTGCCGGCGATCATCGCCGCCGGGTCGCCCGGTGCGAGCCTGAGGAGCAGAAAGATGAACACTCCGACCATCGCCATAACGGCGATAGTCGAGACCAATCTGCGAAGGACGTACGCAGCCATTAGGCCGAGACCTTCTGCATGTTCCACATCGGAACGATCTGCCCCGTGCCGATAATAAGACCTGTGAGAGTCTTGCGGCGCGCGATCGGTACGACATGTTGACCCAATGGAACCTGGGGCACATAGTCCCACCATATTCGCTGCATCTTGCGGGCCAGCGCCTTGCGCTCCTCGAGCCCTCCCACGTCTGCCCATTTAGTCCGAAGAGCTTCATATTCGTCGTTCTGGGGCCAGCCGTACCAGCCTTTTTCGCCCATCATGGGCAGAGTGGAATCGGAGATAACAGTGCCAGTGGTCGCTTCATCTTGGGTCGTTATGAAGATGCTCCAGCCGCCGTTCTCAACAGGGTCCTTCTTCGCCCGGCGGGCGACAAGCCCCGCCCAGTCGCTCGGCGCAAGCTCGGCATTCACCCCAATCTTCCGCAATGCGGCTGCTACAACCTGAGAGGCATTGCTTGCCTCCGCCCAGTCCGTGGACTGCAGGATGACGACTTTCTCGCCGGCATATCCGGCCTCCTTGAAGAGTTGCTTGGCTTTCTCCGGGTCGCCGCCCTTTTTGAACCATCCCGTATTTTCGTCATTAGACACCGGCGTTTCGTTTCCAAACATCGAAGTGACGGTGCGGAAGTATTTTGGGTCGCCATACGCGGCGCGCAACACAGCCTCCTGGTCGATCAGGTGAAGCATCGCTTGGCGTGCCTTCACGTTATCGAAGGGCTTTTGCAGACAGTTCATGCGCGCGAACATGTCAGCGCCGGTCGTGTTCAGAACTTGGAGTTCAAGGTCGGGATCGCCCTGGATGACTGGCAAAAGATCGGTCGGCGGGATTTGAATGAAATCAATCTCACCCGCTTGCAGGGCCGCGAAGGCAGTCTGCTGATCGCCAATATTTTCCCAGATGACGCGATCGACCTTGACGATCTTACCGCCGGCCAATCCGTCGGGCGCCTCGTTACGCGGGACGTATTGTTCATTGCGATCGTAGGTGAAGCTCGCGCCGGGCTTGGCAAGAGCGTGATTGAACTTGAACGGCCCCGATCCGATATTCGCAGTCACCTGCTGCGTTGGAGAAAGACTCGCGTCCTTCTCGCGCATGATGAACGGCCCTTGGAAAGCCAGGATGTCGATCACAGCCCCCAACGGCTCATTGAGCGCGATTGTGAAGGCCTTGTCACCTATTTTCGAAATATCCTTGGCTCGCGCCATGAGCAACTGCCCGCCGGGAGCCACTTGGCCCCAGCGGCGGATCGAGGCCACACAGTCCGCCGCGGTGACGGGGGTACCGTCGTGCCACCCCAAACCATCGCGGAGCTCGAACGTATAGGTCTTCTTGTCGTTGGAAACCTCCCACTTGCCCACCATCTGCGGATGCGGCACAAACCTGGAGTCAACCCCGAACAGCGTATCGTATATCAAGCAGGCATGGGTGGCGGTGCCGCCAGACGTTGAAGCGACCGGATCGAACACACTGAGGTTTTCTATCACCACGCGGACCGTCCGATCGGGGGTCGGTGATGTCTGCGCCCGCAGGACGGAAGGGATCGACAAAGCCGCTCCAGCGGCGATACCCACCTTAAAGAGATTGCGTCGAGAGATCGTCATCTATCAGTCCCCTTTTGAGCGATTTGGTTCGGTTTTTGCACCGCAAGGCAAAATGTTCCGAGTGTTGTCAGTGAGCGAATTATCTTTTGCTGCGTCGTCTGGGGCCTAACGAAATGCCCATCAATTGATCTCGTCCTATTTTTCCCTGGATCCGAGCGACCGGGCCGCCCGGATCGTGATCCTCTGTGACTAGGGATACTCCAGCGGCCGAGCGGGCTGGGTCAAATTCAGTTTGCGTATGGTTTTAATCTGGAAACGAGATACGCTCCGTAGCAAGTGACCTGACAGATTGTGCTAAGGCTGGTGCGATGTCGTGCTCGCCGGCCTAAGTTTAGCCGTGGAACCAGGCAGGTTGGCGCCTCAGATTGCGGGGCGAGTGATCTCTGCGTGAATCCGCTGAAAACCCTAATAATCGCGGATACCAGGATTCCAACGGGCCTTATTCCGCAGGCCCTGCTCTGCGTCGCGTCATCATCCTCCAGCCTAGGCGAAGATATCCATCATAGACTGGCTGCCAGTCGCGGATGAAAGCGATTTACCGCCGTGTGTAGTCATCGGTTAGCGTTGCCTGTCTCGACACGATCCGGAGTCACGGCCCCCGGACCGCCGTCTTTGCAGGGATCTGTCAGGCAGCCCTGTGCTGTGCCCGCCGACATACTGACCCATTCTGACAGACAAAAAGATCATAGCCGGACCAGCGGCGATGATCGTATATCAGAACAGGATCGTGCCGGAACATGGGGGAACATATGTGGCCCAGCGCATTTGGATGATCGACAGCCAGGCGTCATGCTGTGCGCGATAGGCTTCGCCGTAGCAGCGGTAGATATCCGCCACTTCCGGCCGAGCGGGCCATTGCCGCGCCGCTCAAAAGTATTGCGGCTTGGCAGGCGGCGGCGCGGTGGGCGCCGGACGCGGCAAAAGCTCGAAGGGTTTGAGGTGGCGCAGACTTTGTTGGTGGCGATGCGCAGGTAATGGGCGGTGGTCGCGAGGCTCCTGTGACCGAGCAACAGTTGGATGGTGCGCAGGTCGGCGCCGGCCTCCAACAGATGGACGGCGAAGGCGTGACGCAAACTGTGTTCGCGTGACCGGTTTTGACAATCCGGAGAGGTCGCGGCTTGGCCCACCGCATCCCGGTGATCGGCTGGCGGGCGCGATCGCCGCACTTCAGCACGCCTACTCGGCTATCGCTTCGGCGATCGTTTTTTTCCTGTTCGGCCGACAGGTTCCTGGCTGTCGCTCCAACCTTCGCTGCCAGGATCCGGGCGGCTGCTAAGAGAATTTCCCACCATCTTTGCGCGCCGCGATGACTAGGCTTTTGCGGCTGCGCTCCGCAGAAAGAGCGGTGGCATTTTGCCCGTTGATTGAGGGGCGTCAGGCCGCGTCCGGTGCCGTGGCTGACCAGCGCCGGCTCTCAATCAATGTCTTGGCGACCTTGGGGATGATCTTGCGGACCGCAGAGACAGCCGGAGAACGCTCATCCTTCGGGTTTACCGCAAGTACGACGGACCGGGTAATCACCGGATCAACGATCTTGACCGTCCGGACCTCTCCCTGCGAGGCTTCCTTCTGAACGGCCGACGGGGCAAAAATAGAATAGGCCTTTCCCTCCATGACCATATCGATGATCGTCGAGAGGGAGTCCACTTCAAACCTGACGTCCAGCATGCAACCGTGCTGCACGACGACGTCTGCCACCGAACGCCTGACATTATTGTTGCGCATGGGAACCGCCAGCGGAAATGCGTGCAGGTCGGCCAGCGGTATCGAATCTTCAAAAGGCGGTTGACCAGGCGGCACCACCAGGCAAAACTCTTCGCGGGCCAGTACCGTCATTGGCCCCACGCTCTCGGCAGTCCGGTACAGGACGGCCAGATTGAAACGGCCAGCAGCCATCCACTCCTCCAGCGGTCCCGTCATGCCCTCGATCATCTTGAGCGAGATCCTCGGCAATTCGCTTCTTACCAATTCAAGCAGGGGACCGCTAAGGACGCGAGCGGCTCCGGACGGAATGCCAATGGTCACCTCTCCGGAAGGAGCAGCCACCGTATTGGTAAGTTCCGCCTCAGTGAGCTGAATCTCTTTCAGGATGGTCCGCGCGTGCTCAAGCAGCTTGTCTCCGGACGCCGTAACGCTGATACCGGTCCTGTCGCGAACCAGCAGTTGGGTGCCGAATCCTTCCTCCAGTTGACGCACATGCAGGCTTAGAGCGCTTTGAGCAACGTTGAGGGTCGCAGCTGCCTTCGTGAAACTGCCGGCTTCGACGACGCCGACAAAGTATCTTAACTGCCTGATGTCCACGGCTTAACCCAACCCCTTTTCCTCGGGTCCCCCGATTTTTTCCGCGGGCGGTGTGTAGATCATACGCGCAGCCGGTCTTTGTCGCTCAGATCGTACGCCAAACTCATGGGTATCTGCCGATCGAAGCCCTGTACGTGAAGCGTCTTGGAGCGAAGATGTCGCGTCCCAACCAGCTTTCGCTGTGACCTTCACTGCTTGAGTTTTGCAGCGTCCTGCGAGCTCGCACGAGATCGAGAATGCGCTTACGGAAGCAGTCATGGTCGGACCTTCGACAATGTCGGACATGAGACACAGCGCCATCAGAGTTACGGATTGTTCTGAAACGATTTTCCTGGTTGGCACGACACATGCAGTCCTATGCGCAAACGCACTGCCGCGTCGCACCAACTGAGAAGAACTCATCCTATGATCACGCTCGCCGAGCATGCGCTCGCCGCCGCAAACAATGAGCTTTCCCGAGCGGACGGAAGCCTTTGCGCTTTCATTCTTCAGGTTGCACGGACATGACCGCATTCGATTTTCGCCCAACGCTGAATGCTCCCGACGATGATCCTTATCTTTGGCTTGAAGATATAGAAGGCGAACGGGCACTTGACTGGACCGCCAGCCAGTCGGCCAGGACACTGGAGCACTTCGGTGGAACGCAATTCGAGCGGGACCGCGCGGCCCTGACAGCGATCTTCGACCGTCCTGACAAGATTCCCTTGATCACCCGCCACGGTCACTACCTCTACAATTTCTGGCAAGATGCCCGCAACCCGCGCGAACTGTGGCGCCGAACCACCTTTGCCGCCTACATGAAGGCGGATCCCCAGTGGGAGCTCCTGCTCGATGTGGACGCCCTCGCCGCTAGCGACGGAGAGGACTGGGTCTGGGGGGGCGCGTCGATCGAGCCAGAGAGACGGGAAAGAGCCGTTCTACGCTTCTCGCGCGGCGGCAGCGAGGCGGTCGTGCATCGCGAATTCGATCTGGAGTCTGTTAGCTTCGTCGCCGACGGTTTCAACCTCGCGGAGACCAAGGGCGGGGTAAATTGGCTCGATCCTGACACGCTTCTGCTTTCCAGTGCGCTTGGTGATGGCATGGCCACCCGCTGCGGCTACGCGCGCATCGTGCGGCTGTGGAAACGTGGCGCGGATCCGCTCACCGCGCCGGTAATCTTCGAGACCGGTCCCGAATCCCTCGGCGTGTCCTGCCATCTGGACCGCACCGCCGAGAGCGAGCGCCTTTGGTTCATTGAGCAGGCGACCTTCTTTGAGAAGATCGGCCGAATTGGCGACAGGAGCGGGCCGAAGATGCGGATCGACCTTCCTCGGGACGCCTCGTGGAGCGGCTTCGGCGACTGGCTGGCGGTAAAGCCGGGCAAGCCGTGGACAGTGGGAGGGACGACCCATGCCGCGGACGCGCTGACGGTATCTCGCTTTCCTGCTTCATCGCCGGCGAGCGCAGTTTTGCCACCCTCTTTGAACCAGGCGACAGGCGCTCCCTGCAGTCATTCTTCTGGAATAACGGGAAGCTCATTATCTCCTACCTCGTCTACCTCGTTCCGCGTTTCGACATGTTCACCCCCGACCGCGAGGAATGGACGCGCCGAGTGCTGGACACCGTGCCCGCCGAAGGGACTGTTCACCTTCGGTCGCTCGATGCGGAACATCTCGAGACCAACGGAGAGGTCCTCGTTTCGGCTCAGAACCCGATCAAGCCGCGGAAGCTTCTCCTATTAGACCTCAATGCCGCGGCGCCTCTCGGCGCTCCAGTAATCCTGAAGCGCAACCCGGAGAATTTCGACGCATCCGGGCTGGTGGTCACGCGCCACGAGGCAGTCTCGACCGGTGGGGAGATGATCCCCTACACGCAGGTCGGTCCGGCGAACGGGAACGGGGATGCCCCGGTTCACCTCACCGCCTACGGCGGGTACGGCATATCGCTCCTGCCCCACTACAACTCCTCGCTCGGCAAGCTGTGGCTCGAACGCGGCGGCACGTGCGTGGTGGCGAACATCCGGGGCGGCGGAGAGTTCGGCACCCGTTGGCACGACGCCGGGCGCAGGGAGGGCAAGCGTCTCGCCCATGACGATTTCGCCGCCGTTGCCGCCGACCTCGTGCGAAGGGGCATTACGCTGCCGAGGCGGATTGCCGCCGAGGGCGGCTCAAATGGCGGCCTTCTGATCGCCAACATGCTTACCCGCTATCCTGAGCGCTTCGGCGCGCTGTTCTGCAAAATGCCGCTTGTCGACATGCGCCGCTACACCAAGCTTTTGGCGGGCGCGAGCTGGATTGACGAATATGGCGATCCCGACAAGCCGGAGGAATGGATTTTCCTAAAGGAAATCTCCGCTTATCCCGTCGCGACGCCGGGACAGCCCTATCCGCCGATCCTGCTTGCCACCACGAAGCGGGACGACCGCCTCCACCCGGGCCACGCGCGTAAGATGGCCGCAAAGCTGCAGGCTCTTGGCTATCCCGCTTACTTCTATGAGCCCGGCGCGGGCGGGCACGGCTACGGCAAGAACAATCGGGAGCGGGCCGCATTCATTGCCTTGGGCACCAATTTCGTTCGCAGTGCGATCGGCTGGCAAGCCGATGGCGTTCGATAGGTCAGCGGGACCCAGACAAAGAGCAACGTTTCAATCAGTGGGTACAGGTCAATGGTTGCGAGCACGGCGCGAATAATGTGTGCGCGTTCCCACGCAAATTGCGCATGAGCGCTCCGCCAATCAAGATTTTTCGTAGTTCGGTCCACATTTTCTGAAGAGCAAGGAGAGAATATCATGGCGAGAAACCAAATGCGCGCGGCACGGGGAGTAACAGCGGCCGTTGTCCTCATCGTGATGGGACAGCAGGCCGTCGCGGCGGACCTTGCGCAAGCCGCGAGCGTCCCGCAGGCAGGAGCCTCGGTCACGCAAGAACCAAGTCCTTGGCAACTCCGCCTGCGTGGGTTGGGGGTCATCACCGAGGATTCGGGCTACGTCAATGCAGTGTCAGGCTCCGGTCTTTCCTACTCGAACACCGTGATCCCGGAACTCGATATCTCCTATTTCTTCACGGACAACATCGCCGCCGAGCTCATACTCGGCACCACCTATGCCAACATCGAGGGCCAAGGAGCGATCGGCGCGCTGGGCAATATCGGCAAGGTTTGGCTGCTGCCGCCCACGCTCACATTGCAGTATCATTTTACCGATTTCGGCGCGTTCAAGCCCTATGTAGGCGCCGGCGTGAACTACACGATCTTCTATAACCAGGACGCCGGCAGCGCCGATGCTCTCAAGGTTAAGAATACGTTCGGCACCGCGCTGCAGGTGGGATTCGACTACATGGTGGATCAGCACTGGGGCGTCAACTTCGACGTGAAGAAGCTTTTCCTCAAGCCAGACTTCGACGTCACGGTCGACGGCGCGAAGCTGACGGGAAAGGCGGAGCTCGATCCCTGGTTGATAGGCGCAGGTGTGACCTACCGCTTCTAACAACGAAAGCTGAAGGCGGCTGCTGATAGCCGATCGGAAATGAAGGGCGCCTCGCGCGCCCTTTTTCTAGGCGCACAGGATCAGATTTCGACTTCATGACCTTGCTCTCAAGCGGTGGTCGACAGCGCAATTGATCCGAATCAATTCTGTCATTAATTGAAGTGACCGAATGTAGTGGACGACATCCGCTCCCCGGCCCGCAACGCGCCAGAGTGGGTTGTCGAGTGCATTCTTTTGAATCTCCGCTGCTTTACCTGATTGGCACACTCGACAGCATCCGAGCATCGATCGCGTGGACGGAACAGTCAGATGCAGTGTTTACACCGGCGCATTCGGCTTGAAGGCCTTTCTTATCGGGCTCGCCGCTGGGTAGTGCAAAATGCCGCTCATGTTACCGCTACGGCCCAGAATCCGGCGCTGAGATGGCCGGATCGCCCAAGACTAAACGCCGATGTTGCGTGCGATGCTGTCGGCCGCCATGCGCTTACGCCACTCAAGAGGCCCGGAATTGTGAATTGAGTTCCCCTCAATATCGACAGCCATGATGACCGGCATGTCCTGCACCTCGAATTCATAGATGGCTTCCATGCCCAGATCTTCAAAGGCAACGAGCCGTGCCGCCTTGATCGATTTTGAAATCAGGTACGCAGCGCCACCCACTGCGATAAGATAGGGCGTTTTGTGTCTGAGAATCGACTCGATGGCCGCCGGTCCCCTCTCCGCCTTAACCACCATTGCGAAAAGCCCGGTCTCGGCGAGCAGCTTTTCAGTAAAACCGTCCATCCGGCTGGCGGTTGCCGACAGTTGCGCGGCCGTAAGCCGCATCACGCCGTCCTGTACTTTCGGCCAGCGGAACTCGCCGTCCTCCAGGCGCTTGGCATAGAGGCAAACGCCGGTGCCGTCCCAAAAGATCAGCTTGATCCGGTCGGTGCGCGTCGCCCGGAAGACGTAGACGGCGCCGCTGAACGGTTATGTGGCGCGCCACATAACCATTCTTATGCGTCGGGCGAGATTATGTGGCGGAGCCGCCCTGACCCCTTTCGGGTCGGCCAAACCCAGCTTGCCTCCGCCACA